>NZ_JBPXLK010000002.1:0-485888 GCF_051843015.1 Nocardia sp. JW2
CGCGGTTCTCGGCGCTTGACTCCGCCTCTTCCCTCCCTCCGGGCACTCCTTCGTCGCACCCTCCGGTCAGTCCAGAGGCGGAGGCGCGCCGAGAACAGGGGAAGCCGGGCGGTTCTAGGAGGTAGGCGCTACATGGTCGCCGTCGGGGGTGGTCGGCCTGCCGAGCGGGGGGTTGGCGAGGATGCGGTCGGCCAGGGCGGTGAGGACGGCCGGGTCCTCGATGGTGGCCGGGGGTTCCACGTGTTCACCGGCGGTGAGCTGGCGGATGGTCTTGCGCAGGATCTTGCCCGAGCGGGTCTTGGGCAGGCCGGTGACGACGATCGCGTCGTGCAGGGTGGCGATGGCGCCGATCTGCTCGCGCACCCGTTCCACGAGCTCGTCGCGCAACTGGTCGGGCTCGATGTCGATGCCCTGCTTGAGCACCACATATGCCAGCGGCAGGCTGCCCTTGAGCTCGTCGGGCACGCCGATCACGGCGCACTCGGCGACGGCCTCGTGCCCAGAGATGGCGGCCTCGATACTGCCCGCCGAGAGCCGGTGCCCGGCGATATTGATGACGTCGTCGGAGCGGCCGAGGACGTAGAGGTAGCCGTCTTCGTCGAAGTAGCCGGAGTCGCCGGTGAGGTAGTGGCCGGGGAACGCCGAGAGATAGGAGCGCACGAACCGCTCCCGGTTGCGCCACAGGCCGCTCAGGCAGCCGGGGGGCAGCGGCAGGCCGATGACGATATTGCCCTCGGTGCCGTTGGGTACCGGGTTGCCGCTGGCATCGAGCACCCGCAGGCGGTACCCGGGCACCGGCACTCCGGCGGAACCGGGCTTCACGGGCAGTTCCTGCAGGCCGAGCGGGTCGGCGCAGATGGGCCAGCCGGTTTCGGTCTGCCACCAGTGGTCGACCACCGGAGTGTCGGGATGACCGGCGAGCAGGGTGTCGCTGGCCCACTCGAAGGTGGCGGGGTCGAGCCGCTCGCCCGCGCAGAACAGCGCACGCAGCCGGGACAGGTCGTGGCGATGGGCGGCGGTGGCCTCCGGGTCGGCGCGGCGGATGGCACGCAACGCCGTGGGGGCGGTGAACAGCACCCGCACGTCGTGTTCGTCGACGATGCGCCAGAACGCGCCCGCGTCGGGGGTGCCGACGGGTTTGCCCTCGTAGAGCACCGTGGTCGCGCCGACGAACAGCGGCGCGTAGACGATGTAGGAGTGGCCGACCACCCAGCCCACATCGGAGGACGCGAAGAACACCTGACCCGGGCCCACGTCGTAGATATTGCGCATCGACCAGGCGAGGGCCACCGCGTGGCCGCCGTTGTCGCGCACCACGCCCTTGGGCTTTCCGGTGGTCCCCGAGGTGTAGAGGATGTAGAGCGGGTCGCAGGCGCCCACGGTCACCGGCTCGGCCGGTTCGGCGTCGGCGACGGTGGCGTCCCAGTCCAGCCAGCGCGCGGCGACGGTCTGATCCGAGGCGGGCAGCACGTCGGTGGCGGGCTGGTCCTGGGCGAATTCGATGGTCGGGAACTGTGGTCGCTGTTTGACGAGCACCGTGCGCACCGAGGTGCTCTCGGCCAGGTCGAGGGCCTGCAGCACGATCGGCGGGTACTCGATGCGGCGGCCCGGCTCGAGCCCGCCCGACGCGGTGACGACGAGCACCGGCTCGGCGTCGTCGATGCGGGCCGCCAGCTCGGGTGCGGCGAACCCGCCGAAGACCACCGAGTGGACCGCGCCGATGCGGGCGCACGCGAGCATGGCGATCACGGCCTCCGGGATCATCGGCAGATAGATCACCACCCGGTTACCGGCGACCACGCCGAGATCACGCATCGCCCCCGCGAAGCGTTCCACCTCGCTGAGCAATTCCGCATACGTATAAGTCGTTGTGGTGTCGGTCATGGCCGACACATAGATCAACGCGGCCTGATCCGAACGTCCACCTTCGGCGAGAGTTCCGCCGCGCACATGCCGGTCGAGGGCGTTCACACAGGTATTGAGCTTGCCGTCGGGATACCAACGGGCCGAACGTTTGTCGGCGGCGTCGAGAGTGTGCTCGGGGGCGAGATCCCACTCGATCTCGCGAGCGGCGGCTGACCAGAAGTCGGCTGGATCGACCAGGCTGGTCTGATAGACCGGCCGGTACTCGTGTTCGGTGTCCAAGCCTGTGACTCCTAGCCTCGCTTCGTGCCCGCTCGATAGATCCTGATGATTGTGGCAGACTTCACGCGACACCCGAGGGGGTGCCGCGACCTTTGGTTTTGCCTGTAACGGGCAGGTCATCGCGCGGACCTCTACCGGGAGTCGGCCAAGAAGTTATTGATCCGTTAGAATCTGTTGTCACTTATTCGGGCAGTCGTAGACGCAATTTCTCGGCCAGCCGCAGTTCTCGGCCAGCACCGTCTGGCGAGCCACCATTGCGCCTGTGGAGGTTCGTGATGGCGCACGGTACGAGGCCAGTTTGGAAAGTGAGTGGGAGATGCGTGACGCCGCTAGGTCCGGCAGCAAGCGCTGGGCGCTCGGCAACTGGGACCTGCGTTGGAAGGTTACGGCCGTCTTGGCTGTGCCTCTCGCGGTCGCGGTCGGGCTCGGCGTGTCGAGGATTACCTCCGAGTTCACCGAGGCCAACCGGCTTTCGAGCATCAACGAGCAGGTAGACGCGATTCCGTCGGTCACCTCGCTCAGTGCTGTGACCGCGCGGGTGACCGGTAGCCAGACGGTGCCCGCCGGTCCTGGGGTCACCCTGGTGACCGACCAGGACCTCGTCGACCTCGACGCTGCCATCGCCGAGGGCGAGGCCGAGCTCGGTCGACTCGTCGACCTGCCGAAGGCGCACTCCGCGCTCGAGCGGATGATCGCCCAGGCCAAGAATGTGCGTGCCCAAGGCAAGGGGCTCACGGCCTCGCCCGATACCGCGCTCGCCTCGGTCGAGCAGATGCGCAAGGACAGTGTCTCGATCGTCGAGTCGACGATCGCCCAGGTGAGCAACCCGGTGATGGACACGGCCAAGCTGCGCCTGGTCGACTCGCTCAACACCCGGTCGATCCTCGTCGATCAGCTGGCCGCGATCTCGGAGATGCTGCGCGGATCGCCCGCGGGCCCGCAGAACTACCTCACCGGCGTGGCAACCGAGCGTCACCTGCTCGACGTGCTCGCCAACCGCTTCCCCGACGGCGACCAGGTGCTCGCCGACCTCAAGACCCAGGCCGACATCCGCCAGAACCTGGTGAGCGGGCCCGACGTGGCCGCGGGCAAGCTGCCCATCGGCGAGATGCGTACCTCGCTGGTCACCAGTCTCGTGGCCTACGAAACCGTCGTCGACGAGTCGACCAAGGCCATCGAGACCTCGATGGACGAACTCACCACCTCGGCCGCCACCGGCGCCTGGACCTACACCGCGGTCGTCATCGCGACCATCCTCGCCGCGCTGCTGCTCGCCGTGTTCGTCGCGCGCTCGATGATCGTGCCGCTGCACCGCCTGCGCCTGGCCGCGCTGCGCGTGGCCGAGTCCGACCTGCCCCACGAGGTCGCCCAGCTCCGCAACGGCGCCGCCCCCGAGGACGTGCCGCTCGAGCCGATGCCGGTGCGCTCCGACGAGGAGATCGGTCAGCTGGCCCGCGCCGTCGACGACATCCACGGCCAGGCGCTGCGCCTGGCCAGCGACCAGGCGCAGATGCGTTCGCAGGTCAACGACATGTTCGAGACGCTGGCGCGGCGGTCCAAGTCGCTCGTCGACCATCAGCTCACCCTCATCGAGGCGATGGAGTACGACGAGAAGGACCCGCGCCTGCTCGAGAATCTCTTCCGCCTCGACCACCTCGCCGCGCGTATGCGCCGTAACGGTGACAACCTGCTGATCCTCGCCGGCACCAAGCAGCGGCGGTCGAAGTCGGCCCCGGTCGAGATCGCCGACGTGCTCCGCGCCGCGATCTCCGAGGTCGAGGACTACGAGCGCGTCAAGCTCGGTGCCACCCCGCGCGGTTCGCTCGTCGAACCGGCCGCCTCCGACCTGGCGCACCTGTTCGCCGAGTTGCTCGACAACGCGCTGCGCGCCTCTCCGCCGGAGACCGACGTCAAGTTCACCTTCGCCCAGGCGCACGACCAGGGTCTGCTGATCGAGGTAGCCGACCGGGGCATCGGTATGCCGCCCGCGGAGATGACCGACATCAACCGCAGGCTCGAGCAGGCCGCCGAGCCCGGCCCCGACACCGCCCGCCACATGGGTCTGTTCGTGGTCGGCCGTCTGGCCGAGCGGCACGGTCTCACCGTCCGCCTGCGCCCGACGTTCGACACCGCGCGCGATCCGGGTGTCACCGTCACCGTGCACGTGCCGGTCGGCCTGATCGTGTCGGGTGCCGGTGGCGCGGTCGTGCCGCCGAACCAGCTGCAGAAGCAGCAGCAACCGCCGCAGCCGCAGAAGCCGCAGCCCCAGCAGCCGCAGCAGCCGAGCACCATGCAGACCCGTGCGATCACCCGTACCCCGGGTGGCAACATGATGGTCACCGTCGACCCGGGCGTGAGCCCGCCGCCGACCGGTCCCGGTGGATTGCCGCAGCGTCAGCCGGGCAATGCCATGGCGCAGACGCAGGACGGCAACGAGCAGTCCACGTCGTTGCGCCCGGCCACCCCCGGTCAGGGCAATGTGCCGCAGCGCGGCAAGCTGGCCGCGGCCAACCTGCCCAAGCGCAATCTGGCAGCGGGTGGTCCCGGCGCGCCGCAGCGTCCGCAGCCACCCCAGCCCCCGCAGGGCAAGCCGGGCGAGGCCAAGCCCGCGCCGACGGCCGGTGGCCTGCCGCAGCGTCAGCCGGGAGCCAACGGTGCTCCCGCCCGCGAGCAGGGTCAGCCCCCGCGTGACGCGGCACCCACCCGTGAGGGCGGCCTGCCGCAGCGTTCGCCTGGCGCCAACGGCGCCCCGCCGCGTGACCCGTCGACCGGGCTGCCGCAGCGCGACTCGTCGAACCGCGCGCCGCAGCGCGACCAGAGCGGCGGCCTCCCGCAGCGTGACCCGGCGGCCGGCCCGCAGTCCGGCGGCCTACCGCAGCGCTCGCCCTCGGGCGGTCTCCCGCAGCGTGACCCGTCCAACGGTCTGCCGCAGCGGGAGCAGACCGGTGGTCTGCCGCAACGTGATCCGTCCACCGGCCTGCCGCAGCGTGCGCCGAACAACCCGCCGACCGGACTCCCGCAGCGTGGCGGCCCCGTGCCGCAGCGTGATTCCGAGCCGGTGCAGCGCGATCCCTCGACGGGCCTGCCGCAGCGTGGTGGCCCTGCGCCGCAGCGTGATTCCGAGCCGGTGCAGCGCGACCCGTCGACCGGTCTGCCGCAGCGTGGTGGCCTGCCCCAGCGCGAGCCGACCCCGCGTCTGCCGCACCGCGAGCAGTCCGGCGGCCTGCCGCGCCTGGACAACCCGGCCGGCGGTCTGCCGCAACGGGATCCGGCCAACGGGCTGCCACAGCGCAACCCCGCCGGTGGCCTGCCGCAGCGCACCCCGTCGGAAACGCCCGCCGCCCACCGGGATCCGGCCGACGGCGGCCTGCCGCAGCGCGCGCCCGGTCTCCCGCAGCGCGGTGAAGCCGCGCCGGAGCGCCCACTCGGACCGAATGGGCTGCCCCAGCGTGCTCCCGGCGCTACTGTGGTACCGCAGGCGAACGCCGGGCCGGGAGTGGCTCTGCCGCAACGGGATCGGGATCCTGCGGAGCCGGGGAACGCTGCGTCGGCAGGGCGTGATCCGGGACGGCACAGCTATCGGTCGAATCCGGCCAAGGCCGCGTCGTTCTTCCAGACCAGGTTGCAGCCGGCACCGGAGGGCGATTCCGTGATGGGCGGAACGCCGATCTTCGCGGAGATGATGTCGGCGTGGCTCACGGACGAGAATTCCGACCGGTCCCAGCTGGCCGCCGCCTTCGAATCACCCGGTGACGAAGGTTGGCAGGCCGCGCGACGGGCCGCCGAGGCGCAGGCCGAGGCCCGCACGGCCGCCGGCTTGCCACAACGCAATCCGGGCGGAAGGCTCGTGCCCGGTGGCGTGACCGGTAACGCCGACCGCACACCGAAGCGCGACCCTGAAACCATCAGGTCCAGCTTGAGTCGTCACCAGCAGGGCGTCCGGGATGGCCGCGCAATGAAGGCAATGAACCTAACCGGAGATAAAGGAGACCGATGAACCCCGATCTAGGTGGTACGAACCGTCAGCTGGATTGGCTGGTTTCGAACTTCGCCAACGAGGTTCCTGGCGTAGCCCATGCTGTCCTTGTCTCGGCCGACGGCCTGCTGATGGCCGCCAGTGCCCAGCTACCGGTCGACCGCGCGGAGCAGCTGTCTGCTGTCACCGCCGGTCTGGCCAGCCTGTCCGTCGGCGTGTCGAATCTGTTCGAAGGCGGTACGGTACTGCAGTCCGTCGTCGAGATGGAGCACGGATACCTGCTGCTGATGGCAGTGGGCGACGGCTCCTATCTCGCGGTCCTGACCAACACCTCGTGTGACATCGGTCAGGTCGGCTACGAGATGGCTCTGTTGGTCGAGCGTGTGGGCCAGACCGTCCAGGCCACGCCACGCGTCACGATGGGTTCCTGATGGTGGGATGGACATAGACGATCACCGCATGGGAAGCGCCGAGCCAAGCCTCGTTCGCCCGTACTCGTTGACTTCCGGCCGTACCCGGCCGGCAGTCGAGTTGGCGTTGGAGGCTCTCGTTGCCTCGCATCCGGTCGCCATGGAGCGGCAGTTCGAACTGAACAACCTCGAAACGTCCATCGTGGAGTTGTGCAGACAATCGCCGTCCGTCGCCGAGATAGCCGCCCAGCTGCGCATCCCCATCGGGGTTGCGCGGGTACTGGTGGCCGACCTCATCGAGGCCGGTCATGTTCGGGTCTCGGCGACTTTGAAAGACGATTCCAGCGACGATGAACGTCGCGAGCTGATCGAAAGGGTTCTCAGTGGACTCCGGCGTATTTGATTCGACGGCGCAGGTCGACACCCGCACGAGCAAGCCGACTTCGGCGAAGATCGTTGTTGCCGGTGGCTTCGGTGTCGGTAAGACCACGTTGGTCGGTGCGGTGTCGGAGATCGTTCCGCTGCGCACTGAGGCGTTGGTGACCAATGCCAGTGCCGGAATCGACAACCTCACCGGCATTCCGCAGAAGTCGACCACCACGGTGGCCATGGACTTCGGCCGGATCAGCCTCGCCGACGACCTGGTCCTGTACCTGTTCGGTACGCCGGGCCAGTACCGGTTCTGGTTCATGTGGGACGACCTCATCCGCGGCGCCATCGGCGCCGTGGTGCTGGTCGACACCCGCAGGCTGGAGGACAGCTTCGCGGCCGTCGACTACTTCGAGGCACGTGGCCTGCCGTTCCTGGTGGCGCTCAACGAGTTCGACGACGCACCGAAGTACCCGCTCGAGGACATCCGCCAGGCCCTCGCGGTCCCCGCGGATGTCCCGATCATGTCGATCGACGCCCGCCGCCGCGAGCCGGCCAAGCAGGCTCTGGTCTCGCTCACCGAATACGCGCTGCGCAAGGTGATGCAGGGCTACTGATCGGCGGGTGGGGCTGCGTCGATGAAGGCCGCAGCCCCGGTCTCACCCGTCAGGGTTCCGGTTCGGGATCGGGACGGGTCCAGCCGATGATCATCGCGGGCGCGCAACCGCCCGCCATGATCGCTGCCAGCAGCATGAGTCCCCCCGCGTAGGCGGTTCGATACGCATCGGCTTCGGGGTCGATAGCGCTTGCCCCGATCAGGAAGAACAGACCCGGCAGGGTCAACGACTGGGTGAGCGCGAGGCCGACCGAGCGGGCTTTGTTGCGCTCGGCGATCTCGAATTCGTCGAGCATCTGTTCCGGCGCGTAATCCTGTCCGCCGCTGGCGATTCGCAGCATGGTCCAGGCGGGCAGGAACAGCAGGAGCGAGATCGTCGCGATCACGACCGGCACCACCTGCAGGTCGAACGCGCACAGCACGCCCGCGATCGCCACTCCGGCAAGCGCGGTCGCGGTGCCGATCACCAGTAGCCGCCGACGTCGTTGCGGCCGCCAGCTTTTCAGCATGCCCGCCGTGCGCTGTTCCTGCACGAGCCAGCGCCGCACCCGATAGTCCTGATAGCGGTCGATCAATCCGGTCGCGCTGGTCATGACGTGCCTTTCGTTCGTGGATACACCTCGGCCGAGAGCGGGCCGAATTCCGTGCGGGAGAAGACCGCCTCCACCGGCAGGGCGAACACATCGCAGATGCGCAGCGCCAGGTCGAGGCTGGGGTAGTGGTCGCCGCGCTCGAGCGCGCCGATCGTCTGGACATTGACATTCACCGCGTCGGCCAGGGCCGCCCGGCTCATCCGCTGTTCGGCGCGCAGCACCGCGATGCGGTTGTAGATCGGGAGGGTTTCCCCTCGTCTTACTGGGCTCACACAACATAGTGTTGTAAAAACCCAACAGACTGTCAAGACTATCCGCGACATCGTGATCGCCCGGCTACGCTCTGCTCGTGCAGATTTCGGCGAATGAGGTGATCGCGCGGCTGCTCGACGTCGATTCGTTCGTGAGCTGGGATCGCCCACCGATCGTGCGTGCCGCCTCGCCGCGCTACCGCCAGGAGCTCGTCGACGCGAGCCGCCGGGCGGGCACCGACGAATCGGTGCTCACCGGCGAGGGTCTGCTGCGCGGGCGGCGGGTGGCCGTGATCGCCTGTGAATTCGGGTTTCTCGCCGGGTCGATCGGGGTGGCGGCGGCCGAGCGGATCGTGGCGGCGGTGGAGCGGGCGACCGAACTCGGGCTGCCGCTGATCGCCTCGCCGACCTCGGGCGGCACCCGGATGCAGGAGGGCACAGTCGCTTTCGTGCAGATGGTGAAGATCGCCGGTGCGGTCGCCGTGCACAAGGCGGCGGGGCTTCCGTACCTGGTTTACCTGCGCAATCCGACGATGGGCGGCGTGTTCGCGTCGTGGGGATCGCTGGGGCACATCACCTTCGCCCAGCCGGGCGCCCTCATCGGCTTCCTCGGCCCGCGCGTGTACGAAGCGTTGTACGGCAAGGCGTTTCCGCCCGATGTGCAGACCGCCGAGAACCTCTACCGCAACGGTGTGATCGACGGCGTGGTGCCGATCGAGGTCTTCCGCCGGATCGCCTATCGCGCGTTGAGTGTGTGCGCCGGCCTGCCGCTTCCGTTGTCCGCCGAGCCGGGTTGGGCTGCGCCCGTGCGTAATCCGGGGGTCCTGGCGAATCCCGCGGCCACAGCATGGGATTCGGTGCTCAGTACCCGGCGCCCCGGCCGCCCGGGCATTCGTGACCTGCTTCGCCATACCAGCCAACGGGTTCCGCTCTCGGGCACCGGCCAGGGCGAAACCGACCGCACCGTCCTGCTCGCGCTCGCCCGGTTCGGCGGGCAGCCGTGCGTGGTGTTCGGGCACGACCGGTCCGGCCGCCTCGAGGAGCAGACGATGAGCCCCGCCGCGCTGCGCGAGGCCCGCCGGGCCATGGCGCTGGCGGGGGAGTTGCGGCTGCCGTTGGTCCTGGTGATCGACACTGTCGGCGCCGCGCTGTCCAAGGAGGCGGAGGAACGCGGTCTGGCGGGCGAAATCGCCCGCTGTCTGGCCGATCTCGTCACCCTCGACACCCCGACGGTGTCCGTGCTGCTCGGTCAGGGCACCGGCGGTGGCGCCCTCGCCCTGCTCCCCGCCGATCGGGTGCTCGCCGCGCGGCACGGCTGGCTCGCGCCGCTGCCGCCGGAAGGGGCGAGTGCCATCGTTTTCCGCGATATCGAGCATGCGCCGGAACTCGCCGCGGCCCAACGCATTCGCTCCGCGGATCTCCTCGAGGACGGCGTGGTTGACCGGATCGTGGAGGAGTATCCCGACGCCGCCGACGAGCCGGTCGCCTTCGCCCGCCGCGTCGTCCTGGCGATCGCCGAGGAACTGGCCGCCCTGCGCACCCACCCACCCGAGGAACTGCGCACGCTGCGCCTGGCCCGCTACCGCCGCATCGGCCGGTGAAAAACCGACCTCCGCCCCGGTTCGCACACCTGGGGAAACACGCGAGGTCGCGTCGTTGACGCCACCGGCAACCACTTCTACCCTTCGGTAGGGTGACCTTCCGCAGCGAAAGCAGTCCTGTTCCCACCATCGTGCTCAACGATGGGAACGTCATACCGCAGCTCGGCTTCGGTGTGTTCCAGGTGCCGGAGGAAGACGTCACCACGGTGGTCGCCGAGGCGTTGAAGGTCGGTTACCGCAGTATCGACACGGCCGCGATCTACGGAAACGAGGAAGGCGTAGGTCGCGCGATCCGTGCCTCGGGGATTCCCCGCGACGAGATCTATGTGACAACCAAGCTGTGGAACTCCGAGCAGGGCTACGACAGCACGCTGCGCGCGTTCGACACCAGCATGCAGCGGCTCGGCCTGGACTATCTCGACCTGTACCTGATCCATTGGCCGGTGCCGAAGGCCGATCGCTTCGTCGACACGTTCCGGGCGTTCCAGGCATTGAAGTCGCAGGGCCGGGTGAAATCCATCGGCGTCTCCAACTTCCGGATCCCCGATCTGGAGCAGGTGATCGCCGAGACCGGCGAGATCCCCACCGTGAACCAGATCGAGCTGCATCCCACCCTCGCCCAGCCCGAACTGCGCACCTTCCATGCGAACAACGCCATCGCCACCGAGGCGTGGAGCCCGCTCGGGCAGGGCACCCTGCTGGACGATCCCACCATCGTGAGCCTGGCCAAGGAGCTCGATCGCACGCCCGCGCAGGTCATCATCCGGTGGCACCTGCAGCTGGGCAATATCGTCATCCCGAAGTCGGTGACGCCCTCGCGCATCGCCGAGAACTTCGACGTGTTCACCTTCGAACTCGACGTCGACGCGATGGCCGCGATCAACCGTCTCGATCGGGGCACCCGGGTCGGCCCCGATCCGGCCACCTTCAGCGCCGGTCTGGACTGATCCCCAGGTAGTCGCTCAACTCCCGGGCGGCCGCGCGGCCGGCCCGGTTGGCGCCGATCGTGCTGGCCGACGGCCCGTAGCCGATCAGGTGCACGCGGGGGTCGACCGCGACCTGGGTGGCCAGACGGCCGGTCATCGTGATGCCGCCCCCGGGCCCGCGCAGCCGCAGCGGGGCCAGATGGTCGAGGGAACTGCGGAAACCGGTCGCCCACAGGATCACGTCGGCGGGCTGGAAAGTGCCGTCGGACCAGCGCACACCGGTCGGCTCGATCCGTTCGAACATGGGCAGCCGGTCGAGTACGCCTCGGTCGCGGGCGGCGCGCAGCCGGTCGTCGAGCGGCAGGCCGGTCAGCGACACCACCGAGCCCGGCGGCAGACCACGGCGCACCCGGTCCTCCACCGCGGCCACCGCCGCGCGTCCGTCCGCTTCGGTGAACGGTGTCTCGCGCCAGCGCGGCTCGGTCCTGGTCACCCAGGTCGTCGAGGTGACCCGGGAGATCTCGTCGAGCAACTGCACCGCCGAGATACCGCCGCCGACGACGATCACGTGCTTGCCCGCGAATTCGTCGGCACTGCGGTAGTCGCGCGTGTGCAGCTGACGTCCGGCGAAGCTGTCGGCGCCCGGATAGCGCGGGATGAACGGGTGTTCCCACGTGCCGGTGCCGTTGATCAGCCCGCGCGTGCGCAGGGTTCCGGCACTGTCGGTTTCGACCTGCAGCACCTCACCGCGTCCGGCGCAGCTCTGCCCGTCGGCGGTCCGGTCGCAGACCACCCGCACCGAAACCTGACGGCGAACCCGCAGGTCGAAGCGCTTCTCGTAGAGCTCGTAGTAGTGCGGGACGGCGGTCGCGGCCGGTGCCGAGGACGACCCGGGCGGCAGGGTCTCGGCGAACGACATGCCGGGCAGGTCGTGCACCCGGTTCACGGTGGTCAGGGTGAGCGAGGGCCAGCGGAACTGCCAGGCACCGCCCGGTCCCGGCGCGTGGTCGACGATGACGAAGTCGCGTTCGGGCACCAACCCCAGCCGGCGCAGGTGATAGCCCGCCGACAGCCCGGCCTGGCCAGCGCCGATCACCACGATGTCGAAGTCGGTTCCCACAGCCGCCGATGGTATGCCTTACCGGGCGCCGACCGCTGACTGTGGCAGAGTGAAGACAACCACGTGATCCGGTACTTCTGTGGAGGAATTCATGCTCGGCGTGACCCGCGATGGCGACGTGATCACCATCGAACTGCAGCGCGAACAGCGACGCAACGCGCTCAACGAGGAGCTGGTCGCCCAGCTGCGCACCGCCATGCTCGAGGCCGTCGACCAGGGGGCGCGCGTCATCGTGCTCACCGGCCGTGGCCCGATCTTCAGCGCGGGCGCCGACCTGTCCGGTGTGTACTCCGAGACCTTCCTGACCGGTTTGCTCGACATGCTGCACACCATCGAAAGCCTTCCGGTGCCGGTCATCTCGGCGATCAACGGTGGCGCGATCGGTGCCGGTGTGCAGCTGGCGCTCGCCTCGGACCTGCGGGTGATCGAGCCCGACGCCTACATCGCGGTGCCCGCCGCCAAGCTCGGCATCTCGGTGGACCGCTGGACCGTCGCCCGGCTGGCCGCCCTGATCGGCGGCGGCCCGGCCCGCACCATCCTGCTCGGCGCCGAAACCGTCAGTGCCGCAGACGCTTACGCGTTCGGCTTCGCCAACAAGATCGGCACCGTCGCCGACGCCAAGGCCTGGGCCAAGTCGATCGCCCAACTCGCGCCGCTGTCACTGCGGGCCATGAAGCTCATGCTCAACGACGACGGCACCCGCGCACCGGCCAGCGAGCAGCTGGAGACGGCACTGTCGGCGGCCTGGACCAGCGACGACGCGCAGGAAGGCCGGCTGGCCCGGCAGGAGAAGCGCCCGGCGAAATTCCAGGGGCGCTGATGAATCCGGCACGGGTCGCGGGTTCGGTGGCGAGTGCGCTCGGGCTGGCCTGGGTGGCGCGTGCCGTGTGGGGGCTGCCGAGGGCACTCGGCGCCGGGCCGTCGGAGATCGCGCCGACGGCGCTCGGCAAGTCGTCGTATCGGGACGGCCGTTTCCACAACACCGAGGCCAGCGCGATGATCGCGGCCGGTTCGGCGGCCTCGCTGGTGTGGTCGGGGCTCACCCAGGGGCGGGTCGGGCGGCCGCGGCGGCCGGTGCCGCTGGTGACGCCCGCCGTACCCGAGCAGGCGGAGGAACTGGCCGTCACCTGGTACGGGCACGCGAGCGCGCTGATCGAACTCGACGGGTACCGCGTGCTGACCGACCCGGTGTGGAGCGAGCGGGTCTCGCCGTCGCCGGTGATCGGCCCTGCCCGGTTGCATCCGGTGCCGGGCGCGCTGTCCACCCTGCCGCGCGTCGACGCCGTCGTCATCTCCCACGACCACTACGACCACCTCGACAAGCCGACCGTCGACGAGCTGGTCCGCGCCCAGCGCGCGCCGTTCGTGGTCCCGATGGGAATCGGCGCGCACCTGCGGCTGTGGGGCGTTCCGGACGACCGCATCATCGAATTGGATTGGGGCGGTTCGGTTTCCCTCGGGCACAAGGCTGGCGACCGTGGCTTGACCATTACCTGCGCCGAGGCCCGCCACTTCTCCGGCCGCGGCCTCGCTCGCAACACCACCCTGTGGGCGTCGTGGGCGTTGGCCGGACCGACCAAGCGGGTGTATTTCGGCGGCGACACCGGGTACACGAAGGCGTTCGCGCAGGCCGGTGCGGTGCTCGGCCCGTTCGACCTCACCCTGCTCCCGATCGGCGCCTACGACGAGCGCTGGACCGATGTGCACATGACCCCCGAGGAAGCGGTGCGCGCGCACGCGGCCCTGTGCCTCGGCGACCCCGGTTACGGGCTGCTCGTCCCGATTCACTGGGCCACCTTCAACCTGGCCTTCCACGGCTGGGCCGAACCGGTGCACCGGCTGGTGTCGGCGGCCGCCGCGGCCGGAACCGCGATCGCGGTGCCCAAGCCGGGTGAGCGGGTGGTTCCGAATGACCTCCCACCACGGGTTTCGTGGTGGGAAGATGTGGAGTGAACCTTTCGGCTTAGTGCAGCGATGGGCGATCGCGCGAAACTGGGAAAGGAACATCGGCAGATGAGTCTCGTGGACACCTTGAAGGGCTTGCTCGGTAAGGGCAAGGAGGCCGCCGCGCAGAACGCGGACAAGATCAACGATGCGGTCGACAAGGCAGGCACCTTCATCGACGACAAAACCAAGGGCAAGTACAGCGACAAGATCGAGAAGGGCAAGGAAGCCGCCAAGAAGGCCGTGCCCCCGCAGCAGCCGGGCTCGGGACCTGCCACGGGCGGCACCACCCCGACCGATCCGGGGCCGAAGGCCTGATCCGGTGCGCGGGGGCCGCGACGACGCGGCCCCCGCCGCCGGGCCACGTCGATGGTCCGCCGCGAGTTCCGTGGTGCGCCGGGTGAACCGGATGTCGAGGTCGAGCTCAGCAACCTCGACAAGGTGTTGTACCCGGCCACCGGAACGACCAAAGGTGAAGTGATCGCCTACTATTCGGCGATCACCGATGCCATCGCGCCGCATATCGCCGGTCGTGCGGTCACCAGGAAGCGGTGGCCCAACGGGGTGGATCACCCCGATTTCTTCGAGAAGAACCTGCCCGAGCACGCGCCCGCGTGGTTGCACCGCGCCGCGCTCGAGCATTCCAGCCGCCGGGTGGTGTACCCGCTCATCGATTCCGAGGCGGCGATGGCCTGGCTCGGGCAGCAGGCGGCGCTGGAAATCCATGTGCCGCAATGGCGTTTCGAGGCCGGCGAGCGCGGTCCGGCCACCCGCATCGTGTTCGACCTCGATCCCGGGCCGGGTGCGGGTCTGGTCGAATGTGCCACGGTGGCGCTGGCCGTGCGGGACATGGTCGGGGAGATCGGGATGCGCGCCTTTCCCGTGACCAGTGGCAGCAAGGGAATTCACCTCTACGTGCCGCTGGACCGGCCGGTGAGTTCGCGTGGCGCGTCGACGGTCGCCAAACAGGTGGCCACGAATCTGGAGAAGCTGCACCCCGACCTCGTCACCGCGACGATGGCGAAGTCGGCGCGGGGCGGCAAGGTGTTCCTCGACTGGAGCCAGAACAACGCCGCCAAGACGACCATCGCGCCCTATTCGCTGCGCGGACGCACCGAACCCAATGCCGCCGCCCCGCGCGACTGGGCCGAGATCGAGGACGCGAAGTCGTTGCGGCAGTTGCGTTTCGACGAAGTGCTCGCCCGCTGGAAAGCCGACGGCGACCTGCTGGCCGACCTCGACCCACCGCTGCCCGCCCGCCCCGACTCGCTCACCAAGTACCGCAGCATGCGCGACTCGGGGCGTACGCCGGAACCGGTCCCCGCCACCGCCCCCGAGCGTGGTTCCGACGACCGGTTCGTGATCCAGGAACACCACGCCCGCCGCCTGCACTGGGATGTGCGCCTCGAACGCGACGGCGTCCTCGCCTCCTGGGCCGTCCCGAAGGGCCCACCGACCGAGCCGAAACACAACCGCCTGGCCGTGCGCACCGAGGACCATCCGCTCGAATACCTCGACTTCCACGGCACCATCCCCAAGGGCGAGTACGGCGCAGGGGAGATGACGATCTGGGATTCGGGCACCTACCGCACCGAGAAGTGGCGCGACGACGAGGTGATCGTCGAGTTCGACGGCAAGAAGGTGCGTGGTCGCTACGCCTTCATCCAGACCAAGGGCGACCAGTGGCTGATGCACTACATGCGCGACCAAGGCGCCCGGGAAACGCTGTCCGACACCGGTTCCCGGTCGTTCCCGCACGGCTTGTCGCCGATGCTCGCGACCGCCGGGGACGTGGAGTCGTTGCAGCCCCCGGAGTGGGAGTTCGAGACCAAGTGGGACGGGTTCCGGGTGATCGTCGAGATCGACGACGGCACCGTCACCGTGCGCAGCAGGCGCGGCAACACTGTCACCGCCCGGTACCCGCGCCTGGCCGCGCTGGCCGCCGAACTGGCCGGGCACCGCGTGGTGCTCGACGGGGAGGCGGTTGTCTTCGACGACAACGGGCTCTCGGATATCTCCGCGCTCCAGGCGGATTCGGCCCGCGCGATGTTCGTCGCCTTCGATGTCCTCTACCTCGACGGCACCTCGCTGCTCCGCAAGAAATACAGCGACCGCCGGGTGGTCCTCGAAGCATTGGGGCAACTGGCGCCCTCGATGCGGATCTCCGAACGACTCGGCGGTTCCGGGGCCGAGGCGATGGAGCAGAGCCGTGAACAGGGCCAGGAGGGCGTGGTCGCCAAGCGCGTCGACTCGGTGTATCAGCCGGGCAAACGCAGCCAGACCTGGATCAAACAGCGCAACTGGCGATCCAGGGAGGTGGTGATCGGCGGGTGGCGGTCGAGCGCGGCCCGCCCGTTCAAGTCCTTGCTCGTCGGCATTCCGCACGATGACGACTTCGTCTACGTCGGCCGGGTCGGCACCGGGTTCGATTCCGAACAGCAGCGCCGCATCGCCGAGCAGCTGCAACGCCTGCGCCGCAAGACCTCACCGTTCACCAACGAGATGACGGCGGAGGAGATCAAGGACGCCGAGTGGGTCACGCCGAGCGTCACCGGCATCGTGCGGTTCCAGGCGTGGACCGATACGGGACGCCTGTGGCATCCGATCTGGGACGGTGTGACAAGTTCGCCACGATGATGCTCGCGCGTGAAAGCTGCGCTGTTGCTAGGGTGATCGCGTTGTACCCGGTTCGAATCAGCGAGGAGTACGCGGTGGATTTCAAGAACCTGGCGGACAAGGCGATGGGCCTTGCCTCCCAGCACGCCGACAAGGTCGACGACGTCATCGAGAAGGCCGGTGACGTGGTGGACAACAAGACCGGCGGCAAGTTCGCCGGTCAGGTGGATTCGGCTCAGGAAGCGGCGAAGAACGCGCTGCGCGACAAGGCCTGAGGCCGACGGCGGGCCGGCCGCCACCGGCCCGCCGGACCAACGCGCTGAGAGTTTGCTCCCAGCGCGTTGCCTGCGGGGATTACCCGGTCTGCGCCCAGCGGGTGGTGCCCGGGGGAGCGGTCAAGGTGTTGATCAGGTCGATGCCCGCGACGATCAGGGTCGGCCCACCGGCGACGATGGTGCCGATGATCGCACCGACGGACGCACCGGTGATGAGACCCGGAAGTGCGCCCACGCCGCCCGCGGCCGCGCCGACGACGAGGCCGATCACCGCGCCGATGGCCATGCCGACGAAGCTGCCGATGGCGGTGGCCAGGCCGAAGGTCGAGGCGAAATTAGCCTGTGCCGCATAGTTTTCCGAGGGCGAGGCGACCGGGGTGAGGTTCGGGCGCGCGGTGGCAGCGTCCTTCACGGCCGTCAGTTCGAGCTTGCGGCCCTCGTCGCTGACCGCGTGCGGCAGCGGGTACTCGAGGGCGCCGTCGCGCACCGAAAGCGGCAGCGACAGCAGGGTGGCGCCCGCTTCGTCGCGGACCTGGACGGCGCCGTCGGTGACGGTGAAGGTGCCGTGCGTGAGGGTGGTGACAACAGTGTTGCCGATGAGTTCGGTGCGGTACTCGACGCTCGGCGGCACCGGTTCGGCGTTCGCGACGCCGGTGCCGACGAGTGCTGCCGCGAGCACCGGAATGGCGACCGCGGCGATCTTACGGATGATCATGTGAACATTCCCATCTGGTTTTCATCAGGAGACGTGCCCAAACGAAGGCGCCGCGTTCGTTGCTTCCCCCGAGAAGCGAGCGTCGGCACGTGAAAGCGGTCCAGCTCGGTTGTCGATTGAACGCTAGTCGTCTCGATGGTGTCTCACAGGGGAATTCAGATTTTAAACATGAAATTCCTCATAGATATACGCTATTACGAGCCGTGCTCGTTCACAGTGCGGCGTTGAGCCCGAGCGCACCCGCGCAGACCGCGAAAACGATCATGAGGGCAACGGCATCGCGCCTGGTAGGGGCGCTGGGATGGGCCGTGAGCATGCCTGTGCCACCACGCGCGGTGATGGCCTCGGCCAGCTCGCCCGCGCGGCGTGACGACACCGCCATGCACGCGGTGAGGATGTCGATGAGTGGATTCGCGTCGGAGGCGCGATGCAGCAGGCTCTCCTTGGGGCGCAGCTTGCGAGCCGCGCGCAGCACCCGGATCTCGTCGAGCAGCAGCGGCAGCCCGCGCAGGGTGAGCGCGACGACCACCGCCCACTCGTCGACCGGCAGCCGCAGCTTGCGCAGCGGGGCGCCGAGCTTGGCCAGCGCCGGGGCCACCTCACCCATCGGGGTGGTGAACGCGATCAGCAGCGAGGCCGCGACCAGCACCAGGCCGAACACGACCACCTGTGCGTAGACCAGCACCCCTCGCGTTCCGTTGGGGATGTTGACCAGCGCGCCGAGCACGATCAGCCCCCAGAACCACAGCGGCAGGCGCGGCAGCGCGCCGAGCGGAATCCTGGCCAGCACGGCGATCGCGATCAGGAACGCGATGATCACGCCGAGCACCGGCCACGCGGGCCAGAACATCAGCAGCAGGCTGATGGTGAACGCCGCGATCATCTTGGTGCCGGCCCACAGGCGGTGCACCACGCTGTTCACGGGTACCTCGCGCAACAAAACGGTGCTCATCGGGCCACTCCGTTCCCCGGTTCGTTGCGTGAATTGTCCAGTCGCCACAGCGGTTCGGTGTGCGCGGCGACAGCGCCCACGGTCTGGCGCGCGGTCTCGACGATCACCCCGGAATCCAGATGGACGGTGCGATCGCACACCACCGACACATCGGCCACATCGTGGGAGATGACGATCAGGGTGAGGCCCGAATCACGCAGGCGGGCAAGCAGTTCCACCACTTCGGCGCGGCCCTGCGGGTCGAGCCCGGCCAGCGGTTCGTCCAGGACGACGACCTGGGGATGGCTGGCGACCATCGCCGCGAGCACCACCCGTTTGGCCTGACCGCCGCTGAGTTCGTCGACCGAGCGGGCCGCGAAGGCCCGGTCGAGGCCGACCGCGTCGAGCGCGCGGCCCACCGCGCCGGAACCGGTGGCCTTGCCGCCCCAGTCGGCGATCTCCTCGCCGACCGTCTGCTTCTGCAGTTGCAGGCGGGAATGCTGGAACGCCAGGGTGACGCGACCGATCTGCTTGTCGACCGGGGTGCCGCGCAGTTCGCAGCGGCCCTCGCTCGGGGCGATCAGGCCGGCGATGATCCAGGCCAGCGTCGACTTGCCCGACCCGTTGCCGCCGACCACGAGCAGTGCCTCGCCGCGGCGCACCGACAGGTCGACACCGTGCAGGGCCGGTGCCTCCCACGGTGTGCCCCGGTTGTAGGTGTGGCGCACGTCGGTGAGCTCGAGGATGGGTTCGCCCATCGGTGCCCGGCGCCGGTCGCGGGCCGGTTGCGGCCAGGCCGCGAGCCGGTCGACCATGCGGCCCTGCGCCAGGTGGATCACCCGGCCCGCGGCGCTCGCGTCGGCTTCGTGGTGGGTCACCAGGACCACGGCGGTGCCGTGCCGCTCGGGCAGCCGGGCCAGCAGGGCGACCAGGTCGCGGCGGCCGTCCGGATCGATCATCGAGGTGGCTTCGTCGGCGATCAGCAGGGCCGGTCGCCGGGCCAGGGCCGCGGCGACGGCGAGGCGCTGCTGCTGTCCACCGGAGAGGGTGGCGGTTTCGCGGCGGCCCATGCCGTCGAGGCCGACCTCGGCGAGCAGCGCGTCCACGTCGACCTGGGCGGCGAGTTCGGGCGGTAGGCCCCACACCACGTCGTCGGCGACGGAGACACCGAGGGTCTGGCTCTCGGGACGTTGCAGCACCAGCGCGGTGCCGCCGAGTTTGCCGAGGCCCGCCGAGCCCGGCCGGTCGACGGCGCCGGAGGTCGGTGGTCTGCCCGCGAGCACCCGGGTGAGCGTGGATTTGCCCGACCCGTTGTGCCCGACCACGGCGACGAACTCGCCGGGCCGGATGGTGAGGTCGATATCGGCGAGCGCGTCGGTGGCGGCTCCCGGATACCGGAAACCGACGCCGTGCAGGGAGACGGGCAGCGGCGCGATCTGCCGGTCGTCCTCGGGTGCGTCGAGGCGGTCGCTGCCCGGCAGCCACCGCAGCCGGTCGAGCACCGAGCCGAGCACGAACCAGGAGACGACGGTGCTCACGAATACGCCGAGCGCGACCGAGCCGCCGATGTAGAGCCACCACCAGCGCAGCACGGCATCGGTGGCCTCGGTCGACATCCGGCCGAGCGGTTCGAGCTGCGCCTGTCGTTCGGCGAGGTTGTTGATGCCCTCGGCGGTGCTGCGGATGGCGTCGAAGAACAGCTGCCTGGTCCGGGCGAACAGCAGCAGACTCGCCACGGAGAACAGGCCCCAGCCGAGGCCCGCGACCAGCCCGAGCGCCAGCACGGCGGCGAATCCGCCCCCTCGTCGTTTGACGATGCCGACGATCCCGGCGATGGTCGCGGCGCCGAGCACCCCGAGCGCGGGCATGATCCCCGCCGCCACGAACGTCACCAGTCCGGCGGCGACGGTCGCGGTGACCAGCGCCCGCAGCCGGTACCGGTGGGCCAGCAGCCCGAGCGGAACGGCCGCGACCAGCTGCAACGCGGCCGCCATCGGCACCAGCGACCCCACGGTGATGAGACCGACGGTGAGCCCCGCCATCACCGCCCCGGTGGCCAGCTCGATGGGACGCAGTGGTCCGCGAGGAAGATCCGCGGGCTTGTGATTCACGTGTCCAGTCTGCCAGGGGGTTGCCCCACCGGGATATGCGCGGCGTGTGGATTGTGTGTGGATCCGGTGTGCCCACCTGGTGGTAGGCACGGCGCGCAGGCTCAGATCCGGGGTTCCGCCAGCCAGCCGCCCATCGCGACTGTTCGGAAATGGGTTGTCAGAGCGTGGTTTTCGTCGATGACATGCAATGCGATGGCCGGGTCGGGCGCGTAGTCCATCACGCGGTGCGGCGGGGTGATCTCCCATTCGCCGCCGAGGACCGAGGCGGTGCTCGGGCCGGTGATCATCGGCTTGCCCGCGAAGGTGGTGGCGATGGGGGAGTGTGCGTGGCCGGTGAGGACGCCGATGATGCGCTGGTCGCCCGCGACGATGGCGGCCAGGCGACCGGGATCGGCCAGGGCGATCACGTCGACGATCGGGCTGAACAGGTGGTTCGGCGGGTGGTGCAGGGCGATGAGGATCGGGCCGTCGGCGGGCGCCTCGGCCAGGGCGGCGCGTAGCCATGCGTACGTGTCCTCGGACAGCGCACCGCTCGGCTCGCCGGGGATGCTGGAATCGAGCATGAGGATCGTCAGCGGGCCGACGCGGTTGGCGCTGTTGATGGGTGCCGTCGAGGCGGGCTCGCCGAGCAGGCCGGTGCGGAAGTTCGCGCGGTCGTCGTGGTTGCCGGGGAGCAGATAGACCGGGATGTCGGCGGTCAGGGCCAGGCGCGCCTCGGCGTACTGCTCGGGTCTGCCGGAATCGGTGATGTCGCCGGTGACGAGGATGACGTCGGGCCTGCGCGGCAGGTCCGCCAGATAGCCCATCACCGCCTCGACCCGTTCGGTATTGCGTGCGCTGAGGTCGAAATGGGTGTCGCTGAGCTGAGCCGCCAGGATCATCGGCAGTCGCTTTCTTCTCTGGGATCGCTCCGTTGCGTCAGAGTGCGCCGGGATGACTCATCGGCACCCTTCAAGGCTAGATGACCTGCGCTTATTCGTCTGCATGAGCCGCACCACGGACCGAAACCCATCGCCTGGTCTGTGTGCGTTTTCACCGCGCGAAAGCTCACGTTCCCCTGCGCGAATCAGCCTGCTGTAGTAAGCAGCTGGGAAATCGTCGGGTAGGTCAGAATGCTGTGCGGCGGTCGGCTTCGGTGAGCAGGTGAGCTGCCTCGTCGGGGTCGGCGGTGAACGGTGCCCAGAAGTCGGGGCCGGGGGTGGCACGCAGGTCGAGGACCGGTGGGGTGAGCCAGTCGGCGTCCAAACGCAGCCGCCAGGAGTGCAGGTGAGTGCGGGTGAGGGCGGCGGTGCGGTCGAACAGGGGGTCGCCGAGGATCGGGTGGCCGGTCCAGGCGAGCTGCACGCGGATCTGATGTCGTCGCCCGGTCACCGGTCGCAGGGCGAGCAGGGCTCGATCGTCCTTGCGCGCGACGGTGGTGAACCTGGTGAGCGAGGGGTAGTTCTTGGCGGGCAGCAGGTCGGCGTCGTCGACGAACCAGCGCTCGCCGTCACGGCGGATGGCCTCGCGCGGCGCGGCGATCCGCACCCGGTTCTTGCGTCCCACGCTCAACGGCAGGTCGAGTTCGCCCTGGTCGGGCAGGTCGTCCCCGGACACGATCGCCAGATAGGCCTTGCGCGCGGTCTGCTTGTTGAACTGGCGGGTGAGCTGCCCGTGCGCCGCCAGCTCGGTCGCCAGCAGCACCAGCCCGGAGGTCACCTTGTCGATCCGGTGCACCGGGTACACCTGCGTCCCCGCCGCCTGCGCGATCTCGACCAGATCGGTGTCGTGCCGCTCGCCGGTCACCGAAATGCCCGACGGCTTGTTCAGCGCCACCACCGCGTCATCGGCGAACACCGTGTACGCCTCGCGCACACTCAGCCAATCCATCTCCACCACAACACCCTAGAGAACGGTGTCCCGTACCCCTTCGACACGGTGCTCCGAGCCGAATTCACGCACGGCGGAGGCGGTGGGGGCGCAGGCGGTTGAAGCCGCGGACGCGGACGCTGCGCAGGTGACGGATGGCGAATTCGGGGTGGTCGGCGAGGGCTTCGGCGGCGGCGTCGTCGATGAGGATGTTGGCGGGGCGGGCGACGCCGGTGAGGCGGGCGGCGATATTGACCACCGAGCCGTACAGGTCGCCGAAGCGTTGCAGCACCTCACCGTAGGCGAAGGCGACGCGCAGTTCGGGGGTGCCGCCGACGAGCATGGTCGACTCCTGGATCGCCAGCGCGATCCGGGCCGCGTCGACCGCGTTCTCGGCGGCGAACATCACCTCGTCGCCCACGTTCTTGATCACCCAGCCGCCGTTGTCGGTGATCGCGGCGGTGGTGGTCGACTCGAAAGCCTCCAGCAGCGTGGACAATTCGTCGGGATGCAGGTGCCGGGTGAGCCGGGTGAAACCGACCATGTCGGCGAAGCCGACGGCCAGGGTGCGGGTGGATCCGTCCCCGGCGTCGTCGATGGAACGGGCGATGGCGGCCACCAGATGCCTGCGCCACACATACGCCTGCAACTGCTCGACCTCGACGAGGGTGTCCTCGGCGGCCGCCCTGATCCGCTCGGCCACGGGCAGTGCGGGATCGGCCGCCTCCGCGCGGACCTTGACCTCGGCGAGCACCAGGTCGGCCTGCCATTCCGCCAGCCGCGCCAGGCCCTGACCGATGGTGCGCGCCGCCGCCGCCTGCTGCCGGAGATTCGACGCCGCAACCACTTTCATGCCGCGGAAGGTGCTGACCGAGTCGATATCGATCTGGGCGTAATCGACGGCCTCCTCGGAGTTGGCGGGGAAACCGAGCGCCGTCCACAGCCGTCGGGATTCGCTCTCCGGTACGCCGGAGAGCTCGGCCACCTGGGTCCGGTTGAACCGTCGTGGGCCGCCCAGTAGCGCCTCCTCGACGATGCGCTGTACCAATTCGGTCATCTCGGGCTCCGACATACCTGAAACTTTACGGCCACCGGCTGTACACCCGGGGATGCTCACCTCCGGCCTTGGCATGGTTCACAACAATGACGCCCCACACAATTGTTCAGCCACCGGTGCCCTGACCTGGACGATTACCTGTGGGTGAGCTAGGGACGGGAAAAGTGCGTACTTCTGTGCCGCCCGGATGGCGCCCACACTCGGATCCATGAACAACGTGACCGTGCTCGGCACCGGCGCGATGGGCACCGCGATCGCCCAGGCCTTTCTCGCCGCCGGCTACCGCACCCATGTCTGGAACCGCAGCCCCGAGCGCACCACGGCCCTGGTGGCGGCGGGTGCGATCGCCCATCCCGCCGTCGCCGATGCCGTCGCCGCGAGCCGGGTGATCGTGACGACCATGACGACATTCGCCGCCACCCGCGACAGCCTGGACGGCACCGGTGAACTCGCGGGCCGCGATCTCATCACCCTGAACAGCGGAACACCGGCACAGGCAAGGCAATTCGCGCGCTTCGCGCATTGCGTGGGCGCGCGTTACCTCGGTGGCGCGATCAAGAACGTGCCATCGGCCGTCGGAAACTTCGACACCCTGCTGTATTTCGGTGGCGACCGCGCCGTCTTCGACACCCATGTCGAGACCTTGCGCGTACTCGGCGGCGACGTCGAATTCCTCGGCCCCGATCCCGACCTGGCCGCACTCTACGAATCCGCCGTCGGCGCCACGCTTCTGCCCACCCTGCTCGGCATCTTCGAGGGTGCGGCGATCCTTGCCTCCCGCGGAATCCCGGCCGAGGCGATGGTCGGGTACTCGGCGAAATGGTTGCGGATGATCGAATCCCTGCTGCCGATCCTGGCCACCGAGATCGACACCCAGGACTACAGCCGCCTCGGCGCCACCGTCAACCTGTTCCACACGGCGGTCACCGACGACACCCAGCTCGCGGCGGAGACGGGCATCGATATGAGCTGGCACGAACCCATCAACCACCTGCTCCGTTGCGCGGTCGCCGAGGGGCGTGGTGACCAGAGCATCACCGCACTGTTCGAGTTGCTCGCCGCCGGTACTCAGCAGAGCGCGCGAGCTCGGGGGTTGTGCGGCTGATCCCGCAGGACCTCCGTCAGGGCCGCCGCCGCTTCGACGAGTGCCCTGGACCGTCGGGTGAGCGCGGCCTCTCGGGTGGCGAGGGCGTCGCGTAGTTCTCCCGGCCCGCTGCGCCGGAACTGGGTGAGCACCGTGCGCAGGGTGGTTATGCCGTAACCCGCACGCCGCAACTGGTGCACGATCCTGGCGTCGCGCACCTGTTCGGGCGTGTATCGCCGCGCGCCTTTCAAGCGCTGGGGAACGACCAAACCCGCTGCGTCCCAATGCCGCAGCGTGGAGGTCCGGATGCCGAGCGCGTCGGCGAGTTCGGCGATGCCGAGTGCGTCGGAGTCGCGCACATCCGCTATCGGTTCGGCTCCGATACCGGCCGCCGCCCACACCGCGAGTGCCAGCTCACCGCGTTCGGTGTGCAGGGCGGCGTGGGCCGCGTCGAGCCCGGCCAGCGCCCGCTCGGTTTCCCCGGCGACGGCATCGCGCATGATCGCCTTCGCCGCCACCGGCCCGGTCCCTTCCGCCAGCGCGCGGTAGGCCCGGGCGGCCGCGACATGCGCGTCTCGATAGTTCCGGTGGCCGCCCGGCGACCGTTGCGCGGCGGGCAGCACACCGTCGTTCTCGAGGTCGCGCACCTGCTGCACCGAGTAACCGGCTGCCCGCGCCACATCGACCGTCCGCATCCGGTGCGAATGTAGCTTTGTCATGAGTTCTCCTGGCGGTATCGCGTCCAAGTCCACATAAGCACTTCAATGTGACGCTTGAAGCATGCAGATTACCGAGATCGACGACTTCGTGAGCGGACTCGACGGTGTGCTCGCCCTGCGACCCACCGAGGGCAGCGACTTCCCCGAGATCAGCTGGGGCGATATTTTCTACTACTACGCCCCGGACGGCGTGGTGCCCCGTGGCCAGCCCTTCGCCACGATCGTCACCAAGAACTATCCCGACGACACCGCTTCCGGCCTGGACAGGCCCGGTGCCTTCCGCGTCAACGTCGCGGTCGGCACGGACACCTTCGCCGAATACGCCGACAACCCGCTCGCCGACAACACCTTCGCCCCGCATCCGCAGTACGCCCGGGCGCACTGGCTTTCGATCACGAACCCCGGCCCGGACAACGCCGAGCTACTGCGTGAAATGTTGCGAGAAGCACATGGCCGCAACAAATCACGAGCCGAACGCCATTCAGGACATTGACGGTCGAGTGGTGTGCGGCGACCCGCGGAACGCCCCCGCGCGGGCGGCGAGCGCAGTGCCGGCCGCCGCCCGCTCCGGCAACCCCGGATCCGGCGGGGTGCGCAGCAACATCAGGCAGTGGTACACCGGGGCCGTCGCCGCGATGAGCAGCGCTCGGGCATCGGTGTCGGCGGGGATCTCGCCCCGCTCCACGGCTCGCTCCACGACGATCTCGCACTGCGTGTAACGGTCCTCCCACATCCGTGCGAGCCCCTGCGCGGCCTCCGTCGACCGGAACGACACCGCGATCAGCGCCGACGCGATCGACGGTTCCGCGAGCAACGACTCCTGGATCTCCTCGTTCAGCGCGGTCAGATCCCCGGCGAGCGAACCGGTATCGCGCGGCTGCCAGTCCAGATCACCCGCCGCCGCGATGACATCGGCGAGCAGCCCGCCCACATTGCGCCACCGCCGGTACACCGTGGTCCGATGCACACCGGCGCGCTCGGCGACCGAGTCGATGGTCAACGCGTCGTAGCCGTTCTCGGCCAGTTCGGCGCTGACAGCGGCCAGTACCTGCTCCCGGTTGCGGGCGGTGCGGCCACCCGGGCGCGGTTTCGGTTCGCTCATGAATCTTCTTCTTGCTCGCGGGGAAATCCTGTGGCACGATACTAATGCAATTGTTGTCGCACTAGTGAGGTTGCCGATGCTCCTTCGAAGCGTTCATCACGTCCTGCGGTCCGCTCGGTCCGCGTCCTCGAATGCTTCGGAGTACTTGTATGCCAACTCAACTCACCGCTCGTGCGGTCAGCAAATCCTTCCTTGGGCGCCCGGTCCTCGATGAGGTGACGTGTGCGTTCGCCACGGGCGAGCGCACCGGGATCATCGGCGAGAACGGTTCGGGCAAGTCCACCCTGCTGCGCCTGCTGGCCGGCCGCGAACTGCCCGATTCCGGCGAGGTGACGGTCCGGGCCGACGGTGGCGTCGGCTACCTCGCCCAGGACGAGGAACTTCCACCGCACCTCACCGTGCAGCAGATCATCGACCGCGCCCTCGCCGACCTGCGCGCCATCGAGGATCGCCTGCGAACGCTGGAAGCCGCGATGGCCGATGGTGACGGCCTGGCCGAATACGCGGAGCTGACAACTCTTTTCGAGCTGCGTGGCGGATACGACGCCGAAGCCGAGGTGGAACGGGCCCTGCACGGTCTCGGTCTCGGACTCGTCGCCCGCGATCGCCGCGTCGGCGACCTGTCCGGTGGCGAACAGGTCCGATTGCGGTTGGCCTCGGTGCTGGCGGCGGGCACCGAGGTGCTGCTGCTCGACGAGCCGACCAACCACCTCGACGACACCGCCATGACCTGGCTCGAAGACCACCTGCGCACCCGTCGCGGCACCATCGTCGCGGTGTCGCACGACCGGCGGTTCCTCGAACGCGTCGCCACCGACCTGCTCGAGGTCGACGCCGACCGCAGACGAGTGGTCCGCTACGGCAACGGCTACGCGGGCTATCTCACCGAGAAAGCGGCGGCCAGGCAACGCTGGGAGCAGGCCCACGAACAGTGGCAGGCCGATATCGCCCGCCTGCGCGAGACCGCCGCGACCACCGCCCGCGCGGTGGCACCGGGCCGGGCCATGAAGGACAACAACAAGATGGCCTACGACCGGGCCGGGGGTCGCGTGCAGCAGTCGTTGGCCAGCCGTGTCCGCAATGCGGAGGAACGTTTGCGGCGGCTGCTTGCCGACCCGGTACCCGCACCGCCGCAGCCGCTGCGGTTCACCCCGGTGCTGCGGACCCGGCGGGTGCAGGGGCCGGTGCTCGAAGCGGTCGACGTGGCGGTCGAGGGTCGGCTGCACCGTACGAGCCTGTCGATCGCGGCGGGGGAGCGGGTGCTGATCACCGGACCCAACGGCGTCGGAAAGTCCACGCTGCTCAGGGTTCTCACCGGCGAAGTCACGCCTGACGCCGGCACCGTGACCCGGCGCGGGCGCATCGGCTATCTGGCACAGGAGCCTTCGTTCCCCGACCCGTCGCAAACCCTGGCCGCCGCCTTCGCGCACGGTCGCGCGGGCGACGCCGGTGAGCACACCGAGCAACTACTCGCCCTGGGCCTGTTCGATCGCGCGCAACTGGATACCCGCGTGGCCGACCTTTCCACCGGCCAACGCCAACGCCTGGCCCTCGCCCGCCTCGTCACCGAGCCGGTCGACGCCCTGCTCCTCGACGAACCGACCAACCACCTCTCGCCGGCCCTGGTCGAAGACCTGGAAACCGCCCTGAGCACCTATCGCGGCGCACTGCTGGTCGTCAGCCACGACCGCCGCCTGCGCTCGCGCTGGCGCGGCGCCCACCTCGCCCTCGGCGCCACCGCCACCGTCTGAATCCCGAAGGAGCCCCCGTGCCCGCACCCGACCCGACCACACCCCACCCCATTCCCGACCGCACCCGGGTGATGCTGCTGAAACCGCACGTGACCTCACCCTGGATCGAGGTCGGCGACTTCACCTACTACGACGATCCCGACGACCCGACCGCCTTCGAAACCCGCAACGTCCTCTACAGCTACGGTCCGGAGAAGCTGGTCATCGGCAAGTTCTGTGCCATTGCCACCGGTGCCCGGTTCATCATGAACGGCGCCAACCACCGCATGGACGGCCCGTCGACCTACCCGTTCCCGGTCCTCGGCGGTTCGTGGGCCGACCACATCGACCTGGTCATGGACCTGCCGAGCCGTGGCGACACGGTGATCGGCAACGATGTGTGGATCGGCAACGGCGCGACCTTGATGCCCGGCGTCCGTGTCGGCAACGGGGCGATCATCGGTACCGGCGCCGTGGTCACCGCCGATGTGCCCGACTACGGGATCGTCGGCGGCAACCCCGCCCGGCTGATCCGAACCCGTTATCCCGCAGCCGAAGTCGAGCGCCTGCTGGCTTGTGCCTGGTGGAACTGGCCGCTCGACCACATCACCCGCCATATTCGAACTATCATGGCCGGTAGCGTCGATGCACTGGAATCGGCTGCCGCCGAGCTCGATTCGGATCGACGCGCCGAACCGAAAGGCCAGCAATGCCCATCCGATTCCGCCAGCGCAAATCCTTCGGCCCCCTGAAGTTCAATTTCACCCAGTCGGGCCTGTCGTCCTGGGGGATCAAAATCGGCCCCTGGTCCTGGAACTCGCGCACCAGGAAGAACGCCGTCGACCTCCCCGGCCCCCTGAGCTGGCGCCAGCGCTGAGACCCCGGGGCTTGTTGGTCTTCGCCGCGTCAGGTCAGATCGGAGAAGCGTTCGACCTCTTCGATGCGCCCGGAGACGATCAGCTGATCGCCCTCGGCGACCACGGAATCCGGCGTGGCATAGGTGAATTCGCCGCCTCGGTGTTTGATGGCGACGACGGTGATGTCGAAGTGCTTGCGCAGACCGCTGCCGGTGAGGGTCGCCCCGACGGCCGATCGGGGCGCGGTGGTCTTGGCCATGGCGTAGTCGGTGTCGAACTCGATGTAGTCGATCATCCGGCCGGTGACCAGGTGCGCGACCCGTTCACCCATGTCGTGTTCGGGCAGCACCACATGGTGTGCGCCGACGCGTTCGAGGATCTGCCCGTGCTGACGACTGGTCGCCTTCGCCCAGATCTTGGGAATCCGGCAGTCGGCGAGCAACGAGGTGGTGAGGATGCTCGCCTCCATATTGGAGCCGATGCTCACCACCGCGTGCGGGAAGTCGGGCACCCCGAGCTGCTCCAGCGCCGTCATATCAGTGGTGTCGGCCACGGCCACGTGGGTCAGCAGGTCCGAGTACTGCTGCACGATAAGCGGATTCGAGTCGATCGCGAGCACCTCGGAACCGTGCGTCACCAATTCGCGGGCCAATGCCCCGCCGAAGCGGCCGAGCCCGATGACGACGACACGAGTGCCGTGTTTGCGTGTGGTTCTACCCGACAATGGGGCGCTCCTCCGGTAGTTCGTAGCGGCGGCCGCGGTCGCGCAGCGCGAGCGCGGTGGCCAGGGTGATGGGTCCGAGACGGCCGAGGAACATCAGGGCGACCAGGACGATAAGGCCGGAGTCGGGGATGGCGGCGGTGATCCCGGTGGACAGGCCGACCGTGCCGAAAGCCGAAACCACCTCGAACAGCACGGCATCGAGGTCCATCCCGGTGATGGTCAGCAGGGTCAGCGTGCCGACGACGACAGCGCCGACCCCGAGCAGCGCCACCGTGATCGCCTGCCGTTGCACCGGCGCGGCCAGCTTGCGGTCGAGCACATGCACGGTCGGTTCACCACGAACCTCCGCCGCGATGACGAACGCGAGCAGCGCGAAGGTGGTCACCTTGATCCCGCCCGCCGTGCCCGCGCTGCCGCCACCGATGAACATCAGGATGTCGTTGACCAGCAGGGTCGAGGAGTGCATCGCGCCGACATCCACCGAATTGAAGCCCGCGGTGCGCGGTGAGAGCCCGTGGAAGCCGCCGACCAGCAGTTTCTGCAGTGAACCGAGGGGGCCGAGGGTGCCGGGGTTGGACCATTCGAACGCGGTCACCGCCACGATGCCGAACACCGCGAGCGCGAAGTACGTCCACAGCGTGAGCCGGGTGTGCAGCGTCCACCGATGATCGCGGGTGCGGCGCCGCAACCACCTGCCGACCTCGAACAGGACCGGGAAGCCGAGGCCGCCGAGAACCAGGGCGACGGTGATGGGGACGATGATCCACGGATCGGTCGCGTAACCCATCAGACTGTCCTGGTATAGCGCGAATCCGGCGTTGTTGTAGGCCGAAACGGCGTGGAAGATTCCGAGATAGACGCCGTGCCAACCGCCCTGGTCGTACCCGAACACGAATCGCAGCGTCAACGCGATCGCCGTGATCGCCTCGACCACCAGGCTCATCCGGATCACCCCGATGACCACCCGCCTGCTCTCCCCGAGCCGCAGCGCCTTCGTCTCGGACTGGGCGATCAGCTGCATCCGCAGCCCCATCCGCCTGGCCACCAGCAGCCCGAGCAGCGAGGCCAATGTCATGATCCCGAGGCCGCCGATCTGGATCAGCCCGAGGACGACGAGTTCACCGAACAGCGACCAGTGACTCTCCGTATCGACCACGACGAGCCCCGTCACGCAGACGGCCGAAACGGCGGTGAACAGCGCCGTGACCGGTGCCGTCGCGGTGCGCGATTCCGCCGCTACGGGCAGCATCAGCAGCAGCGTCCCGACGAGCGTCGCGGCGCCGAATCCCAGGACGACCAGCCTGGCCGGATGGTGCGGGCTGGGGAGCATGCGCACCAGGTCCCGGGAAGAAATCACGATGGGCCAGCCTAATCGCCCGACCGGCCCCGGCATCCCGACGCGACCGTAAGGATTTCGTCAAGAATCGGCGCGGACGACCAGTGTGTCTATCTCCCTTGACGCGTAGCGACGTCGCGAAAACCGACAAGTCGTTCCGAATTCTATGCTTGGCAGATGTGCTGAGATAGCCTAACGAAACACAGTCTGCCCGAACGAGTTCCGTGGTCCGGCACAGTGGATCCATTGAGGTACAACAGCGTTGAGTTCAGGAAAGAGTCTGATCGTCCGCCCGGCCATCAGGGCCGACATCGACTCCATGGTGGAAGTGCTCGCCGCCGCTTTCGCGCAGGACGATCCGATCGACGAGTACGTCTTTCCGGACGAGACCGTCCGGTATCGACGGGCCCCGCGCATGTTGCGCGCCATGATCCGGCACCGCTTCCTGCCTGCGGGCGGGGCCGAGGTGGCGGTGCTCGACGGCCGCGTGGTGGGAGTCCTGCTGTGGTACCCGCAGGGCTATCGCCCGGGCGGTTTGCGCGAACTGGTCGCCGGCCCGGAGCTGCTCGTCGCGATGGGGTCCGCGGTGCGTCGCGGTATCGAGGTCGACGCGGCCATGGATCGCGCCGCTCCGCCCGAACCGCACTTCTTCCACGTCTACCTCGGCGCCGACCCGAGCCTGCAGCGCAGCGGGGTGGGCCGGGCGCTGTACGCCTCGTTCACCGACAAGGCCGACCGGCAAGGTGCGTCGATCTGCGGCATCTGCAAAGACGCCAATGTCGGCTACTACGAGGCGCTGGGCAACGAGCGCACCGGATCCGTCCGGCTCGGTGCGTCCGGCCCGGAACTCAACATCATGATTCGCCGCCCGCGGCCGCTCTGACCCCGAGGAATGCACATGACTGACATCGCCATCGTCGGCATCGGCTGCCGTTATGCGGGCGGCATCGACTCACCGGAATCGTTCTGGGACTTCGTGATCCACAAGCGCGACGGCGTTCGCGAGATACCCGAGGAGCGCTGGGACTGGCGCCGCTACTACGACGAGGACCGGCGCGCCCCCGGCCGCATGTACACCAAACGCGGTGCCTTCATGACGGGCGACCCGTGGGCCTTCGACCCGGAATTCTTCGGCATCTCCCCACGCGAGGCCACCAGCATGGACCCGCAGCAGCGGTTGATCCTCGAGGTGGCCTGGGAGGCGCTCGACGACGCGGGCGTGGCCGGACGGGCCGCGGGGTCCTCGCTCGGGGTGTACGTGGGTGCCTTCACCCTCGATCAGATGGTGGTTTCGGCGGGTGCCGCGCTGCCGCACGTCGACCTGCACACCGCCGTCGGTGTGTCGTACACGATGCTGTCGAACCGGCTCGCGTACGCGCTCGACCTGAAAGGTCCCGCCGTGACGGTGGATACGGCCTGTTCGTCGTCGCTGGTGGCCCTGCACCTGGCGTGCCGGGCTATCGCCGACGGTGACTGCGAGGTCGCGATCGCCGGTGGCGTGAACGTGATGGTGCAGCCGGAAACATTCGTCACGATGTGCAAGGGCGGCTTCCTCGCCGCCGACGGGCGGAGCAAGCCGTTCGACGCCGCGGCCGACGGCTACGGCCGGGGTGAGGGCGCCGGGGTGGTGGTCCTGAAGAAGCTGGCCGACGCCGAACGCGACGGTGACCGGGTCTACGCCGTGGTCAAGGCCACCGGCACGAACCAGGACGGGCGGACCACCGCGATCACCGTGCCCAATGCGGAATCCCAGGAAAGCCTTGCGCGCGAGGTGATCCGGCGCTCCGGCATCGATGTTCGCGATGTCACCTACGTCGAGGCGCACGGTACCGGCACCCCGGTCGGCGATCCGATCGAACTGCGGGCCATCGGCCGCGCCTACGGCGCACCTGCCGGACGGCCGGGGCAGCTCGGCGTCGGGTCGTTGAAGGCCACGCTCGGGCACACCGAGGCCGCCTCGGGTGTCGCGAGCATCATCAAGTCGGCGTTGGCGATTCGGCATCGCACGATCCCGCCCCAGGGCTGGCTGGACACGCCGAACCCCGATATCCCCTTCGACGAGTGGGGGATTCGAGTACTCACCGAGGCCGAGCCGGTCGGCCCCGACGTCGAGCGCATGGCCGTGGCGGTCAACGGGTTCGGTTACGGCGGGACGAACGCGCACGCGATCCTGCAGGAGTACCGGCCGAGCGCCGAAACCGTTCGGCCACCCGTGCATTTCGGCGTGCTGCCGCTGTCGGGACGTTCCGAGGGTGCGGTACGTGAGCTGGCGCGTGGGTTCGCCGAACGCATCGCCGACGGTGCCGATCCGCAGCGGCTGGCGGCGGCGGCGTGGCGGCGGCGTCAGCATCATCCGGTGCGCACGGGCGTCGCCTTCGGTGACGACACCGAGCTGGTGCAGGGGCTGATCGACCTGGCGACCGGATCGGGCCGGGTCGCCAAGACCGTCGCCAAACGCGCCGGTGAACCGGTGTTCGTCTGCACCGGCATGGGCCCGCAATGGTGGGGCATGGCACGTGAGCTGCTCACGGCGGAGGGCACTTTCGCTGTCGAGGCCAAGCGGGTGGACGCGGAGTTCCAGGCGGTGGCCGGCTGGTCGATCATCGAGGAACTGTTGCGGCCCGAGGAAGAATCGAGGGTGCCCTCGACCGCCGTAGCGCAACCGGCCAATTTCCTGGTGCAGGTCGCGCTGTTCGCGACGCTGCGGGAGCGGGGGATCGAGCCCGCGGCCGTCGTCGGGCACAGTGTCGGCGAGGTGGCAGCCGCGTACCTGACCGGCATGTTGTCGCTGGGCGACGCCGTTCTCGTCAGCTACCACCGTTCGCGGCTGCAGGCGACCACGGCGGGCACCGGTGGCATGCTCGCGGTCGGGCTCGGGCCGGACGAGGCCGGTGCGCTCGTGGCAGGTGAGGACGCGGTCGATATCGCGGCGATCAACAGCCCGTCGGCGGTCACCCTCGCCGGTGCGGTCGACCGGCTCGACGCCATTGCCGAAACACTCACGGAGCGAGGTGTATTCGCGCGTCGTTTGCAGGTCGAGGTGCCGTATCACAGTGCCCTGATGGACCCGATCCTCGACGAATTGCGTGCCGCGCTCGCCGACATCACCGTCGCCGAACCACGCCTCCCGCTGTACTCCACCGTTACCGGCGAACTGGTCACCGGCGCGGACTGGGACGCCGACTACTGGTGCGCCAATGTGCGCCGGCCGGTGCGTTTCGCGGCGGCGGCCACGGCGCTCGTGAAGGCGGGGCACCGCGTGTTCCTCGAAGTCGGCCCCCACCCGGTGCTCGGCGCCAATATCCGCGAGATCCTCATCGGTGCGGGCGAGACGGGCACGACCATCGCCACCCTGCACCGCAAACAGGGCGACGCGCACAGCATGCGTCAGGTGCTCGTCGACCTCTACGCCGCGGGCGCTCTCGACATCGACGCCCTGTTCACCGAAACAGTCCGCCCGACACCGCATATCGACCTGCCGCGCTACCCCTGGCAGCGCACGGTGCTGCGCTCGGAACTGCCCGAACTGCGAACGCAGCGGCACGGCACCCCGGACGCGCACCCCCTGCTCGGCGACCGGCGCCCCGACGACGCGAGCACCTGGCGGCTCAACCTGTCGACCGCCGCGCTGCCCTGGCTCACCGACCATGTCGTCGGCGGCACCGCGATCATGCCCGGCTCGGGCTACCTCGACGCCGCGCTCAGCGCCGCGGCCGTGCGGGCCGAGTCCGAGCAGGTGGGGCTCGAGGACGTGCGGTTCGTCGCGCCGCTCGTCGTCGACGGTGGTGACGCACCGATCGTCGAACTCCACCTGGAGGTTTCGACCCGTCGCTTCACCATCCGTTCGCGCGGCGCCGCCGGTTCGGTGTGGACCGTGCACGCGACCGGACGGCTCGTCGAGGGCGCCTACGCGCCGGTCGGCGCCGACGTGCCCGACCTCTCCGCGATGACACCGGTCGAACCCGCCGACTTCTACACCGGTCTCGTCGCGGCCGGGCTCGAGTACGGTCCGGCGTTCCAGCGGGTGACCGCGATCCGGCTCGACACGGACACCGTTGTCGCGCAGGTGAACGGTGAAATCGACCGGGATGCGCGCCATCTCGCGCACCCCGCCGTGGTCGACGCCGCCTTGCAAACGGTCGCGGCATTGCTCGCCGGGCGTGCCGCCGAAGGGGCGATGGTTCCCGTCGGCGTCCGCTCGGTGCGCCGACTGGCCGCACTGCCCGCCGAGATCACGGTGGTCACCCGGATGTCCGGTGACGCCGCCGACATCGACCTGCTCGGCGCCGACAACGCTGTCTGCCTGCAGTTGCGTGGCGTGCGCTTCGCCTCGCTCACGCCGGGTGCGGGACCACTGCAGCGGATGAGCGACTTCTTCTACGAAGAACGCTGGGAGCTGCGCGAACCGGTCGACACGACCGCGCTGCCCGGCAACGACGGACTGTTCACGCTGGTCCTCGGCTACGGCGAGGGCGTCGAGGACCGCGTCGAACGGGTGCACCAGGCCGTGCGCACCGGTGCCGCCGGTTCGGCCGCCGTCCTGCTCGACGACGCCGAGCTGGAAGCGAACCTCACCGCCCGCCTCCGCGACCTCTTCGCTCTCGAAGCGGTTGAGCGCGTGCATGTTTGCGTGGTTCCCGGCGCCTCGGCCGACGGCGATATACCCACCCTGTGGACCCTTCGCCGGGTCGCGGCCACCCTCGAGAGCTTCCTCGACGTCCGCGCGAACGAACTCGCCGTCGACCTGCCGATGACCGGCGACGGGTCACTGCACGCGACCGTCGTCACCGCCAACGCCTACGCGCACCCGGCCGACCCGACGCCACCCTCGCTCACCCAGGCCGCGATCGCGGGCGCCCGCCGGGTACTGCTCAACGAACAGTCCCGGTTGCGGTGGCGGCTCGTCGATATCGACGCTCGGGTCACCGAAACCGAACTGGCCGCCGAACTCGCCGTGCCGGGTGCCTTCACCTACGACCGCAGTGACGAGGTGATCCTGCGGGACGGACTGCGCTGGGTCACCGTCGTGGACCGGACCATGCCGCAGCGCCTCGAAACGCTCGACACGGCGGAGCCGCTCACCGATCCGGAGGCGAACTTCGAACTCGAGCTGCCCCGCTCGCGCACCTTCGCCCGGCTGGGCTGGCGGCGGTGCGAACGCCGTGCACCCGGACCCGGTGAGGTCGAGCTGCGCATGCGCGCGGTCGGCCTGAACTACAAGGACGCGCTGAAGGTGATCGGCGTGCTCGGGGAACGGGAGCTGGCGCCCACCTATTTCGGCACGGTGCCCGGTATGGAAGGAGCCGCGACCGTCGTCCGGGTCGGTGCCGGAGTCACCGACGTGGCCGTCGGCGACGAGGTGACCGTGACCTCGAAGGGCATGATCGCCCGGTTCCACACCACCGACGCCGCCCTGCTCGCCCGCGTGCGCCCCGGCACCGATCCCGGTCGCTGCACGAGCGGAACGGCCTTCGCCACCGCCGAACACTCCCTGCTCGAGCTGGCCAGGATCCAGCCGGGGGAGACCGTGCTGATCCACGGCGCCGCCGGTGGTGTCGGCACCGCCGCGGTGCAGATCGCCAAGCAGCACGGTGCCGTGGTGATCGGCACCGCGAGCACCGAGCAACGCCGTGCGCTCGTGTCGGCCGAAGGCGCCGATCACGTCCTCGGTTCACGCTCGCTCACGCTCGTGGACGAGGTACTCGCGCTCACCGACGGCCGTGGCGTCGACGTGATCCTCAGTACCGCACCCGGTGAGCTGCAACGCCAGAACTTCACGATGGTCGCCGAATTCGGCCGCATCGTCGAAATCGGCAAGGCCGACATCTACGCCGGCGGCGTGCTGGAACTGGCCGCCTTCGACAAGAACATCGCCTATTACTCCTTCGACCTGGACCGGATGGCCCGCGTCCGGCGCGACCGAGTGCTCGACCTGGTGCGCGGAATCAACGCCCGGCTCGACGACGGCACCTACCGGGCGCTGCCGTTCACCAGCTACGGCACCGCCGAGGTCGGCGAGGCCTTCGAGGCGGTGGCCCGGTCCACCGGGACGGGGCGCGTCGCGCTCGACCTCACCGAAGCCGAGCCCCTCGTCCGCCCCGCCCTGCCACAAGTGCGTATCGAAGCGGACGCGAACTACCTGATCACCGGCGGTTTCGGGGCCTTCGGCCTGGCCACCGGACGGTGGTTGGTCGGCAACGGCGCCCGCCACCTCACGCTGCTCGGCCGTCGCGGCCCCACCACGGGAGCGGCCGTCGCGCAGCTCGCGGCGTGGGCGCAGCAGGGCATCACGGTGGTCAGCGAACTGGTCGACATCACCGATGCCGAGGCCGTCGCCGGGGTGATCGACCGAGCGCACACGGCCGACCATCCGCTGCGCGGTGTGTTCCACACGGCGGGCGTGATCGACGACAAACGCGCCACGGTGATGGACATCGACAGTCTGTCGGCGGTGTATCGGCCGAAGGTGGACGGCGTGCGCGCCCTGGCGGCCGGTCTCGAGGCGGCAGGCGTGCGACTCGACCACTTCGTGCTGTACTCCTCCGGCTCGACAATGTTCGGTGCCGTCGGACAATTCGCCTACACCGCAGCTAATTCCGCGCTGCAGGCGATGGCCGAATCGGTTGTCCGCACAGGCGGCACGGCGCTCGCGGTCGGCTGGGGTCACATGTCCGGCGGCGGTATGGCCGCCGCCGACGAGCACATCACCCGGTATCTGCGCACCACCGGCTTCGATCCGCTCGACATGGACGAGGGCGCGCAGTATCTGGAACAAGCGCTGCGCCTGGGCATTACGCAGGCGGCGATCATTCCGATCGACTGGGCCAAGGTCGATGCCACCGCGCCGTTCTTCGCCAAGACCGGACGGCTCGAGACGATGATCGCCGCTGCGGCGCAGGATGATTCGGCGGCTAGCAAATTGCGTATCCAGCTCGCCGAACTCGACGAGGACAAACGCGGGGAGGTGGTGGCGTACATGCTGGCCGAACAGCTGGCGCAGGTGATGGGCGTCGCGGCGGATTCGATCGACCTGAGCGTTCCGGTTCCCGAACTCGGCCTGGATTCGCTGATGGCGGTGGAATTCGGTGCGCTGGTGTCGAAGTCGCTCGGTGTCGAGCTGCTGACCTTGCAGATGGGCCGTTCGTTCAGCCTCGAACAGGCGGGAGCGCGGGTGGCGGAGGCGATCGTCGGGATGCGGGCATGAGCGAGTCGGCGCGGGAACTGGCCAGGAAGCTGCTCAACGACACGGTCGGCGAGGGAGTCTCGCGGGCACCGTCCACGCCCCCGCCGGTCACGCGACGGCGCCGGCGCGGTCCGGGTCGCCAGTTCGCCGACCACCCCGAGGTGGCGGCGATGGCGAAGAAACGCGCCACGATCGCCGAACTGTACGACCGATTCGACATGCCGAACCCCGTCTTCCTGCTGCGTGAGAGCGCCAACGACACCGTGATCCGTTGGCGGGGACGCGAACTGGTGAACTTCGGCGCCTACAACTACCTCGGGCTGAGTAATCATCCGAAGGTGGTGCAGGCGGCCAAGGACGCGCTCGACACCTACGGCGCCTCCGCCTCGGCCTCGCGCATCGTCGCCGGGGAGATCCCGCTCTACGCCGAACTCGAGCAGCGCCTGGCCGGGATGTACGACGTCGCCGACGCCCTGGTGACCACCAGCGGATACCTCACCAATGCCGGGGTGATCGGTTTTCTGTTGCGTGACGGCGATGTCGCCATCTGTGATTCGCTGATCCACCGCAGTGTGGTGTCGGGCGTGCAGTGGTCGGGTGCGCGTCAGCTCACCTTCCGGCACAACGACCCCGAGTCGCTGCGGTCGGTGCTGCGGATGGCGCGCGCCAATTTCGACCGTGCGCTGGTGGTGATCGAAGGTCACTACAGCATGGACGGAACCATCGGGAAGCTGCCCGAAATCGCCGCTGTGGCGAGGGAATTCGATTGTGCGGTAATGGTCGACGAGGCGCATTCGCTCGGTGTGTTCGGCGCGAACGGCCGAGGCGTTCGCGAACATTTCGGCCTACCGGGCGACGCCGTCGACATCTGGATGGGCACCCTGTCCAAGGCGCTCGGCAGCTGCGGTGGATTCGTCGCCGGCGACGGCGACCTGATCGGTGCGATGAAGGTCGCCGCACCGGGCGTGGCGATGCTGAGCGGTGGCCCCGCGCCGTCGACGATCGGTGCCGCCCTGGCCGCCCTCGACATCCTCGACATGGAACCCCAGCGCCTGACCCGCCTGTGGTCCAATACCGAGTTCTTCCGCAGCCTGCTCGTCGAACATGGCCTCGACCTGGGTGTTTCCGAGGGCACCCCGATCTTCCCGGTCATGGTTCCGCAGGAGTTCCGCGCCGGTTTCGTCTCGGCGCGGCTGCTGCAACAGGGCATCTACACGGGCGCGATCACCGCCCCCGCCGTCCCGGTCGGCAGCGAACGGTTGCGCTTCTTCCTGACCTCCGAACACACCACCGACCAACTCCGGCACACCGCCGACGAGCTGGCCGAGGCGGTGCGGGTCGCCGAAGCGCTGCCCGCCGTGAACGGCATCGGCTGACGGTTCCCGATCTCACCCGGAACGGGTGATGTATCGCGACCGGCCGGGCGTGACGATTGCCCGATGACTACCGCGGCGTCGAAACCGGATCTGGCAGCACTGGCCGCGGAGGCCTTCGTCTACGGGTATCCGATCCTGGCCGACCTGGACAAGGTCGCCGAAGCGGTGCGGAACGGTTTGGGGGCGACCGCTGCCGCCCCGTTCAACCAGTTCGCCAATGCGGCGTCCCTGGCCGGGCCGGATACGAAATTCGTGTCCGTCAACAACGACACCGTCTATTCGAACGCGATGGTCGACACCAGTGGCGGCCCGGTGCGGTTCGACGTGCCCGAAGCCGACGGCCGCTACTACGTCATGCAATTCGTGGACGCCTGGACGAACAACTTCGCCTACGTCGGCCACCGTGCCACCGGAACCGGGGCCGGATCGTTCCTGCTCGTGCCGCCCGGATGGACCGGTGACGCGCCCGGTGACGTCACCGTGATCCACTGCCCGACCGCGGTCGTCTCGATCGTCGGCCGCTGGGCGGTCGACGGCGAATCCGACCTGCCTCAGGTGAAGGCGCTGCAATCCGGGCTGCGGCTCACCCCGACCGGTACCGGAAAGGGACTGCCGACGCCGGCCACCGGTGTGCCCGACGACCTGCTCTTCTTCGAACAGTTACGCGTCGCGATGGCTGCTTTCCCACCCGCCGAACGCGACAAGCGATACCAGCAGCGGTTCGCCCCACTCGGGTTGCTGTCGGACGAATCCCCTTACCGCGCTGCCGATCCCGACCTCGCCGCGGCGCTGGTCGAGGGTCTGGTGGCGGGCAGGAAGAACCTCGAGTCGGAGCTCGAGCACGCCAGCGGCCCCGTGCAGAACGGCTGGAACCTGGCCTACCACATCTTCGACTACAACCTGGACTTCTTCGAAGTCGGCGCCCTCGACGATCCGGAATGGAAGGTGCCCGATACCGCTGCCCGCTACACGCAACGCACCGCGGCGGCGCGCGGGGGACTGTGGGGCAATCACGGCTACGAGGCCGCCTACGCGATGGTCTACGTCGACAGCGTCAGCGCCGCACTGGACGGATCACAGCGATACCAGCTGACCTTCGCCACTCCACCGCCATGCGGTGCTTTCTGGTCGATCACGATGTACGACGCCGAGAACTTCTACCTCGTCGATAACCCCATCAACCGCTACTCCATCGGCGACCGCACTCCCGGGCTGGTCACCGCCGCCGACGGCTCCCTCACCGTCACCCTCCAGCACGACGAGCCGACCGACCCGACGCAACGTGCCAACTGGCTCCCCACACCCGCCGGCCCCTTCCGTCCCCTGTTGCGTGTGTACGAACCAGACCCCAGCGTCCTAGACGGTTCCTACGAACTCCCACCGATCATTCGACAGCTCTGATCGGTGACCGGAACTCCCGACATCGCAGACTTGATGCGGGCCGCTGGAGCACTTCCCGACGTAGGGTGAGATCGCCTCCGATCGGAAGGGACGCCGTGCCCGAAGTGGTCGTCGCCTACACCCACCTGTTCCCAGGCCTGGAACTCGACCTCCCCGGCGACCGCTTCGACCTCGTCTTCGCCGACGGCAGCGAAGCGGCGGCCACCCTCACCGAAACAGGCGGCGACCCGGCCATCCTGGTCGACGCCTACCGCACCCAGGCGGGCACGGAAATCGCCGAAACCCTCTGGCCTGTCCGGCGTTCGGCGAACGACGAGCGCCGGGTGAAACTCGGGAAGGCCCTGCGCTCGACCAGCTAGGGCCGCAGTGCTCGAGCGAGCGTCGGCCGTCAGTGCAACCGGGTCGCGAGCCCGTCGAGGACAACGGCGAGTTGTCGTTCGAACCTCGGGTCGCCGTCGTCGCGGAGATGTCCGGCGGCCTTGACCAGTTCGGCCCCTTCGCCGAGCCACGCATCACGTTCGGCAAGCGAGTATCGAGCGGGGTCAGCGCTCGTGGATGGGCGGCGCTCCTGCTCTTCGATGACGAAGCCGACCACGAAGGCCGTGAGCAGGTCGAGGGTGTCGTCGGCCTCGGGCAGTGAGAACCCGGCCGCTGTCAAGCGCTCGAGCCACGATTCTTTCGCCTTCACCACGTCGGGGTCGGCGAATCGCGTGCCGCTGAAGATGCGCGCCCCGTCCCGGTGCCTCAGATATTCCGACCTAAGGACGCGGGCGTAGGCGGACACGTCCTCACGCCAGTCGGCGCCGCGCGGGATCGCCGCGAGGGCATCGGTGACGCGGCGCATGACGAACGTGGCCATCTCGTCGAGGAGTTCCTGTTTGTTGCGCACATGCCAGTACAGGGCGGGAGCCTTCACGTCGAGCCGGGTGGCGAGCGCGCGGACGGTGAGGGCGTCCATGCCCTGCTCGTCGAGCAGTTCGAGTGCGGTCGTCACGATCTGCTCCCGGGTGATTCCTTTAGCCACGGTTGACAGCTTAACAAAGTTAAGGCACCGTTGACGGCAACGGAAATTAACTTAGTTAAGGAGCCATCTCATGCGTGCTGCTGTCGTCGAAACCCCTGACGCCACACCGGTTCTCGCGGACTTCCCTGATCCGCAACCGCAGCCGGGCCGGGCACCGCTGAGGCTGGTCGGCGCCGGTTTGCACCACGTCGTCCGTGGGCAGGCCTCCGGGCGCCACTACTCCGGTGGCCCGGCACATCCCCTCGTACCGGGCGTCGATGCCGTCGCCCGCACCGAGGACGGGCGGCTGGTCTACACAGGTTTCGCCCGGGCGCCGTGGGGGACCATGGCGGAATGGATGGTCACGCCGTTCGAGGCGGAACTTCCCGCCGGGGCCGATCCGCTCGCCGTCGCCGCCGGTATGAACCCGGCCCTCTCCGGCTGGATGCCCCTGATCGCCCGGCGCGAGGAGGCGGGCGAACTCGGGACCGTACTCGTGCTCGGCGCGACCGGCGCCTCGGGCGGTCTGGCGGTGCGGGCCGCGCTTGCCCTCGGCGCGAAACAGGTCGTCGCGGTCGGCCGCGACCGCGCGGCGCTGGAACGACTGCGCGGCCCGGGTGTAGTGACCGTCGCACTCGCCCCGGACGCACCCGACACCTGGTCGACCACCCTCGGTGCGGCCGTCGCCGACACCCAACCCACCCTCGTTCTCGACTACGTGTGGGGCACCGTCGCCGAGGCTGCCTTCGCGGCAGTGGGAAATTCCGGCCCGTCCGCCACCAGCGTGCCGCTCGATTACGTGCAGATCGGCACACTCGCCGGAACCGATGCCTCGCTCCCCGCAGCGCTACTGCGCAGCCGCCGCATCCGGATCAGCGGCAGTGGCCTCGGCTCGGTCTCGAAGGAACAGATGATCGCCGAAATCCCCGCCATCCTCACCCGCTTCGCCGACGGCACCTTCGACCCGCCGTACACCACATACCCCCTCAGCCGCGTCGGCGAAGCCTGGGCACATCAGGGCCGCCCCCGCGCCGTCATCGTCCCGGACTGATCGCGGCGTTCCCTACCTGAGCGGCCGGCTACCGGGTTGCGGGTGGGCTACCCGGAGCGGTATCCGGCACCTGTGTGCCGTCCTTCGACGCGCAAACCTGTTGTGGGGCACGGGGATCGACGAACGTGACACTGTCGCAGTTCAATTCGATGTTTCGCCGGAGCAAGTCGAACGCGACCGTCAAGGTCCTACGCGCTCCCGTCAGTCTGCCGAAGGTGCTCCCGTCAATCTGCCGGATAGTGTGTCGTCGATCTGCCGGGAAGTGCGCCGTCAATCTGCCGTCAGGCGACCGGGTTCGCATAGGCGGATGTGGCTACTCGTCGGTGTTCCGGTCGAGCAGTTGATCGGGGGTCAGTGCGGTGATCTCTGGGGCGCTGTCCTGAGACGCGAAGGTGATGGTGACGCCTTGGGTGCTGAGTTCACGAATGTGCTCGAGGAACTGCTCAGCGCGACGCCGTTTGCTGATGCGATCGGCGATGTCGAGGACGGCCAGTGCGGCGGAGGGGATGGACACCACCAGCGCGGTGAGAGCGACAGGGTCGACGCCCTTCTGCCCGTAACCGTTCTGTTCGGAGTTGTTTGTGTCGGAGGTAGAAGATACGTCTGAAGATTCTTGATCCCATTGGCGCAGAAGATCATCGAGCCGCTCTTTGGCGCGGACGGGGCTGTCAGCGGTACCTTGGATTCGGATTCTCATTCTTCCTCGTTCCCGTTCGCTCGATCGAGCAGTTGTTGTACTGATGCGATGAGTTCGTTGTCGCCGATCTTGTGGGCGGCTGACAGGCTTGCAGCGAGGACGTCCTGCGCAAGGTCTGGCTGGCCAACGGCCACAAGTACTTCGCCGAAAGTCTTACCCACAACTGCGATGCCGTCAGCATTCTCGAGATCGCGAAGGCTGCGAAACGCTTCGGCGAGGTTCCCTAGGACAGAGTCGTGATCCTGCCTCGCGATAGCGATCTGAACGAGCCCCCATCGAGCGGTGGCTATGCCTTCAGGATTGCTCAGCTTCGTCTCCGCTTCGAGCTGCTGGTTCCGGAGTCGGACTGCAAGGTCGTACTCTCCGCGTAGTCGGGCGATGTCGGCTTGTTTTCCCCATGTGATTGCAGCCGAGCGGGTGTCGCCGAGGTGTTCGTAGACCGGCAGTTCGTTTTCGCGTCGGATTCGTTCGGCTTCGTCAAATTCCCCGCGCAGTTGGGCGAGGTCGGCCAACTGTCCCCATGTGATCGCAGCCGAGCGGGTGTCGCCGAGGTGTTCGTAGACCGGCAGTTCGTTTTCGCGTCGGATTTGTTCGGCTTCGTCGTGTTCGCCGCGTTGCTGGGCGAGGTCTGCCAGCCTTCCCCAGGTGACCGCGATCGAGTGGACGTCTCCGAGGCGTTTGAGTACCGGCAGGGTGTCGTTGCGGAGGATGCGTTCGGCTTCGTCGAGTTCGCCACGTCGCTGGGCGAGGTCTGCCAGCCTTCCCCAGGTGACCGCGATCGAGCGTATGTCTCCGAGGCGTTTGAGTACCGGCAGGGTGTCGTTGCGGAGGATGCGTTCGGCTTCGTCGTATTCGCCGCGCGCTTCGGCGAGGTTGGCCAGTTTCGCCCTGGTGATCGCGACCTCCCGGATGTCGCCGAGGCGTTTGAATACCGGCAGGGTGTCGTTGCGGAGGATGCGTTCGGCTTTGTCGTATTCGCCGCGTTGCTGGGCGAGGTCTGCCAGCTTCCCCCAGATGACCGCGATCGAGTAGACCTCGCCGAGGCGTTTGAATACCGGCAGGGTGTCGTTGCGGAGGATGCGTTCAGCTTCGTCGTATTCGCCGCGTCGCTCGGTGAGGTTGGCTAGTTTCCCCCAGACGACCGCGACCTCCCGGATGTCGCCGAGGCGTTTGAATACCGGCAGGGTGTCGTTGCGGAGGATGCGTTCAGCTTCGTCGTATTCGCCGCGCGCTTCGGCGAGGTCAGCCAGTCTTGCGGTGACGGTGGTGGCTTCCAGTTCTGAACCGCCATCGGTGAACAGCCGTTGTGCCCTCTTCCACAGTTGTTCGGCATCGCTGAGATTGCCGGTGCGGAGATGGAGGTCGGCGCGGGTGGCCAGCGCACGAGCAGGCTCTAAGCCGGCACTTTCGTCAGTGGTATGCAGTGCCCGGTCGAGCAAAGATTCGCCAATGTCCGCGGCGCCGCTGGTCAAGGCTGCCTCGGCAGTGCGGCGAAGTAGCAAGAGAGGAATCCGCGTTTCATGGCGGTCCAGCAGTGCGATCGCAGTGTTGCCGAGTGCCGCGGCGTCCTCGGCGGGGCCGTCACTCAACCGCATTACCGCGCGAGCGGCGCAGGCACTGACCACGGTGGGGTCCTCGGCCGCCACAGCAAGCCGCGTAAGCTGAAGATCCAGCGCGCGGTCACGCGGTAGCGCAGGGTACTCGCCACCCCAAGTGGCGTACAACACCCTGACGATGGCGGCGGCGACAGAGGTGCGTTCCTTGTCGGTTAGTGGCTCCAGTCGTCCCACGACCAGAGGGTTCACTCTTGTGGCGACAAGGTCGGGGTTGTAGGGGTCACGCTGGGGTTCGAGAAGACCCAGACCGCTCAGGCGAGTGGGGGAGCCCCCAAGCTGATCGGTGAGGATGCCGATGACGGATTCGGGTATCGGCAGGTCGAACAGGTTGGCGGCGCGCAGCAACGCCAGGTTCGCGGGCCCGGCCTCATTCATCAGGGTGTCGAGTGCGAGGTTTTCCAGGAACGTGCGAACCTCGGCATCCGACGGCAGATCTCCTTGTCTCAGATAGGTCTCCATCCCCTTGACCGTGTCTTCGGCATGGGTGTAAAAGACGTTCTCGTTGTAGACGATGTGACGGCAGATGAGGTCTTGCAGTCCGGGATTGCCGCGGCTGGCGGCGACCGCGCGCTCGGCCAGCTCCGCGCGTTCGGTGCGGCAGTGCTCCGTGGTGAGGGCTTGTTGGCGGCGGTGGAGTTTGCGTTGGGCTACCGGTGACATCGACCGTAGTTGGACAGGCGCGAGGCGGGTCTCCACCCCACCGAGGGTGAAGGTGAATCGGCTGGTGATCAGCACTCGGCTGTCGGTGTCGGACGTGTCGAATGCTCGCAGCACCGCGGCCAGCGTCGTGGCGTGGGCGGGGCTCACGCGATGTGGGCCGTCGGGGTCGTCCTCGAGGATCTGTTCGAGGTCGTCGATGATCAGCAGCAGTGGTTGTTGCCCGGGGCCGGTTTGCGCGCAGGGGCCGGCCAGCAGGTCGATCAGCACCGCTCCGATGGCTTGCGGATCATGGCGCACTCGCGCCGATTCCCGTTCGATGAGTTCGCGCGCGTCGCGGTTGGCGTGGACCGCGGTCGCGACCGCGTCCAGGATGGTCATCGCGTCGTAGCGGCCGAACACGACCGCGACGGCGTGGTCGGAGTACCGGTCGGCGATCCGCGCCGCCAGACTCGACTTACCCAACCGGCCCTGCCCGTGCAGCAGTACGCCCGCTCGCTGCCCGTCACGCAACGCCCGCAGGGCGGCCTGCAGTTCGAGGCGGCGACCGACGAACATTCGTGGATCTGCCACTCGCACTTGCTGTTTGCGGTCGAGGAACATCTCTGTGCCCCTGGTGGCCCGCACCAGAGACCGCTTGCGCCGACCCGTCACCAACCGGCCACCACCGGTGGGCCCCAACCACACTCGGGCCATGTGCCAATCAGGATGTGCCGCTGAATCCGTCTCCCGCAGGAGTGCGCGGCGGGCGTCGCCCACCGCGACTGCGAGGTCGGCCCCGTTGGCCACATCGCGATACAGCGTCTTCGCGAACAACGTCGCCGCTCGATCGCCGACCGAACCGTCCCAGCCGATCACCGCTGGGGCTCCGGCGGTGACCAGCGCTGTCACCAGCGAATGCACCAAGCCGCCACCGGTTCCGGCCTCGAAGATTCCGGATGCTGGTGCGTCGGCCCCGGTCGCGGTCAAGCACGCCGACACGAACATCAGCGGCGACATGGTCGGTAGCAGCCGTATCAGTTCACCGGCCGTTGTCGGGCGCGGTCCACCGATGTCGTTCTCCAGCAACAACACCGGTACACCGGAATCGCCGGACTTCCAGTTGTTGCGTCCGTGGCACGACACGTGTACGGCGGTCATTTCGTCGGCCTCGGCCAGCCGGGCACCCAGTTGCTCGGGGTTGCCGGTGTCCTCCACCAGTAGGTCCACCCGCCCGTCCCCGACCGCCTCGAGTATCGCTGCTTCCTCGGCCTCGAAGTCGAGTTCGTGCTGTCCCCACGGGGCGGAGGCCATGAACGCCAACCCCAACCGGAAGTCACAGGGTTCGGGTCCGGATGCCGCCTGTCCGAGCCGCCGCACCACACTGAACCGGACCAACTCGTCCGCAGCCAGAAACCCTGTTCCCGCCGCGGCCAACAACTCCCACGGTGCGCGCAGCATCGCCCACGCCGACTCCGTGGGCGACCGCGGCCCACGTACCTCGAACACCAACGGCGCCGGAGCTCTGTCCAGCAACCCACTCAACTGCCGCTCGGGTCCATCCAGCCAATCGAACAGCTCCCGCCCCACACTCAGCAGCGCACCGTCTTCAGCGCGAGAATGCACCAGGCGCGCGTACCGGGCGGTCAGTTCGTCGAGAAGCTCGACATCGTCCGTCTCGACCACCCGCCGAGGCCCGATTCGCGAATCACCTACCAGCACATCGAATCCGCCGTCGTCGACAACCAGACCGATCATCACAGCTCCGCTCATCCCCGACGGAATCGCTCGCGCGAACAAATCGAAAGACCCACCGCCGCAACAATAGAACCCCAGACGGTCCTCCGGCGACGATCCGACCGACACCGTTCGCCGGGAGGCTCGAAACCCTCGAGCTTCGACGAGTCGACGATCGAGGTGACCGTTCGGCCGAGGAGTTCAGCTCGGCGGGCCGGCGTCCTGAGTCATCGACTCTGCGTCGCCCACTCGGTGTCGTGTGCGCCAGACGCCGCCCCTTCGTGGGCTCGCGTACGTAGAGTCGCGTGCCACACCAGGCGCTACAAGCGGTGCTCGGCTGCGACCAGCATGGGGTTCCAGCAGTGCGAACCCACTAGTATTGGTTCAACTGCTCGGGCCGAGACCGAGGGAGGAGGTGGCCCGCATGGCGATGCCCGTGCCTCACAATGATTATTGGACCGCCGCCGATCTCGATGATCTACCCGAAGACGGCCTGCGATACGAGGTGCTGAATGGCCAGCTCGTTGTGGATGCCGCCCCGAAGCCACGCCACCAACTGCTGATCCAGCGGTTGGTTCGCGTTCTGGTCGATGCGGCACCCGTGGACTCGCTGGTACTCGACGGAGTCGGCGGGATCATCGGAGAAGACGAGCCGATTCCGGATGTCATGGTCGCCACAGGCGCAGTCGACTTGGACGCCGTGGGGTACCGGTCGCGCAGGTCGACCTGGTCGTGGAAGTGGTCTCCAGGTCGACAACCATGACCGACCGGGTCGTCAAGCCGATCATGTACAGCACGGCTGGCATCGCCTCCTACTGGCGATTCGAAATCAACCCTTTCGCGGGGCAGTTCCCTGGTGAAGAGCTCCCGGTCCTTTTCGCCTACCGGCTCGGTCCCGACGGCGGATACGAGCAAACCCACCGCGCTGCCGCAGGCGATACCGCCGACCTTCGCGCGCCGTTCCCGGTCACCATCGCCCCCGCGTCCCTGCTGCCCTGAACAGGGCACGCCGCCGAAGCGGCACCGTCGAAAGCCGAAGGAGGAGAACAATATGTCGGAGCACTGTGCGGTGCCATCAGAGAATTCCGACGCGCAGGCGCACATCGACTTCGCGCATACGTGCTCGGGTTATGCGGGGTTCGGCGGACCGGAGGGGCTCGGCGTAGCCGTACGGCTGATCCGTAGCGATTGGGAAGAGGCAGGCGCACTGCCCGATGACGTACTGATGCTGCGCCGCTGCCTGTTCTACGAGGTCAGGGCGCACAGACACAGTGGCGGCTACACACCGTTCAACGAAGACCAGTTCGTCCTCGATCTTGTGTCCCGCATTCGACTCTTGTCCGGCGGATCAGTCCCGATTCTGGACTTCCGATAACACGAGTACGCCTGACCAGCGTGTGGCCGGCCCCTGGTAAGGGCGGACCGGCCTACCCGGAGTTGAAGACCCTGCTCAATATTCGAGGTCGGCCCACTCCAGGGTGAGGGGGAAGGGGTGGTTCAGTGCGATCTGGGGGTGGACGGTGGGGGACCATTCGCTGACCAAGGCGTACTGGCGCGGGCGCAGCGGGGTGACACCGGTCGGGAGGTCGGTAGGGGTGGCCAGGACGTAGGTCAGGATGGTGTCGATGTGGCGGCCTTCACGGTTCAGGAGGACTTCCCAGTACTCGCTGATCCCTGCTTCGGCGTAGCGGGCCTGTTTCGTCAGCATCTGGCCGATGTGGTTGGAGGGCGAGAGTACTTCGCCAACAATGACGACGTCCTCGGCGAAAATGGGACTCCATGGTTCGTCGGGGCAGTGGTAGACCATGAAATCCGGAGTCAGGAAATCGTCCTTGGCACGGCTGAGGAAGACATTCGTCTCGGTGTCCACCTGCCAGCACTCGCCAAGATTCGCTTTCATACTGCGCCGGGCCGCATTCTCGAGGGCATTGCGCAGGCGAGTAGCGAAACGTTGATGCTCCGGAGGGCCGGTGCGGACCCAGACCGGGCGACCTTTGACCAGTTCGATACGTTCCGACTGGTCGGGCGGTAGGGCGCTCAGCTCGTCCCAGGTCATACGGTCGGGCAGCGCAGGGAACCCGCTCGACGGGTTCGACATCGCTACCCTCCTTGCGTCAGGCGAATTTCTGGTGCCCTCGGCGGCGCACATCGAAGATGGTAACGCGGGCAACCTGGGAATTCACTCCGGTCGATTGATCGTCGTGGCGGATTTCGCGCTGAGCTTAGCGGCAACGTCGAGAGGGACGACTGATCCGTTGGCCCGGCGAATTCTGGCGGGCGCCCCTTCGGACCCTTCGGCCGCAGGATTTGGTCGACATCTACGCACAACCGCGCCCTGAGATCGCGCGGCTCGTCGAACGGGGCGCACTGCATCGCGTCGCTCATGGTTACTACGTGATCGTCGCGCCGGACCATGTCGGCCGGACCTGGCTGCCCGCACTGGAGGCCGTCGCCGCAGGTATCGCGACATCGATTTACGGGCCGGATCAGGCCATTGTCATGGGAATCAGCGCAGCTCGCGCACTGGGAGCAGTGCCACGTGCGCTGGCCACAGCGATCGTCGCAGTTCCGCGCCAGCATCGGCCGATCGCACTGACCGATCGCTCGGCCCGAGTCCAGTTCGTTCGCCGCGATACCGGCGCACTCGACGCCGAGCGTGTCGAAACGCCGCTGGGCCATGCGCTGGCCACGACGCCGGAGCAGACGGTGCTCGACCTGGCCCGACGTCCTGAGCTGGGCAATGCCGAGCCGGAAGTTCGTCCGGCGATCGAGACGCTCTACCGTCGTAGCGATCCGGTGAGGCTCGCGCAGCTCGCTACTGATCAGCGACTGGGGGCGCCCTTCGACGCGCGCAAAGCTGGGCGCGGGCTCGAGAATCGCCGACGTGCCGCCTGGGCGTGAATTCCGAACAGCTGCTGAGCCTCAGCCGTTATCGGTGCTCCCGGTAGGATTCGAACCTGCGACATCCTGGTTTCAGGTCGTGTTCCGGAGCTGCCCGGGCGGGTGACAGGGGGCTCCGGCACAGTGTTGCCATGGGTTCGTCGGTCGCTGACTCTTTCACTGTCGCCACATTCAATGTCAACGGAATTCGCGCGTCACGTCGTCGTGGTTTCGACCAGTGGTTGGGGGCCAGGTCGGCGGATGTGGTCGCGCTGCAGGAGTTGCGTTGTTCCGCAGCCGATGTGGGAACCTTCCCGGGCTATTCGGCGGCAGTGGACGTCGGTTCCGTGGCCGGTCGCAACGGTGTGGCCGTACTGACCAAGGTTCCCGCCGCTGCCGTGCGGACGTGGGTGACCCACCCACCCAGGGCCCGCGGACTCGGTGAGTTCACCGCGCAGGGACGTTATATCGAGGTAGACCTGGCCGACCGCCCGGTGACGGTGGCCTCTCTGTATCTCCCCAAGGGTGGTCTGCCCGCGCATCTCCAGCGCCCGGGATCAATGCGCGAACAGCCCGACGGTGGGGTCAAGTACGAACGCAAGCAGAGGTTCCTCGCTGCGTTCGCCCGCGAAGTGCACCGGAACCGGCTCGCTGCGCTGAATGCGGGACGCGAGTTCGTCCTCACCGGGGATCTGAACATCGCGCACACCCCGCACGATGTGACCAACTGGCGTGCCGCCCGCACGATGGACGGCTTCCTGCCCGCCGACCGCGAGTGGTTCAGTTCGATTCTCGGCACGCGCCGGCTCGTCGACGTGGTGCGACAGGTGCACGGCGATCGCCCGGGTCCACTCACCTGGTGGAGTTGGGCGGGGCAATCGTTCGCCAAGGATGTGGGTTGGCGAGTGGACCACTAACTCGCGACACCCGGCCTCGCCCGCCACGCGAGGTCTGTCGTCGTCGACAAGGAACCGTCACCCGCCGAGCGCCTCTCCGATCACGCGCCCCTCGTAGTGACCTACTCGGCGATGCCCGACTGAGAAGTTCTGGTGCCCTCGGCGAGGCACGCAAAACATGGGCAGCTGGAAAACGCCTGGTCATCGCGGATTCTTATCCGATCTGACAGGACGAGTGGACGGGGGTGCGCGCGATCGGGCGAAGCCGAGCGCCAGCAGTGGTGGGTTGGTCCGATCTCAGTGTTTTTCAGGCGGATTCGAGGATTGGGCGGACCTCGACGGTCTCCGGCGTCGGCAGGGACTTGGCCAGTTCGATGGCTTCCGCGCGGTCGGATACCTCGACGATGAACCAGCCGCCGAGGGTTTCCTCGCCTGCGTGCGCGGGGCCGTCGGTCACCGTTGACGTCCCGTCGGCGGCAGTGCGCACGGTCGCGGGAGCGGTGTGTTCGGTCTCCAAGGCGTCACCGCCGACCAGTTTCCCGGTCGCGGCGAGGACGCCGATCCAGCCTTCGTATTCCGCGCGGTACGCGGCCCGGTCGGCTTGGATCCGGCGGCGTGACTCTGCCGTCTCGAAGATCACGAGTGCGAATTTCATGGGATTTCCTCTCCGGCGATGCGGGCGATGTCGGCCGGGGTTCCGGCCATGATCGTGCGGGCGTGCTCGGTGACCTGGTCGACCGGCCAATCCCACCAGGCGGCGCGACGTAGCCGCTCGATGTCGGCGTCGTCGAAGCGCTGCCGGATGGGTCGGGCCGGGTTGCCGCCGACGATTGTGTAGGGCGCGACGTCGGCGGTGACCACCGCGCCTGCCGCGATGATCGCGCCGTCACCGATCCGGACACCGGGCATGACGGTCGCCCGATGGCCGAACCAGACGTCGTTGCCGACGATGGTGTCGCCGCGGCTCGGCATGGCGGTGACGATGTCGAGAGTCTGGTCGGTCCACCTGCCGCCGAACATGGTGAACGGGAAGGTGGAAACCCCCATCGTCGGATGTTCGGCTCCGGCCATCAGGAAGGTGGTCCCCGAGGCGATCGCGCAATACTTGCCCATGACGAGCCGCTCCGGACCGTAGGCGTACAGGACGTTGCGGTGCTCGAAATCCGTTGCGCCGTCAGGGTCGTCGTAGTAGGTGTATTCGCCCACGTCGATATGCGGTGCGGTGACCAGTGGCCGGAGGAACACCACGCGCTCGTGTGCGGGCAGCGGGTGAATGGTTGTCGGATCAGGTGACAAAACAGAGTTCCTTTCGTTGGCTGACTAATTCGAGCTGGTCGCGAAGGCCACGTTCGAGGCGGTGGCGGTGGAATCTCGGGGTGCGGGCTCGGATCGCACGAGCCACAACCCGGTGCCCACGGCGGTGACCACGGTGATGGCGCCGGCCACGAGGAAAGCGGTGTCGAGGCCGGTCTCGAAGGAAGCGCCGCCGGATTGCTGTGTGCGGACAACGGCGCCGAGTGCCGCGACGCCGAGCACCGCGCCGATCTGCCGGGTGGTGCTGCTGATACCGGAGGCGAGGCCACCTTCCTGCGGGCTGACAGCCTGGATGGCAGCTCCCGTCAGCGGCGACATGGTCAGGCCGAAGCCGATGCCGATGACTCCCAGCCGCCACCAGACGTTCGCGTAGCCGGTGTCGGCATGCACCATGCCCAGCGTCAGCAGGCCGAGACCGGCCAGCGCCAGGCCGGTGGTGGCCACGATCCGGAAGCCGTACCGGGCGGCGAGCCGACCGGCGTACGGGCTGACGATCACCATGGCGAGCGAGAGCGGCAGGGTCTGCAGACCGGCGCGCAGGATCGAGCTGCCCTGGACGTAGACGAAGAACTGGGAAAAGAAGAACGACGAGCCCATCAGCGCGAACCCCACCACGATCATGGCGGTGTTGGACACGGTGAACAGCCGCTGCCGGAACAGCCGCAGCGGCAGCATCGGTGCGCGGCGACGCGCTTCGACGGCGACGAACGCGGCCAGCAGGATCGCCGCGACGGCGAAACTGCCCAGGATCAGCGGCGAGGTCCAGCCGCGGGCGCCACCCTCGATCAGCCCATATGTCAGCACCCCGACACCGAGGACGGACAGTGCTGTGCCAGGGAGATCGATGGCGGGGGAGTTCGGATTGCGGGTCTCGTCGAGGGTGCGCAGACCGGCCAGCAGCAGGATCGCGCCGATGGGCAGATTGACCAGGAAGATGGCGGGCCAGCCGAAAGCATCGGTGAGCACGCCGCCCGCGACGGGGCCCGCGGCCAGGCCGATTCCGCTGAGCCCGGCCCACAGCCCGATCGCCTTGATTCGCTCTTGCGGCGCGGGATAGGCGGCGGCGAGCAGTGCCAGCGAGGCAGGGCTCAGCGCCGCGGCCCCGACGCCTTGCAGCACCCGACCCGCGACCAGCCAGCCGAGCGAGGGCGCGAGGCTGCACAGCACCGAAGCGGCGGTGAACACCGCAACACCGGTCAGGTACACCCGTTTGCGGCCGAACCGGTCGGCGAAGATGCCGCCGGACAGCAGCAGCATGGCGACCACCAGCACGTACGCGTCGACAATCCACTGCAGGCCGGTCAACTGGGTGTTCAGTCTGTGCTGCATATCGGGCAGCGCCGCCCCGACGATGGTGTTGTCGAGCAGGACCATGAATTGGCCGAGGCAGGTCACCGTGAGTAGCACTGCTCGGTGTGATCGACCGCCCATGGGCGTCGGCGTTACCGCCATCTGGATACCTCCAATCGCGAGTTGCGCTTGTCCGGAGTCGATGTCGGCAGCGCATTAATGCAGTTGTGACTGCGTTAGAGGACTGTAACGACGCGGGCGCACAAACGCAAGCGAAACTGCGTTAAGGTATCGGCATGAATGATCGACAGCGAGCCGTACGACCCGGCGGTCGCAGCGCTCGCGTCGGCGCGCAGGTGCACGAGGCGGCCACCGCCCTTATCCGTGAGCGCGGCTACGGCAACTTCACCGTCGGCGAAGTCGCGGCCCGCGCGGGCGTGGCCGACAGCAGCATCTACCGACGGTGGGGCAACCTGGAAGCCCTGCTCGCCGACGTGACGCTGGCCCGCCTCAACGCCCAGTCGCCGATGCCCGACACCGGAAGTCTCGACGGTGACCTGCGCGCCTACGCGGCCAACGTGGCACGAGAGATCACCGGACCCGACGGATTGGCGGTGGTTCGTTTGGCAGTCGCCCTGTCCAGCAACGGTCTCGAGGGCCAGCGGCCTTTCGCGGACCTCGGCGCCGAGCGCATGCGGCAATTGCAAACCATGCTCGACCGTGCCGGCGAACGGGGTGAGCGAGCACCCGACGCGTTGGGCGTGCTGGACCACATCCTGGCCCCGATGTACATCCGCGTCCTGTTCGGGATGGTCCCCCTTACCCCGGACTACCTCGACGGGCTGGTCGACCGATTGCTGCGGTGACGCTTCCCGCTCTCCAGCGCGTGAGTAGACCCCGGGTAGTACCTCGCGGTCGTCGCGGCCACCGGTCTGTGCACGTGATCACCGCGAGCCGGCTCGTGGCGGACTGGAAAGACGCGCTGTTCGCCGAGTACGGCAATATCATCGGTGATGGTCGAGACCGCGCTGCTGGTGTTCCCGAAACTGGCGCTGGGACTGTCCGGATTCGAAACCGGCGCCGCGGCCATGCCTTTGATCAAAGGCGGCCCCGGCGACAGCGTCCCGAAGGTGTGCAGCCGGCATCGTTTTGTATTTCGAATGGACCGAGGGCAACCCGATCGTCAACCTGCTGAGGTGCCAGGAAACAGGTCAGCCTGCACGTTTGCGCCGAAAAGGCTCAACGATGTCATGGTTCCTGATGGGATCGAAGCTGCAACGTCAAAACATCCCTCTACCTGCTGAAATGCAGGTGGAGGGTGGTGCCCTCGGCAGGATTCGAACCTGCGACACCCGCTTTAGGAGAGCGGTGCTCTATCCCCTGAGCTACGAAGGCGGGGGGCTCGCTCGGCGGGCCGAGGTGAGTATAACGCGACGCGGTGGGTGGGTTGGTGGGCTCGGTCAGAAGGCGGGGTAGGTGCCGGTGTCGTAGCCGGGGTCGGTGAGGTCTGTGGGGGTGGGTGTCGCGGCTTGGCCGGTGCCGTCTTCGAAGGCTTCGGCGTCGTAGCCGATGCCGTGCATGCCGGCGAACAGGGCCGAGAACAACAGGACCGAGCCGGCTCCCCAGGCGCCGGCGAGGAGGGCGGGTTTCCACCAGGGTTCGGAGTACCAGCCCGCGGGGACGGGGCGGCCCGCGACTCGACCGCCGGGGTAGTAGTGGCCGGTGGTGGGGGAGTGGTGGGGGGAGGCGGTGATGCGGCGGCCGTTGTAGTCGATGGTTCGGGACTGTTCGACGCGGCCCGCGATGTCCTGGCCGTCGAGGGCGGGGATCGGATCGCCGGGGTCCATGTTCATCGCCTGCCGGGCGGCGCGGATGTAATAGAGGCCTTCGAGGGCGGTGCGGCGAGCGAGGTCGGCCTGGTGGGGTGAGCGCGCGCGGTCGAGTTGGGCGGTGGCGGCGGTGTGGCGTTCGGCGGCGTCGGCGAGGGCCTGGCGGGCGGCTTCGTTGCGCGGGGTGAGGGCGTAGACCTGGCCGCCGAGGCGTTCGATGCCCACCCTGGCCTCGGCTCGTGCCTCGTCGAATTCGCGGGCGGTCCGCTTGTTCTGCTCGGCGCGCAAGTACAGCAGGGCGCCCACCGATACCACCAGGATCAACACCAGCCACCACAGCATCGCACGCCTCATTTCGTCGAGGTGTCGAGATGCCGTCCAGTTTACTGACCGGTTGCGGCGAACGCGCTGACCGTCGGTGATCAGCGCGTTGCCGGATTGCTCAACCGGCGAGATGGCGGGCGATCACCAGGCGCTGGATCTGATTGGTTCCCTCGAAGATCTGCATCACCTTCGCCTCGCGCATGTAGCGCTCCACGGGGAAGTCCTGGGTGTAGCCGTAGCCGCCGAACACCTGGACGGCGTCGGTGGTCACCTTCATCGCGGCATCGGTGGCGGCGAGTTTGGCGACGCTGGCCTGACGCGAATAGGGCAGACCGGCGTCGCGGCGGCGGGCGGCGTCGAGGTAGGTGGCGCGGGCGGTGTCGACGGCGGCGGCCATGTCGGCGAGCACGAAGCCGAGGCCCTGGTGGTCGATGATCTTGCGGCCGAACGCTTCTCGCTCCTTGGCGTAGGCGACGGCCTCGTCGAGCGCGCGCTGGGCCACACCCGTGGCGACGGCGGCGATGCCGAGGCGGCCCGCGTCGAGGGCGCTGAAAGCGATCGAAAGACCTTGTCCCTCTTCGCCGATACGGCGTTCGGCGGGCAGGAACACGTCGTCGTAGGCGGCGGTGGTGGTCGGGATGCCGCGCAGACCCATCTTCTCCTCGGGCTTGCCGAAGCTCAGACCCTCGGTGCCCGCGGGCACGAGGAAGCACGAAATGCCGCGCGAGCCTTCACCGGTGCGTGCGAACAGGGTGTAGAAGTCGGCGCGGCCACCGTTGGTGATCCAGGCCTTGGTTCCGGTGATCCGGTAACCGCCGTCGACGGGGGTCGCGCGGCAGCGCAGGGCGGCCGCGTCGGAACCGGCGTGCGACTCGGAAAGGCTGTAGGCGCCGATGGTTTCGCCCGACAGCATCCCGGCCAACCACTGCTGTTTCTGTTCGTCGGTGCCGTAGGTGAACAGGGGATGGCACGACAACCCGTGCACGCTCACCGCCACCGCGACCGCCGCCCACCGGCTCGCCAGTTCCTCGAGCACCTGCAGGTACACCTCGTACGGCTGCGCGCCGCCGCCGAACTCCTCGGGGTAGGGCAGGCTGAGCAGTCCGGCCGCGCCGAGGGCGGGGAAAACACCCTCGGGAAAGACCCCGGTCTTCTCGCTCTCGGCAACGCGCGGCTCGAGCACTTTGTCGGCGATCTCACGGGTCAGCTCGATCAGATCGCGCGCTTCTTCGGTGGGCAACATGCGGTCAACAGCCATGGCCGTCACATTACGGCGGAGGCCGTCGAACGGTTCGCGCCGACAATGTGTCCGCCGGAATCTTGGCTGGGAGAACCGTTGCCCAGGCCAAACCTTTCGGTAACATCCCGTGTGACGTGGATCATTCCGCGGCGAGGGATTCGAAGGAGCACCGATGCTGAGCACAATGCAGGACGACCAGCTCTCGCTGGCAAAACTGCTCAACTATGCCGCCACATTCCAAGGCGACTCCACTGTGTCCACCTGGACCGGCGACGGTGTTCGCACCATGACCTACCGCGAGCTCGGCGCGGATTCCGCTCGGCTGGCCAACGCGCTGCGCGGGCTCGGCATCGAAGAGGGCGACCGGGTCGGCACCTTCATGTGGAACAACAACGAGCACATGACCGCCTACATCGCGGTCCCCGCGATGGGCGCCGTCCTGCACGCGCTCAACATCCGGCTGTTCCCGGAGCAGCTGGTGTTCGTCGCCAATCACGCCGAGGACCAGGTGGTGATCGTCGACGGCACGCTGGTTCCGCTGTTCGCCCAGTACCTGCCGAACCTGAAGACGGTCAAGCACGTGATCGTCGCCAACGGTGACCCGGCCGCGCTCGCCGCGCCTGAGGGAGTGCAGGTGCATTCCTACCGTGAGCTGCTCGACAGCCAGTCCGCCGAGTTCGACTTCCCCGTCGTCGACGAGCGTTCGGCCGCCGCGATGTGTTACACCTCGGGCACCACCGGTGACCCGAAGGGTGTCGTCTACTCGCACCGCTCCAACTGGCTGCACGCCATGCAGGTGAACTCGCCCAACGGCATGGGTTTCCACGGCGGCGACTACGTGCTCGCGATCGTTCCGCTGTTCCACGCCAACGCGTGGGGCCTGCCGTACGCGGCGCTGATGTCGGGCGCCAACATCCTGATGCCGGACCGTTTCCTGCAGCCCGCGCCGCTGCTGGAGATGATGGCCGCCGAGAAGCCGAGCTTCGCCGCCGCGGTGCCGACCATCTGGGGCGGTGTGCTCGCCGCGCTGGCGGCCGCGCCGCAGGACATCTCGCACCTGCGCACGGCTGTCGTCGGTGGTTCGGCGGTTCCCCCGTCGATGATGCGTGCCTTCGAGGAGAAGCACGGCGTGCGCATTCTGCACGCCTGGGGCATGACCGAGACCTCGCCGCTGGGCAGCGTCGCGCACCCGCCCGCCGGTGTGGAGGGCGACGAGGCCTGGGAGTACCGCTACACCCAGGGCCGCTTCCCGGCCAATGTGGAGGCCCGCCTCGTCGGTGACGACGGCAAGGTCGTCCCCAACGACGGTGAGTCCCTCGGTGAGCTCGAGGTGCGCGGCGCCTGGATCACCGGCTCCTATTACTCGCCCACCGGCGCCGAGGTCGACCCGGACAAGTTCGACGACGGCTGGCTGCGCACCGGCGATGTGGGCAAGATCAGCCCCAACGGCTACCTGACCCTGGTCGACCGCTCCAAGGACGTCATCAAGTCCGGCGGCGAGTGGATCTCCTCGGTCGACCTGGAGAACGCGGTGATGGGTCACCCCGCCGTCGCGGAGGCGGCCGTGATCGGCGTGCCGGACGAGAAGTGGGACGAGCGCCCGCTGGTCGCCATCGTGCTGGCCGAGGGTGCCGCCGCCGAGGCCACCGAGCTGCGTGACTTCCTGGCCGACAAGTTCGCCAAGTGGCAGCTGCCGGAGCGCTGGACCTTCATCGCGGAGGTGCCCAAGACCAGCGTCGGCAAGTTCGACAAGAAGCGCCTGCGCGCCCAGTACGCCGAGGGCGAGCTCGAGGTCGTCACGGTCTAGAACGACGAAAAGGGCGGGCGCGGAATCACTTCCACGCCCGCCCTTTCTGCGGCCGCCGAAGATTCAGCAGTTACGGAGCTCGGGACTCTGGTTCAAGAGCTGGGCGCGTGGGCTGATGTAGCGGGTGTAGGTCTCCCCGCCGACCGCCGAGAGCGGGAAGGCCGCGACCCGGTGGCAGTTCTGGAAGGCCAACTTGACCCCGAAGTGGCGTTCCAGGCCGCCGCGGATGGCGTCGGAGGCAAGGGCGCGCAGCAGCTGACCACGGGCCGCCTCGTCCGGCGGCGGGACCCGGTTGTCGGCGTATTCGTCGGTGCCGGCACGCAGATCACCGGCGACCCGGCTCACCACTTCCCAGGCGTAGGGCAGCGACCGGCGGACACAGTCGACGAATTCCGCGTCGTCGATATCGCCCTGTTCGGCGCGTTCAAGTAAGGCGGCGGGAACATCGAGGGACATGGCGCTCTCCTCCTGCTCGAAGTGTTTCGATGGAATGCGATGCCCGGCCGAGTGTAAACGAAATCCGTTGTCGATAAGCGGGGTTCAGTCCGAAAGGGCGCGGCGCAGCGAGGATTTCGCATCCGACCACAGGGTGGTGACCAGTTCGCCCGCTGGTTGCTCGGTGCTGAGCGAATGTGCTTGCCCGGCCCACAGATTCACCTGATCCGGGTTGCCCGCCGCCCGGCCCTCGGCGCGCAAAGGGGAAGTGGCGTAATGGATTTCAGGATAGGCGGCGGGCGCTCCCGCGGTGTGGTCGACGAGGAACCGGTTGCGGATGCCGCGCGCACGCCGACCGGTGAAGGCGCGGGTGAGCATGGTCGGTTCGGGGGAGCCGATCGCGCCGCGGTGCACCGCGTTGGTTCCGGCTTCCGGGCAGCGCAGCAGGGCCGTGCCGACCTGCGCCGCCCGTGCGCCCGCGGCGAGGACCGCCGCGACCGCCGCGCCGGTCGCGATGCCACCCGCGGCGACGATCGGACGATCGGTGGCGGCGGTGAGCAGTTGCAGCAGGGCGAGCAGGGCGAGGGGGTCGATCGGGTCGTCAGCCGGATCGTCGAGGAAGCACGCGCGGTGCCCGCCCGCCTCGGCTCCCTGGGCGATCAGTGCGTCGGCGCCCGCGTCGAGCGCGATGGCGGCCTCGGCGGGCGAGGTCACCGTCACCCAGACCTCGGAGCCGACGGCGTGCAACCGGTCCACCTCCACCGCGGTGGGGCAGCCGAAGGTGGTCGACACCACTGCGACCGGCTCCTCGGTCAGCAGGTCGAGCTTGTCGGCCCAGCCGTCGGTGTCGTGCTTGGGCGTGCCGAGCGGAAACTCGATCCCGAGTTCGGCCAGGTAGCCCGCGTAGGAGGCCGGATCGGCGACCGGACCAGGCGCGAAGAGGTTCACGCCGAACGGTCCGGGGGTGAGCGTCCTGGTCGCGGCGATCTGCGCGGCCACCGCCTCGGTGCCGAGGTATCCGGCGGCCAGCTGTCCGAATCCGCCCGCGGCCGACACCGCGGCCACCAATTCGGGAGTGGACGGGCCGCCCGCCATGGGTGCGGCGACGACGGGGACGCGCAAGCTCTCGATCACCATGCCAAGAGTGTGGCCCGGCGAACCGGTGTCCACCCCCCGCGACACCGTCGGCAACACGCCTCGAACCTGGGCCCGTTACTGATCAACACCCGATTCACCTGGGAATTTGCCACCGAAGGTTGCGGAATGATCACGGCGCGGTACAGTTCACATCACGACGGATGCCGAACCGTTACACATAGTCCGGCATCGGGAGAGATCCCAGGTCGATCGCGAGATCGGCTTCGTACCGTCATTGTCGCCGGACGCTAGGACGAAACCTTGTCGCAGCACCGTATGGGCCCCGATTCGATCTCCGTCAAGGCTCTGTTGGCCGACGGTGGCGCCGGACGCCCCAGCCGGCACCGCGCCGCGCCCTCGCGCACCGAGCGGGTGCGGGCTGCCGCCGGTGCCGCGGTCGCCGCGGGCGCCCTGGTCGGGACCGCCGCGCAGGTCGTCCCCGCCATCGCCTACGCTGCCCCGCTGCTGCCGACCACCCAGGACGACGTCGAGGAATCCGTCGTTCCCGAGTCGGCCCGCGAAGACGTGAACCTCGTCGCCGCGCAGGAAGTCGCCTCCCACGTCGAGGCGCCCGCGCCGATGCAAGCCGTCGCCGCCCCCATCGCCGCTCCGGTGGCCGCCCCGTTCGGTATCGGCAACCTGCCCCCGGAGATCTCCGGCCCGCTGGCGCAGGTCGAAGACATCCTGCAGGGCATCCAGCACCAGGTCGCGCCGCCGCAGGCCGCCCGCCCGGTCGCCGGTCCCATCAGCTCCGGCTTCGGCGCCCGCTGGGGCGCCATGCACAGCGGCATCGACTTCGCCGACTCCATCGGCGCCCCGATCCACTCGGTCATGAACGGCACCGTCATCGAGGCGGGCCCGGCCTCGGGCTTCGGCCTGTGGGTGCGGGTGCTGCAGGACGACGGCACCACCGCGGTCTACGGCCACGTCAACGACATGCTCGTCAGCGAGGGCCAGCGGGTGAACGCGGGCCAGGTCATCGCGACCGTCGGCAACCGCGGCCAGTCCACCGGCCCGCACCTGCACCTCGAGATCTGGGATCAGGGCGGCGCCAAGATCGACCCGCTGCCGTACCTGGCTTCCAAGGGCGTTCCGATGGAATGGGGCCCGTCGGCTCACTGAGCGGATATCGCCCGCAAACAGGCACGATCGAGTGACGGTGGTTCGTATGAGCCCCGTCACTTTGCCGTTGAACGGGCAACAGTGACAAAGCCTGCGCCGATACTCCTCTGGGCCCGAGATTCTGGGGGCTACCGGCGCGATCCCGGTATGTGTGTGGACGGTCGATATGATGGCTCGATCTGCACGGTGCGGTTGTGGCCGCGCGTCAGGCTCGATGAGAGGTGAATGATCCCGCATGGAAACTGCCCGTCGTTCTGCCCGCGGTAACCGCCGTCGCCGGTCGAGCAGTCCGACTTTCGGGCAGTTGCTGACCGCCGCTGTCGAGTCGTCGGCCGATCGGGTGGCAGTCCGGTTCAATCCCACCGGCGAGCCCACCGATCAGCGCGAGCTCACCTATTCGGAGTTCGACCAGCGGTCGGCCCAGCTGGCGCGGGAACTGATCGGACGCGGCATCGGCCCCGGCGACGTGGTCGCCATCGGCATCGCCCGCAGCATCGAATCGGTGCTCGCGGTATGGGCCATCGCCAAGACCGGCGCCGCCTACGTGCCGGTCGACCCGAACTACCCGGCCGACCGCATCGCCCACATCCTGTCCGACTCCGGTGCGGTCCTCGGCCTCACCACCACCGCGCACCGCGCGGTCCTCGGCACCACGCTGCCGTGGCTCGAGCTCGACGACTCCGCGACCGCCGAGCGGATCGTCGCCCAGCCCGCGCACCCGGTGTCCTACGCCGACCGCGTCCGGACGCTCGACGAGCGTCATCCGGCGTACCTGATCTACACCTCCGGCTCCACCGGCAAGCCCAAGGGCGTCGTGGTCACCCACACCGGCCTCGCCCCGCTGGTCGCCGCCGAACGCGAGCACTACGGCGTCACCGCCGACTCGCGCGTGCTGCACGTGTGCTCGCCGAACTTCGATGTGTCGGTGCTCGAGCTGCTGCTGGCGTTCTCGGCGGGCGCCACCCTGGTGATCGCGCCGCCGCAGGTGTTCGGCGGCTTCGAACTGGCCGACCTGCTGCGCCGCGAGCGGGTGTCGCACATGCTCATCACGCCCGGTGCGCTGGAATCGGTGGAGGCGGCCGATCTCGACGATCTGAAGGTCGTCGTGGTCGCGGGTGACAAGTTCGGCCCGGAACTGGTCGGCCGCTGGGCCGTCGGCGATCGCCGCTTCTACAACGGTTACGGCCCGACCGAGGCGACCATCCTCGCCACCAGCACCTCGCCGATGGATCCCGCCGCCCCGGTGACGATCGGTTCGGCCATCGCCGGAATCGGTGCGTTCGTGCTCGATTCGCGGCTGCGACCGGTGCCCGCCGGGGTGATCGGCGAGTTGTACCTGTCCGGTCCCGCGCTGGCGCAGGGTTATCTGAACCGGCCCGCGCTGACCGCGGAGCGTTTCGTCGCGAGCCCGTTCGGCGCGCAGGCGGGCGACGCCAACGCCCGGCTGTACCGCACCGGCGACCTGGTGCGCCGCAGCGAATCCGGTGACGGTGTCATCGAATACATGGGCCGCTCGGACTTCCAGGTGAAGATCCGCGGCTTCCGCATCGAGCTCGGCGAGATCGACAACGCCCTCACCACGCATCCCGACATCGACTTCGCGGCCACTCTCGGCAAGACCTTGCCCTCCGGCGTCACCGCGCTGGTGTCGTATGTGCTGCCGCGCGCGGGCGCCACCCTCGACATCCCCGCCGTCGACGCGTTCCTCTCGGAGTCGTTGCCCGGCTACATGATTCCGGCCGCCATCATGGTGCTCGACCGGATCCCGCTCACCCCGGTGGGCAAGCTCGACCGCAACGCCCTGCCGGAACCGGTGTTCGCCGCGCGCGAGTTCCGCGCACCGTCCACCCCGGTCGAGGAGATCGTCGCCGACGTCTTCGCCGCCCTGCTCACCACCGGTGGCGACGAGGAGATCCGGGTCGGCGCCGACGACGACTTCTTCGAACTCGGCGGCAACTCGCTGCTCGCCGCCCAGGCGGCCACCCGCATCGGCGCCGCGCTCGACACCAGGGTGCCGGTGCAGGTGCTGTTCGAGGCGAGCACCGTGTCGGCGCTGGCCGAACGGGTGGAACGCCACATCGGCACCGGCTCCGGCCAGGAACTGGTGCCCCAGGAGCGGCCCGAGATCATTCCGCTGTCGTTCGCGCAGCAGCGGATGTGGTTCCTGAACCGGTTCGATCCGGCCAGTGCCGTGAACAACATGCCCATCGCGGTGCGGTTGTCGGGCGCGCTCGACGTCGACGCCCTGCGCGCGGCGGTGCGCGACCTGGTGACCAGGCACGAGGTGCTGCGCACCATGTACCCGCAGGTCGACGGGGCCGGTCAGCAGCTGATTCTGCCGGTGTCCGATCCGCGCGCGGTGCCGGAGATGGTCTGCGAGCAGGTCGCCGAGGAGCAGGTGCCCGGGCTTGTCGCCGAGACCGTCGGTGTCGGCTTCGATGTGTCGCTCGCGCCGCCGATCCGGCTGCGGCTGCTGCGGCTCACCGCGCAGGAGCATGTGCTGATCTGCGTGGTCCACCACATCGCCGGTGACGGTGTGTCGATGGGCCCGCTCACCCGCGACCTGATGACCGCCTATGTGCAGCGCAGCGCGGGGTCCGAACTCCAATTGCCGCCGCTGCGTGTGCAATACGCCGACTTCACGCTGTGGCAGCGCGCCGTGCTCGGCACCGAGGACGACCCGGAATCGGTGCTGTCGCAGCAGATCGGCTACTGGCGCACCCAGCTCGCCGGCCTGCCCGACCAGCTCGCCCTCCCGGCCGACCGGCCGCGCCCGTCGGTGACCACCTACCGTGGCGCCACCTTCGACTTCCGCATCCCCGCCGACGTGCACGCCGGGCTGGACAAGCTCGCGCACACCCACAACTCGACGCTGTTCATGGTGGTGCACGCGGCGCTGTCGGCGCTGCTGGCGCGGCTGTCGGGCAGCACCGATATCGCGATCGGCACGCCGGTGGCGGGCCGTGGTGACGCCGCCCTCGACGACCTCATCGGCATGTTCGTCAACACCCTCGTGCTGCGCACCGAGGTGGATCCGGCGATGGGCTTCGAGGAACTGCTCGCCCAGGCCCGCGCCACCGATGTGGCCGCGTTCGGCCACGCCGACGTGCCGTTCGAGCGGCTGGTCGAGCTGCTCGATCCGGCCCGTTCCACCGCGCGGCACCCGCTGTTCCAGGTGATGCTCGCCTTCCAGAACATGGCGCGCACGGCGCTCGAGCTGCCGGGGATGACCGTGAGCGGGGTGGATCTGAGCATCCCGTTCGCCAAGTTCGACCTGCAGTTCGAGATGGTCGAGGACACCGACCGCCACGGCGTACCGCACGGCATCGCGGTCGGCCTCACCTATGCGACCGACCTGTTCGACGCGGCGACCGTGGAAGGTATCGCCGCCCGGTTCGTCCGCCTGCTCACCGCCGTCGTCGCCGACCCGGCGGCCCCGCTCGGCGGGCACGAGCTGATGGAGCAGGCCGAGCTGGATCGAATCCTGCTGGGCTGGAACGACACCCGTCACGAGCTGGCGCCCGCGCTGCTGCTCGACGGTTACCGCCGTGCGGTGGCCGAACACCCCGATGCGGTCGCGCTCGCCTACGAGGGCACCGAGCTTACGTACCGGGAGTTCGACGAGCGGGTGAACCGCTTGGCGCGCAAACTCGTCGCCGACGGTGTCGGGCCGGAATCGTTTGTGGCGCTGGCCGTTCGGCGTTCGCTCGATCTGGTGGTCGGCATGTACGCCATCGTCACGGCCGGTGGCGCGTACGTGCCGCTCGACCCGGACCACCCCGCCGAGCGCATCGCCCACATTCTCGACACCGCGCAGCCGGTGTGCGTGCTCACCACCACCGCCGACGCGGTCGAGGTGCCCGCCGGAACGCCGGTGATAGCGATCGATACCGTTGCGCTGCAGGGCTTCTCGGCCGAACCGCTCACGGCGTCCGAGCTGGCGAGTCCGGTCCTGCCGCAGCACCCCGCCTACGTGATCTTCACCTCCGGCTCGACCGGCAGGCCCAAGGGCGTCGCGGTGTCGCACGCGGCGATCGAGAACCAGATCGCCTGGATGCTCGCCGAATACCCGCTCGGCCCCGGCGATGTGTACCTGCAGAAGACCGCGACCACCTTCGACGTGTCGCTGTGGGGCTACTTCATGCCGCTGCGCACCGGCGCGAAGCTGGTCGTCGCCACCCACGACGGGCACCGCGACCCGGCCTACATCGCCGAAACCATTGCGGCGCAACGCGTCACGATGACCGACTTCGTGCCGTCGATGCTCACCGTCTTCGCCGCGCACACCGCACCGGGCAGCATTCCCACCCTGCGCGATGTGTTCGCGATCGGTGAGGCGCTGCCGCCGGAGACCGTCGCCGCCATGCGCGCGGTCTCGGACGCCCGCGTGCACAACCTGTACGGCCCCACCGAGGCCGCCGTCTCGGTGACCTACTGGCCCGCCGACGACCCGGGCCGCGGCTCGGTGCCGATCGGTGTGCCGGAGTGGAATACCCAGGTGTACGTGCTGGATTCGCGGCTGCGCCCGGTTCCCGCGGGTGTCGTCGGCGAGCTCTACCTCGCCGGTGATCAGCTCGCACGCGGGTATGTCGCCAGGCCGGACCTCACCGCCGACCGCTTCGTCGCCAATCCCTTCGGTGTGAACGCGCGCATGTACCGCACCGGCGACCTGGTGGTCTGGCGCACGCAGCCAGACGGCCGTGGCACGCTGGAATACCTGGGTCGCACCGACTTCCAGGTGAAGTTCCGTGGTCAGCGCATCGAGCTCGGCGAGATCGAGACCGCGCTGCTCGGCCAGCCCGCGGTGAGCCAGGCCGTGGCGATCGTCGCGGATTCGCCTGCGGGAGAACAGCTCGTGGCCTACGCGGTGCCCAAGCCGGGCGCCACGATCGAACCGGCACCGCTGCTGGCCGCTATCGGTGAGATCCTGCCGTCCTACATGGTCCCGGCCGCGCTGGTCGCGCTCGACGAACTGCCGCTCAACCCCAGCGGCAAACTCGATCGCAAGGCGCTGCCCGCCCCCACCTTCACCGCGGGTGAGTTCCGGGCACCGGCCACGCCCACCGAGGAGATCGTGGCGGGCGTCTATGCCGAACTGCTCGGCATGGCCCGGGTCGGCGCCGACGACGACTACTTCGCGCTCGGCGGCAACTCGCTGCTGGCCACCCGCGCGATCGCCAGGATCAACGAGGCGCTCGACGCCGACATCAGCATCCGCGACCTGTTCGAGGCGCCGACGGTGACCGCGCTGGCCGCCCGGATCAGCGCGAGCGGTGCCGGCGCACGGCCCGCCCTCGTCCCCGCTGCGCGCCCGCAGCGGATTCCGCTGTCGCTGGCGCAGCAGCGCATGTGGGTGCTCAACCAGGTCGATCCCGCGTCGGGCGCCTACAACCTGCCCTTCGCGCTCCGCCTCACCGGTGACCTCGATGTGGCCGCGCTCGACGCCGCCATCGCCGATGTGCTCGGCAGGCACGAGTCGCTGCGCACCCGTTTCCCCGCCACCGACGGCGAGGGCGCCTACCAGGAGATCGTCGCGGTCGCCGAGGTGCTGCCCGACGGCCTGGTCGTGGAGACCACCGACGACGTGCTCGGCCGGGTCGCCGAACTCGCGACCGCCGGATTCGACGTCACCCGTGAGGTGCCCGTGCGGACGCGGCTGCTCACCGACGGATCGTCGGACTCGCTGCTGGTGTTCGTGGTGCACCACATCTCCGCCGACGGTGCCTCGCTCGCCCCGCTGGCGCGCGACCTGATCACCGCCTACGTCGCCCGTACGGGTGGGCAGAGCCCGGCGTGGACCCCGCTGCCGGTGCAGTACGCGGACTTCGCGCTCTGGCAGCGCGAAGTGGTCGGCGCCGACGACGAGCCGGGTTCGGTGGCCGCCGCCCAGCTCGACTACTGGCGCACCCAGCTGGCCGGGATGCCGCCGCTGCTCGAGCTGCCGCAGGACCGTCCGCGCCCCTCGGTGCCGAGCCTGCGCGGCGCGACCACCGAGCTGCGGTTGCCGGCCAAGGTGCACGAGCAGCTGAATCATCTTGCGCGCGAGCACAAGTCGTCGCTGTTCATGGTTGTGCACGCGGCGCTGGCCGTGCTGCTCGCCCGGCTGTCGGGCAGCACCGACATCGCGATCGGCACCGCTGTCGCCGGTCGTGGTGAGCGGGCGCTCGACGAGCTGGTCGGCATGTTCGTCAACACGCTCACGCTGCGCACCGCCCTCGACCCGGCCGGTTCGTTCGACGAGGCCGTCGACCTGGCCCGCGAGACCGATCTCGGCGCGTTCGCCAATGCCGATCTGCCGTTCGAGCGGGTCGTCGAGGTGGTGGCGCCGGGCAAGGGCAGCGCGCACAACCCGCTGTTCCAGGTGGCGCTGACCTTCAGCAACAACGAGACCGCCGCACTCGAACTGCCCGGCCTCACCGTCGCCGCGCTCGACACCGGGGTGTCGGCCAAGTTCGACCTGCAGGTCGACGTGGAGCCGCGCTACACCGACGAAGGCGCGCCCGGTGAGCTGGTCGCCCTGTTCAACTACGCCACCGATCTGTTCGACGAGGCGACCGTTCGTTCCATCGGCACGCGCTTCGCTCGCATCCTCACGGCGGTGGCCGCCGACCCGCAGGTCCGCGTGGGCGACATCGACATCCTCGACGAGAGCGAACGGGCCCGCTTGCTCGCAGGCGCCGCCCAGGCGCCCGCGCCGACCACCGCGACCGGCGGAACCACCCTCACCCAGGCGTTCACCGCCGCCGCCGAGGACGACCCGGACGGCCCGGCGCTGGTCTGGGGCGACGAGCAGCTCGGTTTCGAACAGCTCGACGCCCGCTCCTCGCGCCTGGCACGCCTGCTGATCGCGCGTGGCTTCGGACCGGGTTCCGGTGTGGCCCTTGCTCTTCCGCGTGGCGCCGACTGGGCCGTCGCGGTGTGGGCGGTGCTCAAGGCGGGCGCGGCGATCGTGCCGTTCTCGCGGGAGACGGCGGCCGAGCCGACGGCCAAGATCGGCATCACCACCGGCACGGCACCCTCGTCGGAGCTCGACTGGGTGGTGCTCGACGATCCCGCCGTGCGCACCGAACTGTCCACGCAGTCGGCCCGCCCGGTGACCTACGCCGACCGCACCCGCGCCCTGCGCGGCAGCGACCCGGCCTTCGTCGGTGCCGAGGGTGTGCGCAGCTACGACGACCTCGCCACGGCGGGCTCGCGGGTGCGCACCGAGGCCGAGCTCACCTTCGAATCACGGACCTTCGCCACCGCGACCGACACCTTCGCGGCCGTCGTCGAACCGGTCGCGGCCGGTGTGGCCGGCGCGTCGATGGTGCTGGTCACCGGCGATCCGTCGGCGGCGCTCGCCGAGGAATGGGTGAGTCACCTGTTCGGTGACCGGGCCGGTCTCGACTTGGTCGACACGGGCGAGCTCGAGGATCTGCGCGCGGTGATCGCCGACGACGCGGCACCCGGCGACGCGGGCCGGGCCGAGGTGGTCCTGGTACTCGCCGAGCTGAGCGCCGCCGCGGTCTGAAACCATGACCGAGGGCAGTGACCCAGTTTCGGTGACGGATGAGGTGGATTCGCGATGACACGACCGGTACGCACCCGCCCGGTGCGCACACGCCGCGCCCGGGTGACCGCGCTGCCGCAGCTGCTGGCCACCGCCGTGGAGACCGCTCCCGACGGTGTCGCCGTGGTGCTGGCCGATGCCACCCGCACCCTCGGTAGCCTCACCTACGCCGAGCTCGACGAGCGGTCCAGCCGCATCGCGCGCCTGCTCATCGCGCGCGGGATCGGCGCGGGTGACCTGGTGGCCCTGGGGATTCCGCGCTCGATCGAGTCGGTGCTCGCGGTGTGGGCGGTGGCCAAGACCGGTGCCGGTTTCGTGCCCGTCGACCCGAACTACCCGCCGGACCGGGTGGCGCACATGGTCACCGATTCCGGGGCGGTGTTCGGGCTGACCGTCGCGAGCGCGGCCGAGCGGCTGCCCGCGCAGGTGCAGTGGCTGGCCATCGACGACGCGGCAACGGTGGCGCGACTCGACGAGTTCTCCGGTGTACCGATCACCAATGCCGACCGGGTGCGCCAGATCCGCGCCGAGGACCTGGCCTACGTCATCTACACCTCGGGTTCGACGGGTCTGCCCAAGGGTGTGGCGGTGTCGCAGGCCGGGCTCGCCGGCTTCAGTGCCGAACAGCGCAAGCACTACGGGGTCGAAGCGCATTCGCGGACACTGCATTTCGCCTCACCGTCGTTCGATGCTTCCATTCTCGAACTGCTGCTCGCCGTCGGTGCGGGCGCGACCATGGTGATCGTCGATCCCAGTGTGTTCGGCGGTGACGAACTGGCCGCGCTGCTGCGCCGGGAGCGGGTGAGTCACGCCTTCATCACCCCGGCCGCGCTCGCCTCGATCGACCCCGCCGGTCTCGACGACTTCCGGGTGGTCGCGGTGGGCGGCGAGGCATGTCCGCCGGATCTGCTGCGGCGCTGGGCGATTCCGCTGGCCGACGGCAGTCTGCGGCAGTTCCACAATGTGTACGGGCCCACCGAGACCACCATCGTCACCAATATCAGTGTGCCGCTGAAGCCGGGTGATCCGCTCACCATCGGCGGACCGCTGGCCGGTGTCGCCGAATACGTGCTCGACGACCGGCTCGGCCCGGTGCCGCCCGGTGTCACCGGCGAGCTGTACATCACCGGCGCCCAGCTCACCCGCGGTTATCACGCGCGGCCGGGGCTCACCGCGTCGCGTTTCGTGCCGAACCCGTTCGAGCCCGCCGGTTCCCGGCTCTACCGCACCGGCGACCTGGTCCGCTGGACCACCGACGGCGCCCTGGAGTACGTGGGGCGCAACGACTTCCAGGTGAAGATCCGTGGTTTCCGGATCGAGCTGGGCGAGATCGACGCCGTGCTCTCCGCGCACGAGAGTCTTGACTTCGCCGCCACTGTCGGCCACGAACTCGACAGCGGCGCGACGATTCTCGTGTCCTACGTGCACGCCGCCCCGGGTGCCGTTGTCGACACCGCGGAGCTCACCGCGTTCGCCGAACGCAGCCTGCCCGCGCACATGGTGCCGACCGTGCTGATGGAACTCGACACCATCCCGCTCACCCCTGTGGGCAAGCTGGACCGCCGGGCGCTGCCCGCGCCGGTGCTCGAGCACGCCGCATTCCGCCCGCCCGTCACCCCGGTCGAGCAGATCGTGGCAGGCACCTTCGCCCAGGTGCTCGACGCCGACACCCAGCTCGGCCTCGACGACGACTTCTTCGCCCTCGGTGGCAACTCGCTGCTGGCCACCCAGGTCGCGGCCCGGCTCGGTGCCGCCCTCGACACCGAATTCCCGGTGCGGCTGCTGTTCGAGGCGCCGACGGTGGAGGCCCTGGCGCGTCGGCTCGCCGAATCCGCCGGTGCCGGTGCGCGTCCCGCGCTGGTGGCCCGCGAGCGGCCCGACCGGATCCCGCTGTCGCTGGCCCAGCAGCGGATGTGGTTCCTCAACCAGTTCGATCCGCGGTCGGTGGCCTACAACATCCCGATGGCGGTGCGGCTCACCGGCGCCATCGACGTGGCCGCGCTCGACGCGGCCGTCGCCGACCTGGTGGCCAGGCACGAGACCCTGCGCACCGTCTACCCCGAGACCGACGACGGGCCGGTGCAGCGGATCCTCGACCCGTCGGAGGCGACACCCCGGCTCGAGGTGCGCACCCTGACGGCCGCCGAATTGCCGTCGGCCATGCGGGAACTCGGCTCCCACGGCTTCGATGTGCGCAGTCAGGTGCCGCTACGGGTCGCGCTGTTCCAGCTCGGCCCCGAGGAATCGGTGCTCGCGGTCGTCGTGCATCACATCGCCGGGGACGGCAGCTCGCTCGCCCCGCTCAGCCGGGATCTGATGCTGGCCTACGGCGCCCGTTCGGCCGGTACCGCGCCGGACTGGGCGCCTCTGCCCGTGCAGTACGCCGACTACGCGCTGTGGCAGCGCGAACTGCTCGGCAGCGAGGACGACCCGGATTCGCTGGCCTCGGCCCAGCTCGACTACTGGCGCACGGCCCTGGCCGGGCTGCCCGACCAGCTCGACCTGCCCGCCGACCACCCGCGTCCCGCCGTCCAGTCGCTGGCCGGTGGCCGGGTGCCGATCGAGATCGACGCCGACACCCACCGCGCGCTGCTCGCCCTGGCCCGTGCGCAGGGCGCCACCCTGTTCATGGTTGTGCACGCCGCGCTCGCCGTGACTCTCGGCAGGCTGGCCGGCACCGATGACCTGGCCATCGGAACCCCCGTCGCCGGTCGTGGGGAGGCCGCGCTCGACGACCTCATCGGCATGTTCGTCAACACCCTCGTCTTCCGCACCACCCTGAACGCAGGCGAACCGTTCACCGATCTGCTCGCGCGGCAACGGGAAACGGACCTGCAGGTGTTCGCCCACGCCGACCTGCCGTTCGAACGCCTCGTCGAGGCGATCAATCCGGCACGCTCCACCGCGCGGCACCCGCTGTTCCAGGTCGGCCTGTCCTTCCAGAACCTCACCCGCACCGGACTCGAGCTGGGGGAGACGGACGTCGAAGGCGTGGATGTGGACCTGGCGGTCTCGCAGTTCGACCTGCACGCCATCGTCGCCGACGCCTACGACAGCGAAGGCGCGGCCCAGGGCATCAACGGTGTACTCACCTACGCCACAGATCTTTTCGAGCCGGAGACCGCGCGGGCATACGCCGACCGGTTCGCACGGGTACTCGCGGGAATCGCCGCCGACCCGCGGCGCCCCGTCGGCGAGATCGAGCTCCTGTCCGAGGACGAGCGAACACGAATCCTGCACGACTGGAACGACACCCGGCATGTCCGCCCGTCGACCACACTGCCCGCACTGTTCGACCAGACGGTCGCCGCGCATCCCGATCGGGTGGCGCTGGTCGCTCCCGACGGGGCCGAGCTGACCTACCGCGAGTTCGCGACAAGGGTGAACCAGCTTGCGCGGCACCTGATTTCGCAGGGTGTCGGAGTGGAGGACCGGGTGGCGCTCACCATCCGGCGGTCCGTGGATCTCGTCGTCGCCATGTACGCGGTGGCTCAGACGGGAGCGGCCTATGTTCCGCTCGATCCCGATCAGCCCGCCGACCGAGTGCGCCACGTGCTCGACACCGCCGCGCCGGTGTGCGTATTGACCACCGCGCGTGACGGTTTCGGCGATGCTGTCGCGATCGACACGCTCGATCTCGCCGGGTATCCGGCGAGTCCGATCGAGGCACGTGAGCGGCGGGGCCACCTGCGGCCCGAGAACGCGGCCTACGTCATCTTCACCTCCGGGTCCACCGGCAAGCCCAAGGGTGTCGCGGTGCCGCACGGCGCCATCGTCAACCAATTGCTGTGGAAGACCCAACATTTCGGCCTCACCAGCGATGATTCCGTGCTGCTGAAGACCGCCGCCACCTTCGACCTCTCCGTCTGGGAGTTCTGGACCACCGCCGTGAGCGGCGGCACACTGGTGATCGCCGCACCGGACGGGCACCGCGACCCCGCCTACCTGCTGCGGGTGCTCACCGATCAGCAGGTGAGCACGCTGCATGTGGTCCCGTCCATGCTCGACGCCTTGCTCACCGAATGCGCGGGCGCGCTTCCGGTTTCGCTGCGCCGCGTGCTCGCCATCGGCGAAGCCCTCCCGGCCGACACGGCTCAGCGTTTCCTCGCCGCCACCGACGCCGCCCTGCACAACCTGTACGGGCCGACTGAGGCGGCGGTATCGATCACCGACCACCGCGTCACCGCCGCCGACCGCACCACGGTGCCGATCGGCGCACCGGAATGGAACAGCCGCGTCTACGTGCTCGACGCCCGCCTGCGGCCAGTGCCTCCGGGCGTGGCAGGCGAGTTGTACCTGGCAGGCGACCAGCTCGCCCGAGGCTACTTCGCCCGCCCCGACCTCACCGCCGACCGCTTCGTCGCCAACCCCTTCGAACCGGGCGCCCGCATGTACCGCACCGGCGACCTGGTCGCCTGGAACGCGGTCGGCGAACTCGACTACCGGGGCCGCACAGACTTCCAGGTGAAGATCCGCGGCTTCCGCATCGAACTCGGCGACATCGAATCGGCCCTGCTCGCGGCGCCGCAGGTGGCCCAGGCGGCGGTGCTCGCCACCACCGACCCGCAGCTCGGTGACCGGCTGGTGGCCTATGTGGTGCCCGCCCCCGGCGCCGAACTCACCGCGACCGTCGCCAGAAACGCGGTGGCGCAGGTACTTCCGTCGTACATGGTGCCGTCGGCGTTCGTCGTCCTCGATCGGCTGCCGCTCAATGCCAACGGCAAGCTCGACCGCGCCGCCCTGCCCGCACCGGTCATCGAACCGCGCCGGTACCGTGCGCCGGAAAGCGGCGACGAGATCGCGGTGGCCGAGGTCTTCACCGAGGTGCTCGGTGTCGGCGACCCCGGCCTCGACGACGACTTCTTCGCCCTCGGCGGCAACTCCCTGCTCGCCACCCGCGTGGTCCACCGCCTGCACGAACGCACCGGAACCGCGCTCACCGTCGCCGCGTTCTTCGCCGACCCCACCGTGGGTGGCCTGGCCGAACGTCTCGGTGGTTCGGGACAGCAGGATCTGGCGGCCGCGCTGTCGGTCGTCCTGCCACTGAACGACGCCGCCCGCGGCGGCACGCGGGTCGGCGGTCCGGAACCGCTGTTCTGTCTGCATCCGGTATCCGGGTTGGCCTGGGCGTATTCGTCGCTGGTCCCGTACCTGCCCGCCGACCGGCCGGTGGTCGGCATCCAGTCACCCGCCCTCAGCGAACCCGGCTTCCAGCCCGGCACGGCCGACGAACTGATCGACCGCTATGTGGCCGAAATCCGCGCCGTCCAACCGCACGGCCCGTACCGGCTGCTCGGCTGGTCGCTCGGCGGTGTGCTCGCCCACGCTGTCGCCACCCGACTGCAGGCGGCGGGCGAGACGGTGGCCTCGCTGACCATGCTCGACAGTGTGCCCGGCGCCGACCTCACCGACTTCCGCGCCGAACTGCGTCACGCTCTGCTCGACCTGGGCATCCCCGACGACAAGCTCCCCTCGGCCGAGGATTTGGCCGACCTCGGTGACGACGCCGTGGCCGCTCTGCACACCGCCCTCGCGGCCGACCTGCCGATCTCACGGGACGATTTCGTGGCGATGTACCGGGGCGCGCTGCGTTCGGTCGCGCTGGTGACCGAACTCGTCCCGGACCGGTTCGACGGATCGCTCACCTATTTCACGGCCATGGACACCGGCGGCGTGGACCGTGGCGGCGCTTCGCGGTGGCGGCACCACATCAGCGGGGTCATCGTCGATCACCCCGTCGCCACCACACATCAGCTCATGCTCGCCGACCCGGCGCCGGCCGTCATCGGACCGGTTCTGGACCAGGTCATCAGCGGGTCTGGGCATAGCACCACGTAACGGGCGGGCGGCAGATTACGATTCTGTTGCCAGAGAGTCGGTGTGTCATGGCGCACACCTCGGCGACGGTCGGCGGTGCAAGGTAGAGATCTATGCTGTGTCCCGTTCGGCCTCGTCGGACGCGAGAGGTGTATTGGTCTGTGGAAAGCCCCCGCCGCGCTGGCCGTGAACGTCGTCGAACCGGCAGCCGAGCGCTGTTCGGCCAGTTGCTCACGGCTGCTGTCGAGTCCGCAGCCGATTCCGTCGCGCTGCGCTACAACCCGACCGGCATGCCCGGCGCCGAGCAGGTGCTCACCTACCGTGAGCTCGACGAACGCTCCTCGCGGCTGGCCCGTGAACTGATCGGCCGTGGTGTCGGCGCGGGCGACGTGGTCGCCGTCGGCATCTCCCGCTCCATCGAATCGGTGCTCGCGGTGTGGGCGGTCGCCAAGACCGGCGCCGCCTACGTGCCCGTCGACCCGGCCTACCCCAGCGACCGGATCGCGCACATCGCCGTCGATTCCGGCGCCACCCTCGGTCTCACCACGGCCGCCCACCGGGCGAGCCTCGGGACCAGCCTGTACTGGATCGAACTGGACGACCCCGTCGTCGCCGAGCGCATCGCGGCGCACCCCGCGCACGCGGTGAGCTATGCCGACCGGGTGCGCCAGATCGACCCGGCCCACCCGGCCTACGTCATCTACACCTCCGGCTCCACCGGCAAACCCAAGGGCGTGGTGGTGACCCACGCGGGTCTCGCCTCGCTGGTCGCGGCCGAACGCGAGAACTTCGGGGTGGGCCCGGATTCGCGAGTGCTGCACGTGTGCTCGCCGAACTTCGACGTCTCGGTGCTCGAGCTGCTGCTCACCTTCGCCGGCGGTGCCACCCTGGTGATCTCGCCGCCGCGCGTGTTCGGCGGTTTCGAACTGTCGGATCTGCTGCGCCGCGAGCGCGTGACCCATCTGCTCATCACGCCCGGCGCCCTGGAGTCGGTCGACCCGGCCGGGCTGCCCGACCTGCGCACCGTCGTCGTGGCGGGCGACCGGTTCGGACCGGAACTGGTCGGCCGCTGGGCGGTCGACGGCCGCAACTTCCACAACGGTTACGGGCCGACCGAGGCGACCATTCTCGCCACCAGCACCGCCGCCCTGCACCCGCACGAGCCGATCACCCTCGGCACCGCCGTGCCCGGCATGGGCCTGTTCGTGCTCGACGCGCGGCTGCGCCCGGTGCCCGCGGGCGTGGTGGGCGAGCTCTACCTCTCGGGTCCGGCGCTGGCGCAGGGGTATCTCGGCAAGCCCGGGCTCACCGCGCAGCGGTTCATCGCCTCGCCGTTCGGACCGGGCAGGCTCTACCGCACCGGCGACCTGGTGCGTCGCGTGGAATCCGGCGCCACCCTGGAGTATCTCGGCCGCACCGACTTCCAGGTGAAGGTGCGTGGGTTCCGCATCGAGCTCGGCGAGATCGACAACGCCCTCACCGCCCATCCCGACCTCGACTACGCCGTCACCCTCGGCAAGTCCATGCCGTCGGGGGCCACCGGTCTCGTGTCGTATGTGCTGCCGCGTCTCGGACGCACGGTCGACACCGGCGAACTGGCCGAATTCCTCGCCGAATCACTGCCCGCGTACATGATTCCGGCCGTCATCATGGTCCTGGACAAGCTGCCACTGAACTCGGTCGGCAAACTGGACCGCGCCGCGCTGCCGACCCCGGTGTTCACCGCTCGCGGTTTCCGCGCGCCCGCCACCCCCGCCGAACAGGCCGTCGCCGATGTCTTCGCCGCGCTGCTCTTGCGCGACGGCGCGGGCCGGGTCGGCGCCGACGACGACTTCTTCGAACTCGGCGGTGACTCGTTGCTGGCCGCCCAGGCCGTCGCCCGCATCGGTGCCGCACTCGACGTGCGGGTGCCGGTGCAGGCCGTGTTCGAGGCGCCGACCGTCGCCGCGCTGGCCCAGCGCGCCGAACAGCAGCGGACCTCGTCGGGCGCGCTGGCGCTCGTCGCCCGGTCGCGACCCGCACAGATCCCGCTGTCCTACGCCCAGCAGCGGATGTGGTTCCTCAACCGGTTCGACCCGTCCTCGGCCGTCGACAACATCCCGCTCGTCCTCCGCCTGAACGGGCGCCTGGATCTGCCCGCCCTGCAAGCCGCGATCGGCGACCTCGCCACCCGGCACGAGGTGCTGCGCACGGTGTACCCGGCCATCGAGGGTGTCGACGGGCCGGTGCTGGAAGGCCACGGCCACCAGCTCATCCTCGCGCCCGGCGATCCACTGGCCACCCCGGATTTCGAGGTCGTCGCGATCGAGGAGGCCGAGCTGGCCGACGCTGTCGCCGACACCGTGCTCACCGGCTTCGACGTCACCGCGGCCCCGCCCGTGCGGATCCGCATCTTCGAACTCGACGAGTCCGAACACGTCGTGGCGTGCGTGATCCACCACATCGCCGCCGACGGGTTCTCCTTCGCCCCGCTCACCAGGGACCTGCTCACCGCCTACGCCGAGCGACGCGGCGGGGGCGCACCGCAGTGGCCGCCGCTGCCGGTGCAGTACGCCGACTACACGCTGTGGCAGCGCGAACTGCTCGGCAGCGAGGACGACCCGCGTTCGCTGCTCGCCACCCAGATGGCGTTCTGGCGTGACACCCTCGCCGGCCTGCCCGAACAGCTGGAACTCCCCGCCGACCGGCCGCGCCCCGCCGTCGCCAGTCACGAGGGCGACCTGCACCACATCCATGTCCCGGCCTCGGTGCACGCCGGCCTGCAGAACCTCGCGCGCGAACACAACGCCACCGTGTTCATGGTGGTGCACACCGCGCTGGCGTTGCTGCTCGCGCGCCTGTCGGGCACCCGCGACATCGCCATCGGCACCCCGGTCGCCGGGCGCGGCGAGCAGGCGCTCGACGAACTCATCGGCATGTTCGTCAACACCCTCGTGCTGCGTACGGAGATCGACCCGGCGGTGTCGTTCCGGCAGCTGCTCATCGACGTCCGCGCCCGCGACCTGGCGGCTTTCGGCCACGCCGACGTGCCGTTCGAGCGGCTCGTCGAACTGCTCGAGCCAGTCCGTTCGACGTCGCGGCATCCGCTGTTCCAGGTGATGCTCACCTTCCAGAACCTGGCCCGCACCGATCTCGAATTGCCCGGGCTCACCGTCAGCGACGGTGATTTCACGGTGCCGATCGCCAAGTTCGATCTGCAGGTGGAGGTCGCCGAACACATCGGTGACGACGGCGCGCCGCAGGGCATGGCCGTGTCGTTCGGGTACGCCACCGACCTGTTCGATCGCGGCACCGTCAGCGATTTCGCCGATCGGTGGGCGCGGGTGCTCGGCACCATCGTCGCCGATCCGACCCTGCCCGTCGGGGATATCGATGTCCTCGCTCCCGGTGAGCGCGAACTCGTGCTCCGCGAGGGCAATTCGCCCGGTGTGCCGGTTCCCGAGGTGACCCTGGTCGACCTCCTCGCCGCCCAGGCGCGGCAGCGGCCCGACGCCGTCGCGGTGCGGGCGGGGGAGCGGTCGCTGAGCTTCGCCGACCTGTTCGGCCAGGCCTCGGCGCTGGCCCGTGCGCTCATCGCCCGCGGCGCGGGTCCGGAAACCCTTGTCGCCGTTGCTGTGCCACGCACCGAGGAGCTGCCGGTCGCGCTGCTCGCGGTATTGCTCTCGGGCGCGGGTTATCTGCCGATCGACTCCGGGTACCCGGCACAACGCCTGGAGTACGTGGTCGACGACGCGAAACCCGCTGTGCTGCTTGCCTCGTCGTCGGAATACGACATCCTGCGCGAGGCCGGACACGGCTGGGCGTCGGCATTGCCGGTGGTGCTGCTCGACGAGCGCGCCCTGCATTCCGACGCGCCGCTGCACTCGTCCGAACGTCACGCTCCGCTGCGTCCGGACCATCTGGCCTACGTCATCTACACCTCCGGTTCCACCGGTCTGCCCAAGGGCGTGGCGGTGAGCCACCGCAATGTGCTCGAGCTGTTCGCCAATACCCAGGTGCTGTTCAGCTTCGACGTCGACGACGTATGGACGGTGTTCCACTCCTTCGCCTTCGACTTCTCGGTGTGGGAGCTGTGGTGCGCGCTGGCCGGTGGCGCGTCGGTGGTGGTCGTCGACCATGTCACCTCGCGCTCGCCGATCGAGTTCCGTGCCCTGCTCGCCCGCGAACAGGTGACGGTGCTGAGCCAGACACCGACCGCGTTCGCCCAGCTCGACGAGGCCGACCGCGCCGCCCAGGCCGCGGGCGCCGCCCCGCTCGCGCTGCGCTACGTGATCTTCGGTGGCGAGGCGCTCGACCCGCGCAAACTCGTCCGCTGGTACGACCGGTACGGAAACAGCCCGGCCGCACCGGAACTGGTGAACATGTACGGCATCACCGAGACCACGGTGCACGTGTCGCATCTGGCTCTCTCGCCGCAGCCGTCGGCGACCGCGGGCAGCGTGATCGGTCGCGCCCTGCCGGGTCTTTCGGTCGCGGTGCTCGACGACCGGTTGCGTCCGGTGCCCTTCGGCGTGGCCGGTGAGCTCTACGTCGCGGGCAACCAGGTGACGCGCGGCTACCTCGGCAAGCCGGGACTGACCGCGACCCGTTTCGTCGCCGACCCGTACGGTCCGCCCGGATCGCGGCGCTACCGTTCCGGCGACCTCGGCCGCTGGGTCAGCTTCCGTGGCACCCCGACCCTCGAATACGGCGGTCGTGGTGACCAGCAGGTGCAGTTGCGCGGCTTCCGGATCGAGCCGGGCGAGATCGAGTCGGCGCTGCTCGGCGTCGCCGGTGTCGGGCAGGCGGCGGTGGTCGTGCGTGCCGACGAACACGCGGGCGACCGGCTGATCGCGTACGTCGTCCCGGTGGCGGGGGCAGACCTCGACCCGGTGGCCGTCCGCGCGACCGTCGCCGAATTCCTCACCGGGTACATGGTTCCCGACGCCGTGATGGTGGTGGCCGGGCTGCCGCTGACCGCGAACGGCAAGCTCGACCGGGCCGCGCTGCCCGCCCCCGAGTTCGCCTCGGCGGCGACGTTCCGCGCGCCGACCACCCCGATCGAACAGAGCGTGGCCGAGGTGTTCGCCACCCTGCTCGGCGTGCCCGAGGTCGGCCTGGACGACAACTTCTTCGATCGCGGCGGCAACTCGCTGCTGGCGACCCGGGCCATCGCCCGCATCGATGCCGCCCTGGCCGCCGACCTGGTGGTGCGCGACCTGTTCGAGGCGCCGACCGTGGCCGCCCTGTCCGCGCGGGTGCGCCCCGGCGCGGTCACCAACCCGCGCCCGCCGCTGGTTCCCGCCCAGGATCGGGGCGTCATCCCGCTCTCGCCCGCCCAGCAGCGCATGTGGTTGCTCAACCGCATCGACCCGGATTCCCCGGCCTACAACATCCCGCTGGTGCTTCGCCTGCGCGGCGCGCTCGACGCCTCGGCGCTGCGCTACGCCGTGGCCGATGTGCTCGAGCGGCACGAGGCGCTGCGCACCCGCTTCCCGGCCGACGCGCCGGGCGAGCTGCCGTATCAGGAGATCCTGCCGGTGAGCGCGGTGCTGCCGGGCGGGCTGCCGATCGAGACCTGCGACGACCCGGCCGAACGGGTGATGCGGCTGCTGGCCGGTGGTTTCGATGTCACCGAGCGAGTTCCGTTGCGCGCGTGCCTGTTCACCGTGCCCGACACCGACCCGCTGGCCGAGGAGGAGCATGTCCTCGCGGTGGTGGTGCAGCACATCATCGCCGACGGTGCCTCCCTCGCCCCGCTGGCCCGCGATCTGGTGATCGCCTACCGCGCCCGCGTGGAGGGGCGTTCGCCGAGCTGGGCGCCGCTGCCGGTGCAGTACGCCGACTACGCGCTGTGGCAGCGCGCGGTGCTCGGCGACGAGAACGACGAGAGTTCCACCGCCGCACGCCAGCTCGCGTTCTGGCGGACCACCCTGGCCGGTCGCACCGGAACCATCGAGCTGCCGCACGACCACCCGCGTCCGCCGCAGGCCTCACTGCGTGGCGCCGATGTGCGAACCACGTTGCCCGCCGACGTGCACGCCGGGCTGGCCGAGATCGCCCGCGAGCACAACGCGTCGCTGTTCATGGTCGTGCACGCGGCGCTGGCGGTGCTGCTCGCCCGGGTGAGCGGTGACACCGATATCGCCATCGGCACGCCCATCGCCGGGCGGGGGGAGCCGGAGCTCGACGACCTGGTAGGCATGTTCGTCAACACCCTGACCCTGCGCACCGAGGTCACGCCGCAGCGCGGTTTCGCCGAATTCGTCGACACCGTACGCGAAGTCGACCTCACCGCGTTCGCCCACGCCGACCTGCCGTTCGAGCGGATCGTGGAGGAGGTGGCGCCCACCGGCGCCGTCTCGCACAACCCGCTGTTCCAAGTGGTGCTGTCGTTCCACAACAACGAGACACCGATCCTGCGGCTGCCCGGGCTCACCATCGAGGCGGTGGACTCCGCCGCGCGCTCGGCCAAGTTCGATCTGCAGGTGAACGTGGAACCCACGCACACCGCCACCGGTGAGCCAGACGAGGTCGGTGTCGTGTTCACCTATGCGACAGACCTTTTCGAGGAACACACCGTCGCCGCGCTGGCTCGTAGCTTCGCCGAGATCGTCGCGGCCGTCGCCGCCGATCCCGCGGTCCGAGTGGGCGATATCGACCTGCGCGATGCCAGGGAGAAGGAACGCGAACTCACCGCCGCGGCCTACGCGCCCGCCCCGTCGGCCAACGGCGCCGCGCTGGCCCAGGAACTGGCCGCCGCCGTGGAAGAGGACCCCGACGCGCCTGCCCTCGACCTGGGCGACGCCGAACTGAGCTACCACCAGTTCGACGCCCGCTCCTCACAGTTGGCGCGGTCGCTGATCGCGCGTGGTGCGGGACCGGGCAATGGCGTCGCGATCCGGCTCGACCGGGGTGCCGAGGCCGCCATCGCCGTGTGGGCGGTGCTCAAGGCGGGGGCGGCGGTGGTGCCGCTGCTCACCATCGACGCGCCACTACCCGACGGGCTGGAGGTGAAGCTCGGGCTGAGCCTCGACATCCTCGACCCGCCCGACGGTCTGGACTGGTACGACCTGGCCGACCCGGCCCTGCGCGCCGAACTGGCCGCCGAGTCACCGCGCCCCATCGGTTACGCCCACCGCACCCGCGCCCTGCGCGGCGACGACGTGGCCTTCGTCGGTGGTGGCCGGGTGCTGAACTACGACGAGCTGGCCGGTGCGGCCGAGCGGATCGGGCAGCGTACGGGTCTGAATTTCGAATCACGGACCCGCACGGCGGGCAGGCCGGATTCGGTGGCCGGGGTGCTCGAACTGGTCGCGGCCGGAATCGCCGGTGCGGCTGTCGTTTTGGGGTCCGGTGACGACGGCGCCGACGAGGTGAGCCATGTGTTCACCGAATCGGCGGTCGCTGTCGCCGAACCAGGGGAAGGTGCCGGTGCGACGATCGTCGCGTTGAGTGAGATGATCGGCAACGCCGGCCGGTCGCAGCAGCGGCGTGCGGTGGCTGGGATGGATGGATAGGTACGAGGTGCGTGCATGACCGGGCAGCGGCGAGTCGACTCCGGCGATCGGATGGGGCTGTCGTGACCAGGGCGTCGCGGGCGTCCGGTACCCGAGCCAGGCAGCGGGGCAAGACGCTGCCGCAACTGCTGTCCGTGGCGGTGGAATCCAATCCGGGTGGGGTGGCGCTGAGCTGGTCCGACGGTGTGTCGGCGCCGGTTCGCCTGACCTACGGCGAACTCGACGAGCGCGCCAACCGGTTGGCCCGGTTGCTGATCGAGCGTGGAGTCGGTCCCGAGGACGTGGTCGCCGTCGGCATCGGCCGCTCACCGGAGTCGGTGCTCGCCATGTGGGCGGTGACCAAGGCCGGTGCGGCCTTCCTGCCCGTCGATCCGAACTACCCGCAGGCGCGGGTGTCGCACATGCTCGCCGACGCGGGCGCGGTGGTCGGGCTGTCGATGTCGGCGGCCGTCGATCGCCTGCCCGGCACCGTGGAATGGCTGTGCCTGGACGACCCGGCGGTGCGCCGCGCCGCCGAGGAACACCCCGGCGACCCGGTGACCTTCGCCGACCGGGTGCGCCCGCTGCGGCTGCAGCATCCCGCCTACGTGGTGTACACCTCCGGGTCGACCGGTCTGCCCAAGGGCGTCGTGGTGACCCACGCCGGTCTCGCCGGGTACTGCGCCGAGCAACGCGCCCACTACGGCATCGAACCCACTTCGCGCACGCTGCATTTCGCGTCGCCGTCGTTCGACGCCGCCGTGCTGGAACTGCTGATGGCCGTCGGTGCGGGGGCGACCATGGTGATCGCGCCCGCGGGCATCCTCGGCGGTGCCGAGCTGGCCGAGGTGCTGCGGCGCGAGTCGGTGACGCATATGTTCATCACCACCGCCGCCCTCGCCTCGCTCGATCCCACCGGGCTCGACGAACTGGCCGTGGTCACCACCGGTGGTGAGGCGTGCCCGCCGGATCTGATCCGTCGCTGGGCCACCGGCACCCGGCGTTTCCACGATTGCTACGGGCCCACCGAGACCACGATCGTCACCAATATCAGTGCGCCGCTGGAGATCGGCGACACGGTGAACATCGGTGCCCCGCTGCGTGGGGTCACCGAGTACGTGCTCGACGAACGCCTCGTCCGCGTGCCCGACGGCATGATCGGCGAACTGTACATCGCGGGTAACGGGCTGGCGCGCGGCTACCACCGCAGGCCCGCACTCACCGCTTCCCGGTTCGTCACCGACCCGTTCGATCCGGCGGGTGGGCGCATGTATCGCACCGGCGATCTGGTGCGCAGACGACCCGACGGCGCCATCGAATTCGTGGGGCGCAACGACTTCCAGGTGAAGGTGCGCGGATTCCGCATCGAGCTCGGCGAGATCGACACCGTGCTCACCGCGCACGAGTCCGTCGACTTCGCGGTGACCGTCGGACACGAACTCGACAACGGCACAACGATTCTCGCCGCCTACGTGCATGCCGCGCCGGGTGCCTCGATCGATCTCGACGATGTGCTCGCCCACGCCAAGGCCGGTCTGCCCGCCCACATGGTGCCGACCGCGCTCACGGTGCTCGACACCATTCCGCTCACCCCCGTCGGCAAGCTCGACCGGGCCGCGCTGCCCGCGCCGACCCTGCGCGCCGCCGAGTTCCGCAGGCCGTCCGGGGCGATGGAGGAGCTGGTCGCCGCCGTCTTCACCGACCTGCTGCACCCGGCCGACCCGATCGGCGCCGACGACGACTTCTTCGCCCTCGGCGGTAACTCCCTGCTGGCCACGCGGGTCGCGGCTCGGCTCGGCGCCGAACTGTCCACCCGTGTTCCGGCCGGGCATGTCTTCGAAAGTCCCACTGTCGCCGGGCTCGCCGCGCTGCTGGAGCCACTGAAGGGTGCGGGTGGGCACGCGCCGCTCACCCGGCGTGGCCGGCCCGAGCTGATCCCGCTCTCGCCCGCGCAGCGGCGGATGTGGTTCCTCAACCAGTTCGACCCGAACTCCACGGCCGAGACGATCCCGTTCGCCCTGCGCCTGACCGGGCCGTTCGACGCGCACGCGCTGTACGCGGCGTTGTCGGATCTGGTCGGCAGGCACGAATCCCTGCGCACCTGGTACCCGGTGCTCACCGCCGGTGAAACCGCCGACGGTGACGGTGTGGCCGAAGGTGTCGGGCACCAGGTGATCCTGCCCGCCTCCGAAGCGGTGCCCGAGGTGCTCGTCGACAGCCTGTCCGAGGACGAATTGCCGCTCTGGCTGGCCGAATTCGCCGCCAAGGGCTTCGATGTGGCGGCCGGGGTGCCGCTGCGGGTGGCGCTGGCCGAACTCGGCCCGCGCGATCATGTGGTCGCGATCGCCCTGCACCACATCACCGCCGACGGTGCCTCCATCACCCCGCTGCTGCGCGACCTGCTCGGTGCCTACCTGGCTCGGCGCAACCGGTCCCGGCCCAGCTGGGCGCCCCTGCCCGTGCAGTACGCCGACTACACGCTGTGGCATCGCGAACTGCTCGGCGCCGAGGACGATCCCGACTCGCTCGCCGCCGCCCAGATCGCCTTCTGGCGCAATACGCTCGCCGCCCTGCCCGACCGCCTCGCCCTGCCGACCGACCGCCCGCGGCCGCCCGTATTCAGCGGTCGCGGTGCGGAATACGGCTTCCAGATCCCGGCCGCCGTGCACACCGCGCTCGCCGACCTGGCCCAACGCACCGGCACCTCGGAGTTCATGGTCGTGCACGCCGCGCTCGCGGTGCTGCTGAGCCGGGTGGCCCACACCGACGACATCGCCATCGGCACCCCGGTGGCCGGGCGCGGTGCCCGCGAACTCGACGACCTGATCGGCATGTTCGTCAACACCCTGGTCCTACGCACCCAGGTGGATCAGCGGGCGAGCTTCCTCGAGCTGCTGCGGGCGACCAAACGCGCCGACCTGGCCGCCTTCGCCCACGCCGACCTGCCCTTCGAACGGCTCGTCGAACTGCTCGACCCGGTGCGCTCGCAGGCGCATCATCCGCTGTTCCAGGTGGCGCTGTTCTTCCAGAACCTCGACTTGCCGACGCTGCGGCTGCCCGGCATGGAAGTGGCGCCGGTCGAATTCGGTGGCACGGTCGCGCGTTTCGATCTGCAACTGACCGTCGTGCCCGGCACCGATCCGGCCGAACCGATGGCGGCGCTGTTCACCTACGCCACCGATCTGTTCGACGCGGAGTCCATCGAGAACCTGGCCGGACGCTTCACCCGCCTGCTCTCGGCGGTGACCGCCGAGCCGTCGCTGAGTGTGGCCGAGATCGACCTGCTCACCGACGACGAACGCCACCAGAGCATCGTCGCCTGGAACGACACCACCCATCCGGTGGCGCCGGAGCTCGTGCTCGACGCCTATCGCCGTGCGGTGCAGGCACATCCGTCGGCTACGGCGCTGGTGTACGAGGGTGTCGCGCTCACCTATCGGCAGTTCGACGAGCGGGTCAACGCGCTGGCCCGCGTGCTGATCGGCGCGGGCGTCGGACCGGAAAGCCTTGTCGGACTGGCTGTCCGGCGCTCGCCGGAACTGGTGATCGGCATGTACGCGGTGCTCACCGCCGGTGGCGCCTACGTGCCGCTCGACCCCGATCACCCGGCCGACCGCATCGCCTACATCCTCGACACCGCCCGCCCCGCCTGCGTACTGAGCACCCGTGCCGACGCCACAGCCCTCCCCACGGGGATCGACGTGGTGCTGGTCGACGAACTCGACACCGCCGGTGTGTCCGTCGAACCGGTGCGCCCCGAGGAACTCCGCGCTCCGCTGCACCCCGAGCACCCCGCCTACGTCATCTTCACGTCCGGTTCCACCGGCAAGCCCAAGGGCGTGCTGATCTCGCATGCCGCCATCCACAACCAGCTGGTGTGGATGCTGGCGAAATACCCCCTGGTCCTGGGCGACGTCTACCTCCAGAAGACCGCGACCACCTTCGACGTGTCCCTCTGGGGTTACTTCCTGCCGTTGCGCGTGGGGGCCACTCTGCTGCTGGCGACCCCCGACGGCCACCGCGATCCGGCGTACCTCATCGATCTCATCGACACCCACCGCGTCACCGTCACCGACTTCGTCCCGTCGATGCTCACGGTCTTCGCGGCACAGGCCCGTGCCGGTCGGCCGGAAATCGAATCCGTGGCGAGCGCGTCGGCACGTGGTGAAGGCGCTTCCGGTGTGGTCGTCGACGCCGCGCCAGCCTCGGCCGGATCCGGCGACTCGGCACAGCCGCGACGTGCGCCGGGTGGGCTGCCGCAGCGCGTGCCCGGGAATTCCGCAGGGCTCCGAGGTGGTCCGGCTCGCGTGGCGACGGGCGATGCCGGTGAGGCCTCGCCCGGGCTCGGTGGCTCGACGCAGCCCGGTTCGGGTTCGCGACAGGCGCACGGTCTGGGTGGTCCGGCCTCGGCGGCTCCGGCGGGATCCGTCGGGGATCGTGTCACCCGTGAGCGGCTGTTGCGTTCGGCGCTGGCTACCGCGCCCGCTCAGGAGGACGAGCCGCCGGCGTGGTCGCTGCGGGCCTCGCGGACGTCGGCCAACCCGCTACCCGGCCCCGTAGATGCGCAGCCCGCCAGCCTGTCGACATTGCGCGACGTGTTCGTGATCGGTGAGGCGTTGCCGCCGGAAACCGTCGATGCCATGGCCGAGGTGTGTTCGGCGCGGCTGCACAATCTGTACGGGCCGACCGAGGCGGCTGTCTCGGTGACCTACTGGCCCGCCAGGGCGGGGGAGCGGTCGGTGCCGATCGGCCTGCCGCAGTGGAACACTCGGGTGTACGTGCTCGACGAGCGGCTGCGGCCGGTGCCGCCGGGCGTCACGGGTGAGCTCTATCTCGCGGGCGATCAGCTCGCGCGCGGGTATGTCGCGCGGCCCGGTCTCACCGCCGACCGGTTCGTCGCCGACCCGTTCGCCGCCGATTTCGGTGGTTCGGTGACCGGCGCCCGCATGTACCGCACCGGTGACCTGGTGGTGTGGCGCAAACCGACCGCCGGCGAGCCCCAGCGGCTCGACTACCTGGGACGCATCGACTTCCAGGTGAAGTTCCGCGGCCAGCGCATCGAGCTCGGCGAGATCGAAACGGCCCTGCTGGCAAGCGAATCCGTGAGCCAGGCGGTGGCGATGGTCGCCGCGACGGAACTGGGCGATCAGCTGGTGGCCTATGTGGTTCCGGCGCCCGGCCGCGCCGCCGACCCGGATCGTCTGCTGGCCTCGGTCTCCAAAACCCTTCCGGCGTACATGGTTCCGGCCGCCATCACGGTGCTCGACGAATTGCCACTCAACCCGAGCGGCAAACTCGACCGCAAAGCGCTGCCCGCACCGCATTTCACCACGCGCGCCTTCCGCGCCCCGGCGACCGCGGCTGAGAAGCTGATCGCCGCGCTCTACGGTGAAGTGCTGGGGCGCAAGGACATCGGCGCCGACGACGACTTCTTCGGCCTCGGCGGAAACTCCCTGGTCGCGACCCGGCTGGTCGCCCGTCTCGGTGCTGCCACCGGCAGCCGCATCCCCGTGCGCACCCTGTTCGAGCACCCGACGGTCGCGGCGCTGGCCGCCACCCTCGACCCGGCCGCCGTCGACGCGACGGCGGACACCGTCTCCACCCTCGGCAGCCTGGACCGCCCGGCCGCACTCCCGCTGTCACCGGCCCAGCGCCGCATGTGGTTCCTCAACCGCTTCGACCAGGGCGCCACCGGCGACGGCACCGCCGCCTACAACCTCCCCTTCGCGCTGCGCCTCACCGGCAACCTGGACGTCGGCGCCCTCACCACGGCGTTGCACGACGTCCTGGCCCGCCACGAAGTCCTGCGCACCGTCTACCCCGACACCGGCGACGGCCCGATCCAGCTGATCCTGCCCGCCGACGAGGTCGACCTCGGCATCACGGTCCACCGCATCGGTGAACCCGCCGACCCCTTCGCCACCACCAAGCTCCCAATCGTGAACGTTGCTGCCGATGCGGGCGCACCCGATGCGGCCGGGCGGCCCTTCGTGCGTTCTGGTGGGCTACCGGCCGAGTCCGGGTCAGGCGCGGAGCTGGTCGAACAGATCACCGCACTGGCTTCGACCGCCTTCGATGTGACGACCGAGGTGCCCTTGCGGGTGCGGTTGTTCGAGGTGACCGGTGCCGATCCGGACGCGCCGACGGAATACGTGCTCGCGGTGGTGGTGCACCACATCGCGGCCGACGCCTCGTCGATGGCGCCACTGGTGCGCGATATGACCACCGCCTATCTCGCACGGGCGGCCGGGCACGCGCCCGACTGGGCGAGTCTGCCGGTGCAGTACGCCGACTACGCGCTGTGGCAGGTGGACCGGCTGGGTGCCGAAAGCGACCCCGAATCGCTTGCCGCGCAACAGGTTGCCTTCTGGCAGGCGGAACTGTCCGGGCTGCCGGACCTGCTCGAGCTGCCCGCCGATCGCCCGCGCCCCGCCGTCGCCTCGCTCGCGGGTGACCGGGTGCCGGTGCGGATCGACGCCGACACCCACGCCGGGCTCGCGCGGATCGCGCAGCAGACCGGATCGACGGTCTTCATGGTGCTGCACACCGCCTTCGCCGTGCTGCTCGCGCGGCTGGCCGGTACCGCCGACGTGGTGGTCGGGACACCAGTCGCCGGCCGCGGGGAACGCGAACTCGACGACCTGATCGGCATGTTCGTCAACACCGTCGTCCTGCGCACCCGCTACAACGGGAGCGCGGCCTTCACCGACCTGCTCGCCGACCAGCGCTCCCGCGATCTGGCCGCCTTCGCCGCCGCCGATGTGCCCTTCGAACGGCTCGTGGAGGTCCTCGACCCGCCGCGGTCCACGGCACGTCACCCGCTGTTCCAGGTCGGCCTGTCCTTCCAGAACGTGGACCACGCCACCCTCGAACTGCCGGGTCTGCGGATCGCCCCGGTGCCGGCGGATCTCGCGGTCTCGCAATTCGACCTGCACCTGATCGTCGGCGACGGGCACGCCGAGGACGGCACCCCCACCGGCATCGAAGGGTTCTTCACCTACGCCACCGACCTGTTCGACGCCGCCACCGTGGCCGGGTTCGCCGAGCGGCTGAACCTGCTGCTCGACGCGATCGTGCGGGACCCGGCCCGGGTGGTCGGCGATGTCGACCTGCGCACGGCCGTCGAGCGGTCGAGCGAGATCGTCAGCGGTGCCGCCGATCTCGCGATGCCGACCGGCACCCTCGCCGATCTGCCCGCCTCGGCGCGGCCCGAAGCGATCGCCCTCGTCGCGGACCTGCCGGAGGGCCGTCTCGAACTGACCTATGCCGAGTTCGAGGCGCGCGCGAATCGCCTTGCCCGCCATCTCATCTCGCTCGGTGTCGGCCCGGAGTCACTGGTCGCGCTCGCCCTGCCCCGTTCGGTGGACCTGGTGGTCGCCATGTACGCGGTGGCTCGTTCCGGCGGCGCCTACGTGCCGATCGACCCGGATCAACCCGCCGACCGCACCGACTACATCCTGCACACCGCGGCACCGATCTGCGTGCTCTCCAACGGTTTCCGCACGGACGCGGCGCCCGTGGTCCGGGTGGACCATCCGGCGGTGCAGTCCGCCGATCCGTCTCCGGTGACCGATGCGGATCGTCGGGCGCCGCTGCGTCCGGAGAACACGGCCTACGTCATCTTCACCTCCGGATCCACCGGACGACCCAAGGGTGTCGCGGTCCCGCACGCGGCAGTGGTCAACCAATTGCAGTGGCTTCGTGCCGAATTCGAGACGACCGCGGCCGACGCGTTCCTGCTGAAGACGCCCGCCACCTTCGACCTCTCGGTGTGGGAGTTCTGGTCGGCGGCCGTCTGCGGTGGCCGCCTGGTGATCGCCGCACCCGACGGGCACCGCGATCCGGCCTACCTGGACGCGCTCATCGCCGACGCGAATGTCACCACACTCACGGCGGTACCGTCGCTGCTCGACACCCTCGTCGGCTACTGGGAGGCGACCGCGCCACCCCTGCGCCGTATCCTGGCGATCGGCGAAACGCTGCCCGCCCCGCTGGCGCAGCGACTGCTGAATACCTTGCCGGACACCAGGATCGACAACCTCTACGGTCCCACCGAGGCCGCCGTCTCGATCACCGACCATCAGGTGACTTCCGCCGATACCGAGACCGTCCCCATCGGCACGCCCGAGTGGAACAGCCGTGTCTACGTGCTCGACGAGCGCCTGCGTCCCGTCCCACCCGGCGTGCGTGGCGAGCTGTACCTCGGTGGTGTTCAGCTGGCCAGGGGTTACCTGCGCAAACCGGCCCTCACCGCCGAACGTTTCCTGGCCGACCCCTTCCAGCCGGGTGCCCGCATGTACCGCACCGGCGACCTGGTCATCCGCACGCCCGCGGACAGCGCGACCCATGGCGAACTGATCTACCTGGGCCGCACCGACTTCCAGGTCAAGGTCCGTGGCTTCCGGGTGGAACCCGGCGAGGTCGAAGCCGCGCTCCTCGCCCTCCCACAGGTCACGCAAGTCGCCGTCCTGGCACGCACCGACGCCCACTACGGCGACCGCCTTGTCGCGTACGTGGTGCCGGCGGACTCCCGCGCGGCCCAAGGTGGAGACATCACCGGGGCGTCCGGCGGCACCGCCCCGGGGGCGAGCGCGCACCCGGCTGTCGCCGGCACTCGCTCCGAATCGGCTGCCGGCCGGGCCGCGCCTTTCGGTGCCGGGGCCGCCGAGAACTCGGTCGCGGGCGCGGCTTTCACTGCTCAGGTCGGGGACGGCACGGCATCCGTCCCGGCTGTTCGCCCGGAACTCGATGTGGCGCAGGTCAAGTCCGCGCTGCGGGAGAAGTTGCCCGCGTACCTGGTGCCCGAGGCATTCGTGGTGCTCGATGCGCTGCCGCGCACCGTCAACGGCAAGCTGGACCGCGCTGCGCTGCCAGCACCGGTCTTCGAATCCGCCGCTTTCCGGACACCGACGACGCCTACGGAGCAGCTGATCGCCGGGGTCTACGCCGACATCCTCGGGGTGGATGACGTCGGTGCCGATGACGACTTCTTCGCCCTCGGCGGCAACTCCCTGCTCGCGACCCGTGCGGCCGCCCGCATCGCCGAGGCGTTGAACCGCGCGGTGGGCGTGCGACTGCTGTTCGAGGCCCCGACGGTCACCGAACTCGCGCTGCGGGTGCACCGGGCCGACGAGTTGTCGGCCGCGCGCCCGGTCGCGGGACCGCGCCCGGCCGAGGTGCCGCTGTCGCTGGCCCAGCAGCGCATGTGGCTGCTCAACCAGCTCGACCCCGACGCGACCGTCTACAACATCCCCGCCGCCATCCGCCTCACCGGCACCCTCGACCTGCCCGCCCTAGAGGCCGCCGTCCGCGACCTGTTCACCCGCCACGAAGTCCTGCGCACCCGCTACCCGGTGACCCCGCACGATCGGGTCCGGCAGCCTGCGGCGCTCACCAGGGGAACCGCCGCCGGGCAACCGGCGACCGGTGCGTCGGTGGATGCCACCACAGCGCACCGTGGCACGGGGACGGCTGGGCAGCCGGCGACCGGTGCGTCGGCGGGCGCCACCACAGCGCATCGCGGCACGGGGACGGCTGGGCAACCGGCGACCGGTGCGTCGGTGGATGCCATGGCCGGGCGCGGCACCGAATGGGGGCCTGTGCAGGAGGTGCTGGCACCGGGCGCGGTCGACCTCGACCTCACACCTGTACCGGTCACCGCCGACGACGTGCTCGCCGAAGTTCGGTGCACCGCCTCGACCGGGTTCGATGTCACCGCCGCGCCACCGGTGCGGTTGCGCCTGCTCCGGCTCGGCGCCGACGAACACGTGCTGGTGTTCGTCGCGCATCACATCGCCGCCGACGGCTTCTCGATGGGCCCGCTCACCAGGGATCTGGTGCTCGCCTACACCGCGCGCACCTCGGGTGCCGCGCCCGCGTGGACGCCACTGCCCCTCCAGTACGCCGATTACGCGGTGTGGCAACGCGATACGCTGGGCGACGAGACGGACCCGGCATCGATCGCCGCGAACCAGCTCGCCTACTGGACCACCGAACTCGCCGACCTCCCCGACGAGATCGACCTGCCGACCGACCGGCCACGCCCAGCGGTGCAGTCCTTCGCCGGTGCCACAACAGGTTTCGACATCGATGCCGACCTGCACGCCGGGCTCGCCGCACTGGCACGGCGCGAAGGCGTCACCCTGTTCATGGTCGTGCAGGCCGCGCTCGCCACCCTCCTGGCCCGCCTGTCCGACACCGACGATGTCGCCATCGGCACCCCGATCGCCGGTCGCGGCGCGCGCGAACTCGACGACCTCGTCGGCATGTTCGTCAACACCCTCGTGCTGCGCAGCCGCATCGCGGGCGATGAACCGTTCACCACGCTGCTGGCCGCCACCCGCGACACCGACCTGCGCGCCTTCGCCCACGCCGACGTCCCGTTCGAGCGGGTCGTCGACGCGGTCCAACCGGCCCGCTCGACCAGCAGGCACCCCCTGTTCCAGGTGGCGCTGTCGTTCGAGAACCTCGCGCCGGTGACCGTGGAACTGCCCGGTCTCGCCGTGCACGCCCTCGACGCCCGCACCGCCGACGCCAAGTTCGACCTGCTGCTCACCGTGCGCGAACAGCAGCGCAACGGCGGCATGTACGCCGAATTCACCTACGCCACCGACCTGTTCGACGAATCGACGGTGCGTACTCTCGGTGCCCGCTTCACCCGCCTGCTGGCAGCCGTCGCCGCGGACCCCACCGCGCCCGTCGGCGATATCGACCTGCTCGACGAGCGGGAACTCGCCGCGCAGACCACCTTCGCGGGCCCACCCGCCGTGCCCGCGCGCACCCTCGCCCAGCTCATGGGCGACGCGGTCCGTGCCAACCCGTCGGGAATCGCACTGCGCGGCGAAGGACGCGGCTTCACCTACACCGACCTCGACGCGGCCGCCAACCAGTTGGCCCGTGCGCTCATCGCCCGTGGCGCGGGCCCGGAAGTGCCGGTGGCCGTCGCTATCCGGCGATCGGTGGAATCCGTGCTCGCGCTGTGGGCCATCGCCCGCACCGGCGCGGTGATCGTGCCGATCGACCCCGGCTACCCCCTCGACCGGATCGCGCACATGGTCGCCGATTCGGGTGCGACGCTCGGCGTCACCCTGGCCGCCGAACTTGCCGACCTGCCCGCGTTGCCCGCCGCCGGTGGCTGGGTGGCGCTCGACGACCGCGCGTTCACCGCCGAGGTCGCGGCCAATCCCGGTGTCGCGCTGCGCGAGATCGAGCTCCTCGGCGCCGCGCGCCCGGGCGGCGCGGCGTACATGATCTACACCTCCGGGTCGACCGGTCTGCCCAAGGGCGTCGTGGTCACCCATGCCGGTGTCGCCAACTTCTGCGCCGAACAGGTCGAGCGCTACCGGCTCGACAAGGCCACGCGCGCACTGGCATTCGCCTCGCCGTCGTTCGACGCGTCCATGCTGGAACTGCTGCTCGCCCTCGGTGGTGCGGGCACGCTCGTCGTCGCCCCGGCCGACAGTGTCGGCGGCACCGACCTGGCCGAACTGATCCGCACGGAAGGGGTGACCCATGCCTTCCTCACCCCGACCGTGCTCGCCACCCTCGAGCCCGAGGGCCTGCCCGACCTGCGCGTCCTGATCGTCGGCGGCGAGCACCTGCCCGGCGACCTCGCCGCCGGATGGGACGCGCTGCCGCAGCGCCGCCTGCACAACGCCTACGGCCCCACCGAGGCGACCATCGCCGCCACCATCAGCGCACCGCTGCACGGCACCGACGTGCACATGGGCGGACCGATCCGTGGCATCCGCGCACTGACCCTCGATCCGCGCCTGCACCCGGTGCCCGAAGGCGCCACCGGCGAGCTCTACGTGGGCGGTATCCAGCTGGCGCGCGGCTACCATCAGCGCGCGGGCCTCACCGCCGCCCGCTTCGTCGCCGATCCGCACGGTCCGGCCGGTGCCCGCCTCTACCGCACCGGCGACCTCGTCCGCCGCCGCGGTGACGTGCTGGAATACCTGGGCCGCAACGACTTCCAGGTGAAGATCCGTGGTCTGCGCATCGAACTCGGCGAGATCGATGCCGTGCTGGCCGCCGTACCCGGCGTCAGCTGGGTCAGCACGATGGGCCGCGACAACGGTGCCGGATCGACCATGCTCGTGTCGTATGTGCAAGGCACCGATCTGGAACCGAGCGCACTCACCGCCGCCGCCGCCGAGGCGCTGCCGGACTACATGGTGCCCGCCGCCGTCGTCGTACTCGACGAATTGCCGCTCACCCCGAGCGGCAAACTCGACCGCCGCGCCCTGCCCGATCCGGTGCTCAGCCGCCGCGAATTCCGGCCACCGCGCAGCTCGGCCGAACGCGCCGTCGCCCGCGTGATCGGTGAGGTGCTCGGCCACGACCGGGTCGGTGTGGACGACGACTTCTTCGCCCTCGGCGGCGACAGCATCACCGCCATCCAGGTGGTGTCGCGGGCCGCCGACGCCGGCGTCACCCTGCGCCCGCGCGACCTGTTCGCCGCGCGCACCGTCGGCGCCCTCGCCGAGCGCGCGCAACTTACCGCCGAGGCGACCACCCGGACCGGCGCCCTGCCGCTCACCGCCACCGCCGCCCAGCTCCTGGAAGCGGGGGAGCAGGCCGTCGAACCGCGCGCCCTGCTGCTCGACGTGCCCGCCGACTGCCCGGACGAGGCCGTCGCCGCCGTCGCGGCCGCGGTGATGAACCAGCACCCCATGCTGTGGGCGGTCCTCGACCGCACCGAATCCGACCCGGTACTGCGCATCCCCCCGGCCGCGGAACGCACCGGTGGTGCCTTCCGCAGGCTGGCCGGTGAGGACGGCGAGGCGTCGCTGCCCGTGGACGACATCGTCGCCGCCGCGGCTGCCGCGCTCGACCCCGACGAGGGTCGCAACATCCACTTCATCCTCACCGGTGACGGCCCGTCCACCCTGGTCGTGGTCGCCAATGCGCTCGTGCTGGACGAGGTTTCCTGGCGGGCCGTGGTCGACCAGCTCACCACCGCGTGGAGCCGCGGCCGTCACGCCGCACCCTCGGCGCCCGACGCGGGTCTCGACGACCTGATCCGCCGCCTGGCCGACTACCCGTCCTCGCCCGCCGCCCGCGCCGAACGCGAGTACTGGCACCGCGCCGTGCGCGCCAGGACGGCTGATTCGGGCGACCTGCGCCAGCGCCGCCGGGTATCGCTGAGCATCACCGGCGAGGGCACCGCCGCCGTCGGCACCGTCGCCGAGGCCTACCGCGCCACGGTCGACGAGGTGCTGCTCACCGCCGTCGCCCTCGCCCTGCACACCGCCGCCGATTCGGCGGCCGTCCGCGCGATCGGCAGCGTCGTCCGGCTGCGTGCCGACCAGCGCGTCCTCGGACGGCACGACGCCCAGAACGTGGTCGGCGGATTCACCACCGACTTCCCGCTCGCGCTTCGCCTCGACGGCGTGGACCCGGCCGACGCGCTCGTCGGCGGCCCGGCCGCGGGCACGGCGCTGTCCCAGATCAAGGAACTGTGCCGGACGGTCCCGGCCGGCGGCGCAGGCTTCGGACTGCTGCGCTACCTCGACGCCGACGCGGCCGACACGGTGCGCACCGTCGACCGCGGCCGGTTCGCGCTCCGGGTACGCGACCTGCGACCCGCCCGCGTCCACACGGACGTGGCCGTCGACGATCTGGTCCTCGTGCTCACCGTCGACGCCACCGCCGACGGTATGGTCGCCCGCTTCGACTACGCCGCGACGGTTCTCGACGCCGACGCGGTGAAGCACTTCGCCGAGCACTGGATCCGCGCCCTCGGCGGACTCGCCGAACACGGCCTGCGCCCCGACGCGGGCGGATTCACCCCCTCGGACTTCGCCCTGGTCCGCCTCGGCCAGACCGAACTCGACCGCCTGGTGCGCCGCTACCCCCGGCTCAGCGACATCTGGCCGGTGACACCGTTGCAGTCCGGGATGCTGTTCCATGCCCTGCTCGCCGAGAACTCGGTCGACCCCTACATCACCCAGATCGTCCTCGACCTCGACCCGTCCGTCGACACCGAACGCCTGCACACCGCCGCCCAGACCGTGCTCGACCGGCACGACAACCTGCGCGTCGCCTTCGCCACCGACCCGGCAGGCACACCGCTGCAGGTGGTCATCGACGACGTCGACGTGCCGTGGCAGGTGATCGATGCCGACGAAGCCACCTACGAGCGCATCCGAAGTGCCGACCTGGCAACACATTTCGACATGGCGGTCGCGCCGCAGCTGCGTTTCACCCTGGTGCGCACACCCCAGCGTGCCCACCTGGTGGTGACCAGCCACCACATTCTCATCGACGGCTGGTCGATGCCGCTGCTGCTGCAGGAGCTGCTCGCCGCCTACACCGTCGGGCGCACCCGTCGCCTGCCGAAACCGGCGCCCTACCGCGACTACCTGGCCTGGCTCACCGAGCAGGATCTCGACGCCGCCCGCCAGGCCTGGCGTGGCGCGCTCACCGGCCTGGCCGAACCGACCCCGCTGGCCCCGGTCGAGAAGGGCCGCGAAATCGCCTCGGGCACCGGGGAAACCGGCTTCGCGCTCACACCCGCCGACACCGCGGCGCTGACCCGGCTCGCCGCCGACCTCGGTGTCACGGTGAACACTGTGGTCCAGGCGGCCTGGGGTCTGCTCATCGCCCGGCTCGTCGATCGCGACGACGTGGTGTTCGGCGCGACCGTGTCGGGCAGGCCCGCCGCGCTGCCCGGCGTGGAACGCATGGTCGGGCTGTTCCTCAACGCCATCCCGGTGCGGGTGCGGGTGCGGCCCGAGCACACCGTCGCCGAGCTGCTGCGCACCCTGCAGGACGAGCAGGCCGCCCTGTTCGACTACCACTACCTCGGTCTCGGTGAGATCCAGGAGATCGTCGGTGTCGACGCGCTGTTCGATTCGCTCGTCGTGTTCGAGTCGTTCCCCGTCGACCGGGCGGCGATCGACCGGGCCGCCAGCGGGTCGGCCACCATCACCGGTCTCGACGCGACCAACGGCACCCACTACCCGCTCACCGTGCAGGTGGTGGCAGGCGAACAACTGCGCGTGTCGGTGAAGTACCTGCGCGACGTGTTCGACGCCTACACCGCACACCTGCTGTCCCAACGGTTCTCACTGCTGCTGGCCCGCTTCACCGCCGACCCGCAGTCCCGCCTCGGCGCACTCGACGTGCTGCTCGCCGACGAACGCGGCACCCTCACCGCGCTCAACGCCACCGACGCACCGGAGCTGCTCGACGAGTCGACGCTGCTGACGCTGTTCGACGCCCAGGTGGCCCGCACACCCGACGCGGTCGCGGTGATCGACGGCGAGCACAGCTACACCTACGAGCAATTCGACGCCAGGTCACGGAAACTGGCCGCCACGCTGAGCGCGCTCGGAGCCGGTCCGGAGGTGCTGATCGCGGTCGCCATGCGTCGCGGTATCGACCTCGTCACCAGCATCTACGCGGTGTTGCGCACAGGGACGGCCTACGTCCCGGTCGACCCGGACCATCCGGCCGAACGCACCGAACGCGTGCTCGCCGCCGCGGCGCCGCTGTGTGTGCTCACGACCACGGGCACCGGATTCCACAGCAGCGCAAGGGTCGTCGAGATCGACACCCTCGCCCCCGCGTCCGCCCCGCCGGCCGAACCGGCACCGGACAACCTCGCCTACGTGATCCACACTTCCGGGTCCACCGGAAAACCCAAGGGCGTCATGCTGACCCACCGTCAGCTCGTCGCCCAGTTCCGCTGGGCGCAACGCGACTACCTGCACAGCCCCGGCGATGTGGTGCTGCACAAGACACCGGTCACCTTCGACATCTCCACCTGGGAACTGCTGTGGCCGTTGCAGACCGGTGCGGCGGTGGTCATCGCCCGGCCCGACGGTCATCGCGACCCCGACTACCTCGCCGAGGTCATCACCGAACATTCCGTCACCACCGTGCACTTCGTGCCGTCCATGCTCGACGCCTTCCTGACCGACCGCCGAGCGGGCGAACTGCCCTCGCTGCGACGGGTATTCGCCGCCGGTGAGGCACTGCAGGCAGCGACCGCGCGCCGGTTCGCCGAGGTGCTCCCCGGCGCCGACCTCGTCAACTGGTACGGCCCGGCCGAGGCCACCGTCGTCACGGCGACCGAAGTGACCGCGGCCGAGCACATTCCGATCGGCGAACCGGTCGCCAACACTCGCGTCCACGTGCTCGACCGGCACCTGCGGCCGGTCCCGCCCGGCATCGCGGGCGAGCTGTACCTCGAAGGCGTGCAGCTGGCGCGTGGGTACCTCGCCGCGCCCGCGCTCACCGCCGAACGGTTCGTCGCCCACCCGGGCGGCGGCAGGCTCTACCGCACCGGCGACGTGGTCCGCCTCGACGCCGACGGCGCACTGGAATACCTGGGGCGCAGCGACTTCCAGGTGAAACTCCGGGGTCAGCGGATCGAGCTCGGTGAAGTCGAAGCGGTTCTGCGCGGGCATCCGGCGGTGCGGCACGCCGCCGTCGCTCTGGTCCACGGCCCGACGGGCGACCGCCTCGTCGGCTATGTCGTCCCCGCCGAAACGCGCGCCGAGCAGCCGGGAACCGCCACCCCGGCGGCGGGCTACTCCATCGAAAGCGGTGCGAATACAGGTGGATTGGACGAAGCCGAAGTGCTGTCCTATGCCCGCACCGCGCTCCCGTCGTACATGGTCCCGGCCACGCTGGTCGTGCTCGCCGCGCTGCCGCTCAACGCCAGCGGCAAGCTCGACCGCAAAGCCCTGCCCGTCCCGGCGGCGACCACCCGGCCCTACCGGCCACCGACCACCCCGGTCCAGCGCGCGGTCGCCGAGGTCTTCGCCGAGGTGCTCGGCGCGGGCAAGGTCGGCCTCGACGACGACTTCTTCGAGCTCGGCGGCAACTCGCTCGTCGCGACCAAGGCCATCAGCAGGCTGCGCACCCGCGTCGGCGCCGACGTGCGCGTGCAGTGGTTCTTCAGCGACGCCACCGTGGCCGCGCTCGCCGAACGCATCGACGCCACCCAGGCGGGCGCCGGCGACTACGACCTCGAATCCGACGACGCCCTCGGCGTGCTGCTGCCCATCCGCAACCGCGTGCCGCACGGCACCGAGGCGGGTGGACCGCTGTTCTGCGTGCACCCGATGTACGGGCTGGCCTGGTGCTATGCCGGGCTGGCTCAATACATTCCGGCGCGCAGACCGATCTTCGGCCTGCAGTCACCCGCGCTCAGCGAGTCCGGGTATCTGCCGGGCACCCTCGCCGCCATGGCCCGCCGCTATGTCATCGAGATCAAAGCGGTCCAGCCGCAGGGCCCCTACCGGCTGATGGGCTGGTCGCTCGGCGGTGTGCTCGCCCACGCCGTCGCCACCGAACTGCAGGCCGATGGCGAGCAGGTGAGCCTGCTCGCCATGCTCGACTCGCACCCCGACATCGACGTCCCCGATTTCCACACCGCCGTGCGCGACGCGCTGGCCGAACTCGGGGTCGACCTGAGCGCCGCCGTGGCGACCAACGGGGTGCGCGAACTCAGCGACGAGGCGCTGGCCGCCCTGCACGCGATCATCCCGGCCAACATGGCCGTGCTCACCCCCGAGCGGGTGCGCCGCATCTATCGCAGCGCGGTGCGTTCGGCGGAACTGATCGCCGAGCACCGGCCCGCCGTATTCCGGGGCAGGCTGGAGTATTTCAGCGCGCTCGGACACGAGAAGGCGGCCGCGAACTGGGCCCGGTATGTCGACGGCGAAATCCGCGATCGGCCGGTCGCGGTGGTGCACGATCAGATGACCTCACCGCAGGCGCTCGCCGAGATCGGGCCGCGGCTGGCGGAACTGCTCGACGCGGGCGACCGGGCGACCGGGGCGCGGTGAGGCGGCTGTGGCTGATGCGGCATGATGTGACCGCGCTGTTGTAACGATTACTACTGTTGTATCGAGTGCATAACCCGTAAGGTTCTGCCGTGGTGCAACTACGCCCCGGGAAACCGGGTGCGGACCGAGTCGGAATTCGAGACGAAGCGAAGGTGCGAAAGTGATCCGTCGGCACACCCGGCGTCGTGGCCTCCGAGCCGCGGCGATGATCGCGGCAACGGCAGTGGCCGCCGGACTGTTGTCCGGCCTCGGCATCGCACCCGCTGCGGCCGACCCGATCATCGATTCCAAGAGCCTGCTCGCCAACCCGGTCTCCGAGGACGGTTCCAAGATCGTCAAGGCCGAGGTGAAGGATTCGCGCAGCCTGCGGTTGCACGTGTACTCCGCGGCCATGGACCAGAACATCATCGTCGACGTGCAGCGGCCCGCCGACGCCTCGGTCCCGCGCCCCACCCTGTACCTGCTCAACGGTGCGGGCGGCGGCGAGGATTCGGCGTCCTGGGTCGCCAAGACCGACGCGCTGGAATTCCTGTCGGACAAGAACGTCAACGTCATCCAGCCGATCGGCGGCTCCTGGAGCTACTACACCGACTGGATCAAGGACGACCCGGTCGTCGGCCGCAACAAGTGGAAGACCTTCTTCACCGAGGAACTGCCCCCGCTCGTCGACGGCGCGCTCGGCACCAACGGGGTGAACGCCATCGCGGGTCTGTCGACCTCCGGCACCACCGTCCTCGCGCTGCCGATCGCCAAGCCCGGCCTGTACAAGGCGGCCGCGGCCTACAGCGGTTGCGCGCAGACCTCCGACCCGGTCGGTTCGGAATTCGTGAAGCTCACCGTCGAGACCTGGGGCGGCGGCGACACCATGAACATGTGGGGCCCGCAGGGCTCGGAGGAATGGGTCAAGAACGACCCGTACGTGAACGCCGAAGGTCTGCGCGGCGTGGAACTCTACGTCTCCACCGGCAACGGCCTGCCCGGACCGTACGACACCCTCAACGGCCCCTACGCGCTGCCCGGCGCCTACGGTCTGGCCAACCAGATCGTCATCGGCGGCATCATCGAGGCGGGCACCAACTACTGCACCAACAACCTGGCCAACCGGCTGAAAGAGCTGAACATCCCGGCCACCTTCAACTTCCGTCCCAACGGCACCCACTCGTGGGGCTACTGGCAGGACGAACTGAAGCTGTCGTGGCCGACGCTGGCCCGGGGTCTCGGCCTCTAAGTTCCCCGCGATTCCACCCGAACCGTCCCGCTCGCACCGTCGCGAGCGGGACGGTTCGCGTTTGCCCGACTTCGTCACGCCGTTTGCGAATTGTGGTTAACTTAGGTTGACTGGTCCAGCGCCGTTGCCGGACGGCGCCGAGCCGTCGACGACGGTTCGCGCAACGGGAAGTGAGCAACGTACATGGTCGCCGATCGCAGGGAGTCCCACCGCGGCCCCGAGCAGGCGACCGCGCAGGCCAAGGTGGTCCGCCGCAGGCCAAAAGACCGCAAGATGCAGATCATGCGCGCCGCCGCCAGGGCATTCAGCGCGCGCGGCTACTACCCGGTCGGCGTCGACGAGATCGCGGCCGAGGTCGGCATCTCCGGGCCCGCGCTCTACCGGCACTTCGCCAACAAATACGCACTGCTCGTCGCCGCCGCCGAAGAGGGCGCGCGTGGGCTGCGCGATGTGGCGAAAGCGGCCGATGACCCGGCACTGAGCCCGCACGACCGCCTCGACGCGCTGCTCACCGCCGTGGCCGAGCACAATATCGACATCCGGCGCGAAGCCGGCCTGTACCGCTGGGAACGTCGCTACCTCGAGCGCGAGGACCGCGTCCGCATCCGCGCGTTCTACCGCGAACTCGAGGCGATGGTCGCCACGCCCATCGCGGAACTGCGGCCCGACGCGAGCCCCGAGAACATCACGCTGCTCGCCGTCGGCGCACTCAGCGCCCTGGCGAGCATCGCCGCGCACCGCACCACCCTGTCGCATTCGCGCATGCTCGCCCTGCAGCTCGACATGGCCTGGTCCATCGTGCGCGCCGACCTGCCGCCCGCGCCGGCGCCGGCCGAGCCCGGCAAGCAGAATCGCGGTCTGCCGGTGACATCTAAACGTGAACAGCTGCTCACCGAGGCGATCCGCATCTTCGGCCGCAACGGCTACCACGAGTCGGGTATCGAAGAGATCGGCGCCGCCGTCGGCATCAACGCCTCCAGCGTGTACCGCCACTTCGACAGCAAAGCCGACCTGCTCGCCGCCGCCTTCCACCGTGCGGGCGACCGCCTCGCCGTGGCGATCAGCGAGGCGCTCGCGCAGTCGAACGACCGCGCCGACGCCGCCCGTCGCATCGCCGACGAGCACGCCCGCCTCACCTTCGCGACGCCGGAGATCATGCCGGTGTACTACGCCGAATTCAGCAATCTGCCCCAGGCCGAACAGCATCGGCTGCGCGCGATCCAGCGCCAGAACATCCTCGAATGGGCCAACCTGCTCGACGGCGACCCGATCGAGGCGCGGTTCCGGGTGCACGCCGCGATCGGTCAGATCATCGACGTGGGCAGGCTGCTGCGCTTCGATTCCCGGCCCGAGCAGCTCGCCCGGCTCGGCGCGCTCACCAGTGCGGTGCTGCTCGGCGGGCAGTCAGCGCCCGTGGCGTAACCGGAACGCCGCCTTGGCCAGGCGCAGATGTCCCGGCCTGCGATCGAACGTCGACAGGCGCACCGGTGCGCGGAAACGTCTGCGCGCGATCGACATCGTCCGGCTGAATTCCTGCAAACCCTGCTGGCCGTGGCTGTGCCCCTGCCCGTACTCGCCGACCCCGCCGAACGGCAGGGCCGGGATACCGGTGAACGCGGTCGACGAATTCACCGTCACCACACCGACTTTCAGCTGGGCGGCGATGAACTCGGCGCTGACGATATCGCGGGTGAACACGGTGACGGCGATGCCGTTGCCCGCCGCGTTCACCCGGGTCACCGCGTCGGCCAGGTCCGACACCCGGTTCACCACCAGCACCGGGCCGATGCCCTCGCCGGTGATCGCGATGCTCTCCTCCGGCACCTCGGCGAGCACGATCGGCTCCACATACGGGTCGCGGAAGGAGTCGAGTCCGCCGAGCACCGCGTGCCCGCCGCGGGCGATGGCGTCGCGCACCTGGGAGCGCACCACGTCGACCTGGTCGGCATTGATCATCGGCCCGTAGGCGGCGCGGTTGTCGGCGCCCGGCCGCAGCTTGGCGGCCCGGTCGGCGGCGCGGGCGAGGAAATCGTCGAAGACCGAGTCGGCGACATAGCAGCGCTGGATGCCCGAGGCGTTCTGACCGGAATTGGCCATCGCCCCGAACACGGCGGCCTCGGCGGCTTCATCGAGGGCGGCGTCGACGTGCACGATCATGCTGCCCTTGCCGCTGTGTTCGACGACCACCGGCGTGAGCGAGCGCGCACACTGCGCGATCACCTCGCGGCCACCGGCCTCGGGACCGGCGTAGGCGATCTTGTCCACCTCCGCGCCGCACAGCGCTGTCGCGGTGCGCGCGTCGCCCGTCACGGCCTGCAGCACCGGATAATCGGGTACCACGCGCGTCCAGCTCGCGGCCAGCCAGAGGCCGACGCCGGTGGTGATCTCGTGCGGTTTGAACACCACCGTGTTCCCGGCGGCCATGGCGTAGGCGATGGAACCCATCGGCGTGAACACCGGGTTGTTCCAGGCACCGAGCACGCCGATCACACCGAGCGGTAGATAACCCACCGACGCGTATTGATTGCGGGTGAACCAGCCCGAACGCAATCGTTTGCGGCCCAGTGCGCGTTCGGCATTGCGGGCGGCCCAATCCAGGTTCTCCACCGCGAGCATCACCTCGAGCGCGGCATCGGTCTCCGGTTTACCCGTCTCGTTGCGCAGGATCTCGACCAATTCGCCACTGCGCCTGGCGATATGGCTTCGCCAATCCAGCAGCAGGCTCCGGCGTTCACCGAAATCCAGTTCCCCCCACCAGTTCTGTGTCGCCCTCGCGGTGCGGACCGCGCGCGTGACCTCGGCGCCGCCCTGCACCGGATATTGCGCGAGTTGTTCGCCGGTGCGCGGATCGAACGACATCAGCAGATCGGTACGGCCCGGCAATGCGGCGGCCGATTCGGCCATGGTCACCTCCCTCTACCCGGATGCCAGGGTATGGGCGTGTCGTCGCGGCGACAAGGAATCGGACCGAATCTCCCCGGGCCTGCCGGAGTACCGACCCGGAAAATCGCCGGACCGGTAACATCGCGCCGAACGGTATGGATCACTTACCGGGAAGAAAAATTCCGTGGCGCGCACCCGTTCGATCGGCGCCGCCGCGGCCGATGGTGGAGAGTTGATGCCGAGTTCTATCTCAGTGGATTCGCCCGTGGGTGGCGTCGCGTCGCACGGCGGTGAGCCCGCGGTGCTCGTTTCCGACGTGCGCAAATCCTTCGGCGACGTGCACGCGCTGCAGGGCATCAGTTTCCAGGCCGAGAAGGCCAGCGTGCTCGGCATCCTCGGGCCCAACGGCGCGGGCAAGACCACCACGGTCAAAATCCTGTCCACGCTGCTGCGCCCCGACTCCGGCACCGCCGTCGTCGCCGGGCACGACGTGCTCACCGATGCCGCGGGCGTGCGCCGCTCGATCATGATGACCGGCCAGTACGCCGCGCTCGACGAGAACCTCACCGGACGCGAGAACCTCGAACTGTTCGGTCGCCTGATGGGCCTGACCAAGTCGGCCGCCCGCAAGCGCGCCGAGGTGCTGCTCGAGGAATTCGACCTGGTCAGCGCCGGTAAACGGGCCGTGCGCAACTATTCGGGTGGTATGCGTCGCCGGGTCGACATCGCCTGCGGGCTGGTGGTTCGCCCCGAGGTGGTGTTCCTCGACGAACCGACCACCGGGCTCGACCCGCGCAGCCGCCAGGGCGTGTGGGACCTGGTGACGGCGCTGAAGAACCAGGGCATCACCGTGCTGCTCACCACGCAGTACCTCGAAGAAGCCGACGTGCTCAGCGACAACATCATCGTCATCGACAAGGGCACCGTCATCGCCGAGGGCACCGCCGACCAGCTCAAGGCCAAGACCGGCGGCAGCTATTGCGAGATCATCCCGCTCGACCTCAGCCGCATCGCGGCCGCCGTGCAGGCCCTCGGTGACCTGGTCCCGGCCGCCGTCGCCGCCGAGATCGCGGGCGCCGACAAGCTGTCGATCCCCGCGCCCGACGGCGCGGCCACCCTCGCCGAGGCGCTGCGCAGGCTCGACAACGCGGGCATCGAACTGGCCGACATCGCCCTGCGCCGCCCCTCCCTCGACGACGTGTTCCTGTCGATCACCGGTCATTCGGGCGGCCACTAGTGAGCGTGTCCACCCCCGCGGCGAAGGGGCTCTTCGCCGACCTACCCGCGGTGCACCAGAGCAGTTTCGCGCAGTGGCGCGCGCTGACCGGTCGCATCGTGCGCACCATGGCGACCAAGGGTGAACTGATCGTCGCCGTGCTCACCCCGCTGGTGGTGACCGTCGCGTTCTACCTGCCGCTGCGCTACGTGATGAAGGTGCAGGGCATCGACTACGCGCAGTACGTGATGCCCATCATCGTGCTGCAGACCATGGCGATGACCATGATGTCGAATGCCCAGCTCGCGGCGTTCGAGGCGCTCACCGGGTTGAGTACCCGGTTGCAGACCATGCCGATCGGGTCGCTGGTTCCGCTGATGTCGCGGATCTGCGCCGGTCTGGTCCGTTCGCTGGTCTCGCTGGTCGCGACGGTCGGCTACGGATACCTGATCGGATTCCGGTTCACCGGCGGCGTGGTGCAGGCACTGGCGTTCTGCGGGTTCGCGCTCGCCGTCGGCGTTGTGCTCACCCTCGGCGCCGACGCGCTGGGCAGCCTCACCAAGAACCCCGAGGCGCTCAGCCAGGCGCTCACGCTGCCGATCCTGATCTTCGGCATGATGTCGACCGGCTTCGTGCCCGAGAACAGTTTCCCCACCTGGGCGCGCGGGTTCGCCCGCAATCAGCCGATCTCGCAGTTCGCGCAGACGCTCAGCGACATGGCCGCGGGTCAGCTGTCGTGGGCGGGTACCTGGGTGTCGCTGGTGTGGCTCGGCGTCGCGGCAGTTGTTTTCCTCCCACTGGCGGTGTGGGCGAGTGTGAGGCGATCATGACGACAACGGAAACGGCGGCCCAGCTGCCGGTGGTGCACGCCAAGCCGGAGAGCTCGGTGTCGGTGTGGTTCAGCCACAGTCTCATCCAGACCAAACGGTTGCTGATGGTGTGGCTGCGCGACCCGTCGACCACCATCCAGACCATCGCCTACCCGGCCGTGACGCTGCTGATGTTCCGCATCGTCCTCGGTGACTCCATCACCGCCGCGACCGGCACACCCAGCATCTACGGCCAGGCCGCGCTGCTCACGCTCGTCGCGGCGATGACCGGTGCGGTGGTGAGTGCGCTCGGCTTCAAACGCGAAAAGGCCTCGGGCCTGCTCAGCCGCTTCTACACGATGCCGCTGAACAAGGCGTCGCTGCTCACCGGGCGGCTGATCGCGGAAGCGTTGCGCATTCTCATCACCACGGTGATCGTGCTGCTCGTCGCCGTACCGCTGGGCTTCCTGTTCATGGAGGACCCGCTCACCAATATCGCGCTGGTCTGCGTTCCGATCCTGTTCGGGCTCGGCTTCGCGGTGATGGTGACGGCGCTGGCCACCATCACCGAGGGCGTGATGCTCATCAGCCTGATCGGCATCCTCAACACCCTGCTGATGTTCTTCAACACCGGCTTCGTCCCGATCATCGCCTACCCCACCTGGTTGCAGACCGTGGTCGCGAACCAGCCGATGAGCTGCGCGATCGACGCGATGAAGGGCCTGTCCTACGGCGGTCCCGTCGCGGACCCGCTGCTCAAGACGGTCCTGTGGACGGTGGGGATGATCGCGGTGTTCGCCTATCCGGCCATCCGCGGCTACAAGAAGGCCGCCGAGACCGCGTAGTTCTGTGGAAGGCCGCGCCGTTGCAACGGCGCGGCCTTTCTCATGCCGGTTGCGCGAACGGGTAGTCGACCCAGCGGTTGCGGTTGGTCCAGCCGACCAGGTCGTAGCGCCAGCGGAACGGCCAGGTGTGGGCGACGGTGTTGAACAGCACTGCGCCGAGGGCGGTGTAGTCGTCGTGGGCCGACAGCAGCGCGCGTTGGCCGCGTTCGGATTCGGTGAAGAACGCTTCGAACATGGCGATCGACTGGTCGGTGGTGAGTCGGCCCAGGCCCCACAGGCCGCGCATCCGCATCCAGTACACCGCGCGCGCCTGCCACGGCCACAGCGCCTCGACGGGGTCGGTGCCCTGCTGTACGGCCGAGACGGCGGTGTCGATGAGGGCGAGCGAATCGGCCACGCTGTAACCGGTGCACGGATGCATCATGCCGCCGCGGGAACCGAACGGGATCGCCGCCGCGGCGCCCTTCTTCGGTGGCGGTTGGTCGAGCGGGTAGTGGGCGGCCTCGTGCGGTTCGTCGCCGGTGAGCCGAATGCCGTGGGCGGCAAGACGATTCAACGTCCGCTTGCGCAGTTCGTGCTGGGGCATACCGCCGCGCAGGCCAAGGCTCGTCTCTTCGAAGATGACGGTTCCGTCGCCGAGCGGCACCGCGTACAGGAACGACGGCGGTTCGTCCGGGCCCGCACCGTTCTCCGGTCGCCAGTCCAGCAGTAGACCCTCGCCGTCACCGACCATCGGCGCCGCGGTCTCGGCATCGACGAAGATCCCGTGCGCCGACGCCGCCCGCCGCTTGCCGAGCGTCGGCAGCCCACGGGTGTCGAACACCGTGCCCGCCGAGATCACCGTCCCGTCGGCCAGCTCCACTTCGTGCTGGTCCACCCGCCCGGCCCGCTGCGCGAACACCGTCGCGTCGTCGATCGCGAGCGCCGCGTGCAATCCCGCCTTCGACAGCACACAGTAGGCCCGCTCGATCCGATGCTCGGTCTTGGTCCACACCGTCGGCGCCGCGATCCGCTGCGCGACAGCGCTCTCGGGCAACCAGCCCGGTAACTCGTCCACCCAGCACGAGAACGTCGGCGGAAACAACCGCTCCGGCCGCGGATCCACCGCCGCCACCCGCAACCCGGCCCCGGCAGCCCGATGCGCCAACCCCCGCCCAGCCGGCCCCAACCCGACCACGCAAATATCGAACTCCCGCACACTCACCCCCGCATTCAATCCACACCCCACACCCCGGCGCAAGGAGACGTGACCGGTGTCCCGGTGTCAGTCCTCGAGGGCGAGGGCCTGGCGGAGGGTGAGGCGGCCCTGGGTTTGCATGAGGGAGCGGCGGTAGATCTTTTCGGCCAGGATGACGATGGCGTAGGTGGCCAGGGCCATCAGGGCCAGGGCGATGAGGGGTTCCCACCAGGCGGCGGTGCCTTCGGCGAGGCGGGACGGCATGGCGATGATCGAGGTGATGGGGACATAGGAGGCGATCACGCGGGCGGTTCCGCTGAGGAAGATGCCTGCGAACAGCACGATCATGAGAAGCATCGACAAAGGAGTGGAGGTGGACTGTAGGTCCTCGCTGCGCGTCGACAACGAGCCTGCCACCGCCCACAGGCTGGCCAGGGCGAGGAAGCCGACCACGAAGAACACGACGAACCAGCCTGCGGCACCGGCGATCCGGCCCAGCTGATCGGCCTTGCCGAGGAAGACCAATCCGCCGAGCCCGGCTGCGACGAACAGCACGAGCTGACCGAACGCCAGCACCGCATTGCCGACCACCTTACCGATCAGCAACTGCCGCAACGGAATCGCGCTCGCCAGGATCTCCACGATCCGGTTCTGTTTCTCCTCGACCACACTCTGCGCGATCGACATCCCGAACAGAATCGACGCGAGATAGAAGAGGAAGGCGAAGACCAACGCCACGATCTTGGCCAGGCCAGGATCGATCGCGCTCTTGTCCAGCAACGTGTAGCTCACCTGCGCGCCACGGGTGAGGTCGTCCATGGTTGCCCCGAAATCGGCGGCATTGCGCTGCAAGGCCAGCTGCTGTGCGGCGGCGGTGATGTAGGTGGTCGCGTCGTCGTTCTCGGCGGAGTTGCCGATGAGCTCCCACCCGCCGGGTGTGGGAGCGAGACCTGCCTCCGCCTTTTCGTTCCGAACGTTCTGCTCGACCTCGGCTCGGTCGCGGGCCTGGTACCCGCGGAAGCTGATCTCGGTTCCCGACCGAGCGGCCAGCTCGTTGGCCAGGCTCAGCACTTCGCCTGCGCCGCTGCCGGTGGCGACGACGTCGATTCGTTCCGGTCTGCTGCCGAGAAACCCGCTCACCGCCACCGAGGCGATGATCGCCACGATGGTCACCACCGTCGAGATCACGAAATTGCGATCCCGCAGCTTCACCACGATCTCGCGCGCGGAAACGATCCGCCACACCCCGTTCACACCGCACCTCCTCGGCGCGACGCGATCACGCGATCCGCTGACTCCGGCCGCATCACGCCGTCACCTCCCGATAGATCTCGGCAACGGTCGGCCTGACCTCGGTGAACTCACGCACCGATCCACGCGACAACGCCTCTTTCAAAATGGCATCGGTCTCCGACGCCTCGAAAACCGCACGCCCACCGTCTATTTCAACGGACCGAATCCCGGGATGGGACCGTAACCACTCCGCGTCACCGTCGACGACGAGCCGATATCGCAACCCGCCGGCGGAGCGGAGCTCGTCGACCGACCCCTGCCCGACCACCCGCCCCGAGGACAGAATGACGAGCCGGTCGCACAACCGCTCGACCAGATCGAGCTGATGCGAAGAGAACAGCACCGGCACACCCTTCGCCGCGTACTCCCGCAACAACTCCACCATCGAGTCGACGGCCAGCGGGTCCAGCCCGGAGAACGGTTCGTCGAGAATCAGCGCCGACGGCTCCGCGATCACCGCGGCCGCGATCTGCACCCGCTGCTGATTGCCGAGCGACAGCGACTCGAGCTTGTCCTTGGCCCGGTCGGCCAAACCGAACCGGTCGAGCAGGCCGAGCGCACGGGTCTTGGCCTCCTCGGCGGGCACAGCACGCAAGCGTGCGAGGTAGACGAGCTGATCGAGCACCGGTTGCTTGGGGTAGAGCCCGCGTTCCTCCGGCATGTACCCGAAGGAACGGCGATCCAGCGCGGTGACCGGCCGCCCGTCCCAGCGCACCTCGCCGGACTGCACGGCGAGCACGCCCATGATCATCCGCATGGTCGTGGTCTTGCCCGCCCCGTTCCCGCCGACGAACCCGGTGAGCACCCCCGGCGCCACCGTGAACGACACGTCGTCGACCGCGACCTTGTCGCCGAACCGGCGGACCACATGCGCGACTTCCAGCATCGAACCTCCCCGTCTGTAGCCGTGCTCACAACCGTACCGGCCCAACGGATTACCGGGGCGTGACCCAGGTGGTGATCTCGGCGTGCACCACCTCGACGCCGTCCTTGTCGAAGATCGACACCGGCACCGTCAGCTCGCGCCCCTCGGTGATCGCCGCGAAATCGGGGATCTCGGCCAGCTTCGCGACCGCGCGCAACCCCGACTCGGCCTTCGCCAGGTACTGCACATTCATGCCCTTGGGAATCCAGCGATGGGTGGTCGGCACCGTCGCCTCGCTCAGCATGCCCATCGCCACCTCGGCCAGATTGCACGCGGCGATGGCGTGGAAGGTGCCGAGATGATTGTGGATGCCGAACCATTTCGGCGAGGTCACCTCGCACAGCCCGGGCTCGAGCCGCACCACTTGCGGCAGCACCGTGCCGAAGTAGGGGACCCGGGCCACCATCCCGAGTGAGAACAGCGCGTGCCCGATGCGGTTGTCGGGCAGCTTCTTCCAGCCGCGGTACGTCGCGGTTTCCTGTGCCATCCCCGTATCTTACTCAAAAGTAAGATAAGCGGGAAGCCCACCTGACCAGCGCCGGTGACCCGCCAGCTACCATGGTCGAGCACAGTCCGATCAGTGACCGATGCCTCATGCCCCCCGATTTGAAGAGCCTTGTCGGCATGGTGCATACTGTTCGGGTTGCCTTGCGCAGGATCGTCGCCCCTCGGGGCCGACGGGTCGAGCAGGGCAGGCAGCAGTTGTGTATCCCACCGGTTCGCCGGTGTGGATACGTTCGGGACCACGTTGTAGCAAAAAGGGCGACACGCCCGACCGCGTGGACCGGAGAACCATGACAGATGAACAGCGGCGAGGACTGGGCGGTGCCCGGTGGCGATCTCGAAACCTCACGTGTGTTCGGGCTGTGCAAATGAGGGTGGTGCGGGAGCTTGCTCCTGTGACCACGAAGGAAAGCGGAGAAAAGGACACTTAGCGTGGCGGGACAAAAGATCCGCATCAGGCTCAAGGCCTATGACCACGAGGCGATCGATGCGTCTGCGCGCAAGATCGTGGAGACGGTGACCCGCACCGGCGCCCGTGTGGTCGGGCCTGTGCCGTTGCCCACCGAGAAGAACGTGTACTGCGTCATCCGTTCGCCGCACAAGTACAAGGACTCGCGCGAACACTTCGAGATGCGTACACACAAGCGCCTCATCGACATCCTCGACCCGACGCCGAAGACGGTCGACGCGCTCATGCGCATCGACCTGCCGGCCAGCGTCGACGTCAACATTCAGTGACGGGGACTCGAGATATGACTGACAACAAGAACCGGCCCGCAGCCGGCATCCTGGGCACCAAGCTCGGCATGACCCAGGTCTTCGACGAGAAGAACCGCGTCGTCCCGGTCACCGTCATCAAGGCGGGCCCGAACGTGGTCACCCAGATCCGCACCGTGGAGCGCGACGGCTACTCGGCCGTCCAGATCGCTTTCGGCGCCATCGACCCGCGCAAGGTGAACAAGCCGGTTTCCGGCCAGTTCGCCAAGGCCGGTGTCACCCCGCGCCGCCACGTCACCGAGATCCGCGTCGCGGATGCCTCCACCTTCGAGGTCGGCCAGGAGCTTTCCGCCGACGTCTTCGAAGAGGGCACCTACGTCGACGTGACCGGAATCAGCAAGGGCAAGGGCTTCGCAGGCACCATGAAGCGTCACGGCTTCAAGGGCCAGGGCGCCTCGCACGGTGCGCAGGCTGTGCACCGTCGTCCGGGTTCCATCGGTGGCTGTGCCACTCCCGGCCGCGTGTTCAAGGGCATGCGCATGTCGGGCCGTATGGGTAACGACCGCGTGACCACGCAGAACCTGTCGGTTCACAAGGTCGACGCCGAGAACGGCCTGCTCCTGGTCAAGGGTGCCATCCCCGGCCGCAAGGGCAACGTCGTGATCGTCAAGAGCGCCGTGAAGGGTGGTGCGCACGCATGACCAGCCTCGAGAAGAAGGCCAACCTGACGCTGACCGTTAAGGCTGCAGGCGGCAAGACCGAAGGCACCGTCGACCTCCCCGCGGAGATCTTCGACGTGACCGCCAACGTCGCGCTGATGCACCAGGTCGTCATCGCGCAGCTGGCCGCCGCTCGCCAGGGCACCCACGCCACGAAGACTCGTGGCCAGGTCTCCGGTGGTGGCAAGAAGCCTTACCGCCAGAAGGGCACCGGCCGCGCCCGCCAGGGTTCGACCCGTGCGCCGCAGTTCGCCGGCGGTGGCACCGTCCACGGCCCGCAGCCGCGTGACTACAGCCAGCGGACCCCCAAGAAGATGAAGGCCGCCGCCCTGCGCGGTGCCCTGTCCGACCGGGCCCGCAACGAGCGCATCCACGTGATCACCGAACTGGTCTCGGGTCAGACCCCGTCGACCAAGGCCGCGAAGAGCTTCCTGTCCGAGCTGTCGGACCGCAAGAAGTTCCTCGTCGTGGTCGGTCGCGAGGACGTCGCCGCGTGGAAGAGCGTGGCGAACCTGCAGAACGTGCTGCCGATCGCCCCGGATCAGCTCAACACCTACGACGTCCTCAACAGCGACGAACTGGTGTTCAGCGTCGAGGCCCTGAACGCGTTCGTTCACGGTCCCGCCGAGGCGGCCCAGGAGGAGAGCAAGTGAGCACCATCGCCGACCCCCGCGACATCCTGCTCGCACCGGTCATCTCGGAGAAGTCCTACGGACTGATCGAGGAAGGTACCTACACCTTCCTGGTGCACCCGGATTCGAACAAGACGCAGATCAAGATCGCCGTCGAGAAGGTTTTCGGCGTCAAGGTCACCAGCGTCAACACCGCCAACCGTCAGGGCAAGCGCAAGCGGACCCGCTTCGGTTACGGCAAGCGCAAGGACACCAAGCGCGCGCTCGTGACCATCTCGGCCGACAGCAAGCCCATCGAGATCTTCGGAGGACCGGTCGCGTAAGCGGCTGGCGATCCAGAAAGCAGAGAAGAACTCATGGCAATCCGTAAATACAAGCCGACTACACCGGGCCGTCGTGGCTCGAGTGTCTCGGACTTCGCCGAGATCACCCGGTCGACGCCGGAGAAGTCGCTGCTGCGCCCGCTCACCAAGTCCGGTGGTCGTAACGCGCACGGTCGCATCACCACGCGTCACCGCGGTGGCGGTCACAAGCGTGCCTACCGTGTCATCGACTTCCGTCGACTGGACAAGGACGGCATCCCGGCCAAGGTCGCGCACATCGAGTACGACCCCAACCGCACCGCCAACATCGCACTGCTGCACTTCGCCGACGGCGAGAAGCGCTACATCATCGCGCCGAAGGGCATCAAGCAGGGCAGCCCGATCGAGTCCGGCCCCACGGCCGACATCAAGCCGGGTAACAACCTGCCGCTGCGCAACATCCCGACCGGTACCACGATCCACAACGTGGAGCTGCGTCCGGGCGGTGGCGCCAAGATGGCCCGTGCCGCAGGCATGAGCATTCAGCTGCTCGGCAAGGAAGGGCCGTACGCGACCCTTCGTATGCCGTCGGGTGAAATCCGCCGTGTCGACGTGCGCTGCCGCGCCACCGTCGGCGAGGTCGGCAACGCCGAGCAGTCGAACATCAACTGGGGCAAGGCCGGCCGTATGCGCTGGAAGGGCCGTCGTCCTACCGTCCGTGGTGTCGTCATGAACCCGGTCGACCACCCGCACGGTGGTGGTGAGGGTAAGACCTCCGGTGGTCGCCACCCGGTCTCCCCGTGGGGCCAGCCTGAGGGCCGTACCCGCAAGCCCAACCGCCCGAGCGACAAGCTCATCGTCCGCCGTCGCAAGACCGGCAAGAAGCGCTAAAGGAGGAGGTAAGAAATGCCACGCAGCCTCAAGAAGGGCCCGTTCGTCGACGACCACCTCCTGAAGAAGGTGGACGTCCAGAACGAAAAAGGCACCAAGCAGGTCATCAAGACCTGGTCGCGTCGCTCGACCATCATCCCCGATTTCATCGGTCACACTTTCGCCGTCCACGACGGTCGCAAGCACGTCCCGGTGTTCGTCTCGGACAACATGGTCGGCCACAAGCTCGGTGAGTTCGCGCCGACCAGGACGTTCAAGAGCCACGTCAAGGACGACCGGAAGAGCAAGCGGCGATGACTGAAACCAACACCGAAACGGTTCAGAACCCGACTGCCCGCGCTACCGCTAAGCATGTGCGGGTCACCCCGATGAAGGCGCGTCGCGTCGTGGACATGGTCCGCGGCAAGCGTGTCGAGGACGCGCTGGCCATCCTGCGGTTCGCCCCGCAGGCCGCCAGCGAGCCGGTGGCCAAGGTCGTGGCTTCGGCCGCGGCGAACGCCGAGAACAACCTCGGCCTCAACCCGGCCACCCTGGTCATCTCGACTGCGTTCGTCGACGAGGGTGCCACCATGAAGCGTTTCCAGCCGCGGGCCCAGGGCCGTGCGTTCCGGATTCGCAAGCGCACCAGCCACATCACCATCGAGGTCGAGAGCGTGCCCACTGCCGGCGCTGCCACTCGTAGCCGCCGGAAGGGAGGGGCAAAGTAAATGGGACAGAAAATCAACCCCCATGGCTTCCGCCTCGGTATCACCACCGACTGGAAGTCGCGTTGGTACGCGGACAAGCAGTACGCGGAATACGTGAAGGAAGACGTTCAGATCCGCAAGCTCCTCGCCACTGGCATGGAGCGGGCCGGCATCTCGAAGGTCGAGATCGAGCGCACCCGTGATCGCGTCCGTGTGGATATCCACACCGCGCGTCCCGGCATCGTGATCGGTCGCCGTGGCGCGGAGGCCGACCGCATCCGCGCCGAGCTGGAGAAGCTCACCAAGAAGCAGGTTCAGCTGAACATCCTCGAGGTCAAGAACCCCGAGTCGGATGCGCAGCTGGTTGCTCAGGGTGTCGCCGAGCAGCTGTCCAACCGTGTGGCGTTCCGTCGCGCGATGCGTAAGGCCATCCAGTCGGCCATGCGTTCGCCGAACGTCAAGGGCATCCGTGTGCAGTGCTCGGGCCGCCTCGGTGGCGCCGAAATGTCGCGCTCGGAGTTCTACCGTGAAGGTCGCGTCCCGCTGCACACGCTGCGCGCGGACATCGACTACGGCCTCTACGAGGCCAAGACCACCTTCGGTCGCATCGGCGTGAAGGTCTGGATCTACAAGGGTGACATCGTCGGTGGTCGTCGTGAGGTGACCGCTGCCGCTGCCGCTGCTCCGGATCGCCAGCGTCGCGAGCGTCCGAGCCGCCCCCGTCGGTCCGGTGCCACTGGCACCACCGCGACCAGCACCGAGGTCGGTCGCGCCGCCACCGCAGTGGCGGAGGCTCCGGCAGAGAACAAGGAGGGCTGACGCATGCTGATGCCCCGTAGGGTCAAGCACCGCAAGCAGCACCACCCCAGCCGCTCCGGCATGTCCAAGGGCGGCACCGCGGTGGCGTTCGGTGACTACGGCATCCAGGCTCTCGAGCCTGCCTACGTCACCAACCGTCAGATCGAGTCGGCGCGTATCGCGATGACCCGCCACATCAAGCGTGGCGGCAAGATCTGGATCAACATCTACCCCGACCGCCCGCTCACCAAGAAGCCTGCCGAGACCCGCATGGGTTCCGGTAAGGGTTCGCCGGAGTGGTGGGTCGCGAACGTGAAGCCCGGTCGGGTCATGTTCGAGATGTCTTACCCCAACGAGGAGACCGCTCGCGAGGCCCTGCGCCGCGCGATGCACAAGCTCCCCATGAAGTGCAGGATCGTGACCAGGGAGGAGCAGTTCTGATGGCTACCGGAACACCGGCCGCAGAGCTCCGCGAGCTCAACGAAGAAGAGCTCGTGGCCAAACTGCGCGAGTCGAAGGAAGAGCTGTTCAACCTGCGCTTCCAGATGGCGACGGGTCAGCTCGACAACAACCGTCGTCTGCGCGTCGTCCGCCACGAGATCGCGCGCATTTACACGGTCATGCGTGAGCGCGAGCTCGGCCTGGCCACGGCGCCCGCGGGCAAGGGAGATGCGGCATGAGCGAGAAGAAGGAAGAGCGCGGCAGCCGCAAGGTTCGTAGCGGCTACGTCGTCTCGGACAAGATGAACAAGACGATCGTCGTCGAGCTGGAAGACCGTCACCGGCACCCGCTCTACGGCAAGATCATTCGCACCACCTCCAAGGTGAAGGCGCATGACGAGAACGAGATCGCCGGCGTCGGCGACCGCGTTCAGCTGATGGAGACCCGTCCGCTGTCGGCCACCAAGCGCTGGCGTCTGGTCGAGGTCCTGGAGAAGGCCAAGTAAGGTCCCTCCTCGATCCATCGAGATCGTTGCCACGAAGGCCCGTTTCCCTCTGGGAGGCGGGCCTTCGTCGTGTCGCGGGCTAGGTGATATTGCCGGATATCATGCGGAATGGCCATAACACTGCATCTCGACGGCGATGATGACCGGCGCCTGACCGAGCTGGCCGAGCGTCTCGGACTGAGCGAGCAGGATTTGGCGCAAGGGGCAATTCGCATGTACGTCGCTCGGCACGAGGCGTTCGGTGCGGTGGTCTACTCGATCATGGACGAGCACGCCGTGCTGATGCGGCGGCTTGCGTGAGCTACCTCGGTTGCACTGAGAGTGTCGTTGTTGCCCGCGAGGTGGGCCTGGCGCCGGACGCAGAGCTCGCGCGGAGCTTGGACTCTTGGTCCGAAAGGATGGCCGGCCTCAACCGGTGAAGGCGTAGGGGTGGCGGATCTTCCGGGCGAATTCGACGACGTTGGTGACGGTTTTGCCGGGGACGCCCACTTCGGCGCCGATGCTGCGGGCTGACCAGGACTGGTCGGTGAGTTCGAGGATTTCCTCGATTTGTTCGAGGGTCAGGCGCAGGGGGCTGTGGGTGGCGATGCGGCGGGCGAGGGCGCGGACCTCGGTGTCGTCGTAGTCGAACTCGTCGACAGGGTGGTCTTCGAGGAGGTCGTCCTCTGGGGCGGATTCCTGCGCGGTGAGCGGTTCGTCGGCATCCGAGGTGTCAGCTGGCAGTGTGGCCGACGCGATCGGCTCGGTGACCTCAGTGACCGGTGCGACGGTCTCGGTGACTGCGGTGGGCGATGCGACGGGCTCGGTGACCCGGGCGGGTTCGGGCTCCAGCAGTAGTTGCTCGGCGGGTTCCGTGGCGAGGGTGAGTTGTTCCGGCTCGTCGGCGGGGGCCGGTGAATTGTGTTGCGCTACCACCGGAGTGGGGGCAGACGTGTCGCCGTTGTGGTCACGGGCGACGGGGCCGGCGTGCGCCGTCGCCTCGGGAACGGGGTCGGTGCCGGTCGCTTCGCCGGGAGTGGGCTGGGCGGCGGCGGTGACAGGTATTCGCCGCAACGAGGGGGTGGCGCCATTGGTGTCGGCGTGGCCGGTGCGGCGGTGGTCGGCGGCGGCCCGGTGGATGAGTTCGAGAGTGCCGGGAGCGGTGTGTTTTTCGACGCTCGCGCGACGGCCGCCAGGGCGGTGGGCGGTCACCGGAATCTTGTTGCCCGCGCCGACTGCCGAGCCGGTGCGGGTATCGGTCGGGTCGCTGTGCGGGGCGGTGCCATCGTGCTGGACTTCATCACCGGACGTGGCGTCGTCGTCGGCCTGCGGGGCTTCGCCGCGCTGGGCCTCGCTGTCGTGCGTGGCGTCGGCGTCGAGCGGGACGTCGGCATAGAGCGAGGGCTCGCTGCCGAGCTGGGCGCCCTTGCGGAGTCGGGCTTCGCTGTCGAGCGGGGCGTTGTTGTCGAGCCGGGCTTCGTGGCTGAGAGAAGCGCCGTCGCGAAGCGATTCATCGCCGCCGAGCCGTGCGCTGTCGCCATCTCGATTGCCGGGGAGTGTGCTCTCACCGTGTTCCGTGCGGTTGTCGAAGACGGCATCCTCGCCGACGACCACCGCGGGCTCGGCCCGGTCGGAATCCACGGGCCTTGCCGCACCGGCAGCAGCCGTCTGTGCTGTGGGGAGTGTCGCGGTATCGACCGTGGACAGGCGCGGGTCATTGCCGATCGTCGACAGCGAGTTCGGCTGGGCGACAGCAGTATCCATCCGTTCGGCAGGCGAGTAGCTTCCCGGCAACTCGACCGAGGCTCCCTCGATCAACATCGCGTACCGCGCCGAAACCCAGGCGTGCAACCAGATCACGACACCGACCATCACCGGCGCGATGGAGAACTCGGCCGCCCGCCCCCACGCACCGGAGGCCAGGTGGGGCCCGGCGTTGAGGGCGACGGTGGTGCCGAGGAGGGCGAGTTCGAACACGATGACCTTGCCGCGTTCGAGTTCACGCCCCCAGCGGGCGGCGGTGGTCGCGGCGATCATGATGACGACGATCGGGATGGAGATCATCGCCTCGATGCCGAAGCTGAGCCAGTACAGCGGGTCGCTCATGTCCCCGCTCGGCACGAGGTTGTGCTGCACATTCACCCCGGCCCACACCATGCCGAGCAGCACCACACCGATCAGTGCGCGCGAGGACCATTCGGCGCGCCGGTAGAGCTGAGCGAGCCGCGCGTCGGCACTCGACACGCGGCGGCGCGCGGCCAGGGCTTTGCGGTGCCAACGGGCGTCGGCCTCGTCGGTGCGCCGGATCAAAGCGCCGGTGCGACGGTCACGCTTGTCGGCGGCGAGTTCGTCGGCGACAGCGCGACGCCGCTGTTTACGGCGCTGGGCCCGAATCCATTCGGCGAGTTCGCGTTCGGCGCGGATCTCCGCTTCCGAGAGGGCGTCGTAGAGCGCCGTGTCGTGCTGTAGCGGCAGCTTGCCCCTGGCGGTGGCGACCTGCTTGGCGAGGGCCGTGATCTCGGTATCGGCAGGGTCGATCGACCGATCGTCGGACATCTCGCGCCTTCCGCGTCACTCGAACATATGGACTATCGAACATATGTGTGATTGCAGAGAGCGTAAACGCCGACCGTTCCCGGGTCAACGATCATGGTGTGAAATCGGAGCGGAGAAAGCCCTCAGGCCCCGGAATCGCCGTCGAGTAAACGCTTTTCGTAAGTGGCTCGTGCGGACGAACCGCTAACGGCCGCAAGCTGATTCGGAACGGTCCGCCGCAGTATCAGATCTCGGGCCCACTGGGGAAGCACTCCGGCCCATCGCAGCATCGGCCCGAGCGATCCCGGCACCGTCACCTCGAAGCGTGGCCGCTGGATCACCTCGACGACGGCCCGCGCCACATCGACGGGCTGCAACAGCGGCGCCGCACCGGTGGACGTGCCCTTCGCGAGTTCGGTGTCGACGACCCCCGGCATGATCGCGCTCAACCGCACACCGCTTCCGCGCAACTCCTCCCGCACCCCCGTCAGGTACCCGAGCACGCCGTGTTTGGTCGCCGCGTAGGTCGCCTCCCCGGCGGGTGACACCTTCGACGCCACCGAGGCGATGGTGACGATATGTCCCCGCCCCCGTGCGCGCATGGCGGGCGCCGCCAGCCGCACACCCCGGATCACGCCGTGCAGATTCACCGCGAGCATCCGCGCGGTAGCGCTGTCTGGTTCGTCGTCGAACGCCCCGACCCACATCACCCCGGCATTGTTGACCAGCACATCGACCGGCCCGAGCAGCGCCTCGGTGACGGCGAGAAAGTCGTGGAACGACCGCTCCGAGGTCACATCGAGCTCGCACCCGTGCACCGTCCCCGGCAACTCGGCCGCCGCCGCCCGAGCCGCGTCACCGGACAGGTCCCCGATACACACCAAGGCCCCCGCGGCCCCGAGTTCCCGGGCGATCTCCCGCCCGATCCCGGCCGCCCCACCGGTCACCGCGACTACCAATCCGACAAGCACACGTTTCACCGGACCGATGCTAGGCCAGTGCGGTGTGCCAGACGAGGGCCGCGGCGAGGGCGCCTGCTCCGTTGAGGGACCAGTGCAGGGCGATGGGGGCGAGGAGGCTGCCGCTGCGGCGGCGGAGCCAGGTGAAGACGACGCCCGCGGCGGCGGTGGCGGCGACGGCGAGGGTGATGCCGATGACCTGGCCCGCGAGGCCGCCGCCGACGATGCCGGACAGGCCGGTGTTGCTCGCGGTGAGGCCGAGGGAGGAGGCGATGTGCCAGAGGCCGAAGAGCAGCGAGCCCGCCGCGAACAGGCCGCGCACGCCGAGCACCCGGTCGAGGGTGCCGTGCAGGACGCCGCGGAAGGCGAGTTCCTCGGGGATCACGGTCTGCAACGGGATGACGATCATCGACGCGATCAGTGCGCCGGAGATCGTCGCGTACCGGTCGGCGAGGAAGAAGGGCCTGGTGATCGGCAGTAATGCCCCGATCGCGACAGCCGTGAGCACGATCCCCACCGCGCCGAGCGCGTAGACCGTTCCGCGTCGCCAGTGCCGAGGCGACAGCCCGAGTTCGGCCCAGCCGAGCCCGCGTTTGCGCATCAGGGCGAGCAGCAGAAAGGCCGCGACGGGCACAGTGACGATATTGGCCCAGGCGGTGGTGAAGTGTGCGATCAGATTGGTTCCGGCGAGCACGACCACCACGACGGCGATATCGATATAGGCGTGCAGTCCGGGTCGGGGATCGGCGGAGACGGGCACCCGGTCGAGTGTACGGATTTATTACAGAAGGGAAACGGTCCGTGAGCTACTCGACAGCCCATCCGGACCAACCGGGCAAATCGTGCCACGCCTGCAGAGTTCGCCGCGATTCGAATCGCCGGGGCACGCGACTGATCGGGTCGGTGAATTCGAGGGTGGCCGCCAGTAATTGCAGTGGCCGCGTGTAGTCGTCGACGGATTTGTCGGTGACGACCGGATAGAAATCGTCGCCGAGGATCGGCACGCCGAGGCTGTTCATATGCAGCCGGAGTTGATGGGTGCGCCCGGTATGCGGCCGCAATCGGTACCGGCCGAGCCCGTCGCGATGCTCGACGAGCTCCACGTGGGTCTCGGCATTGGGCACTCCGGGCACTTCCTGCGCGGCGAGCACATGCTTTTCCTTGATGATCCGGCTGCGCACGACCCTCGGCAGTTCCAACGTGGGGTCGTAGGGCGCGATCGCCTCGTATTCCTTGCGCACGGTCCGGTGCCCGAACATCGTCTGATACGCCCCGCGCACGGCCGGATTCACCACGAACAGGATCAGTCCGGCGGTCACCCGGTCGAGGCGGTGCGCCGGGATCAGGTCGGGCAGGTCGAGTTCGCGCCGCAACCGGACCAGCGCGGTCTGCAGAATGTGCTGACCGCGCGGAATGGTCGCGAGGAAGTGTGGTTTGTCGACGACGAGGATGTCGTCGTCGCGGTGCACGATGCCGATCTCGAACGGCACCTCCTGCTCCACGGGCAGGTCGCGATGGAACCAGACCGCACCGCCCGCGACGTACGGCGCGTCGGGCGCGAGCGGCCCGTCCAGGTCGACGATCTCGCCCGCGCGCAGCATCTCGTCGATGCGCGCCGGATCCACGCGCGGCAACCGCTCGACGAGGTGGTCGCGCACGGTCGCCCAGTGCCCGTCCTCCGGAAGCCGGAGCCGGGCCGGGTCGAGGCCGTGCCGCTTGGGCAGCGGCGGCTGCTGCCTGCGTCGCATACCGACAGTCTCGCCGCCGGACGACCCGGCCCCGCCACAGGCCCCCGGTTCAGACCGTGCGCCGGGCCAGACCCGGGTAGTCGACGATCAACCCCGCATCGTCGTAGGACAGGGTGGCGCGGTAGTCGAAATCCGACGAGGTGTAGTCGTAGCGTGGCCCGTCGTCGCCGTCGGTGGCCCGGCGGTAGTGCTGCGGCAGTCGCACCGTCTTCAGGTCGGCGGCGCGGACGTAGACCGCGGGTGCGTCGGCCGAGTCGCCGATGTCGAGTGCCAGCCTGCGCACCGGGAGCGAGTTGGTGAATACCGATGCCTCGAGGTCGACGTCGAGGCACCCGTCCAGTTCGGGTGCGGTGGCGCCGTCGACCTGCCAGCGTCCGAGCCCGTCGGATTGCACGGTGAGCGTGCGCCTGCCGTCGGGATAGCGTCCGGTGATCTGCGCCGAACGGGTGTGCCAGCTGCCGTCGAGCCGCAGCCGGTAGTCGATCACCCAGACGGCGCCGTCCTCGGTTCCGGTGGCGCACCCTTCGACGAGCACGCCACGATCACCGTCGCGGAAATACGTCACTTCGAAACCGGTTCGCGCCTGGTGTTGTATCCAGGCGGCCGATGGGGGCAGGTGAGTGAACACGAAGGGGGCATGCCCCGAAATTCGGGTATCAATCCTCAGCCGGCGCGTTGATCCAGAACCATCAATTTCGCTTCGACGAGAATCTGGCGCGCACGCCGCCGTACCCGGCACAGGTCGACGCTGCATTCGAGGTGTATCTGCATGGCCCGATGCGCTTGTTCGGGCGTCATATTCCCGGGGTCGGTCCGGCAGTCCGCAATTGCCGAAATAATTGACGTGACAAACATTTTCGTACTCCCACCGCGTCGATGGATAACAAGGTAGGAGCAAATTACGCCCGATTCGGTGCGATATCGCCGGGGTTGACTGGCAGTTCACGCAACCTTCCCCGCCCGGCCACAACCACTCAACTTAGGCTAACCTACATCGGCAGAGCTTGCTGTGGACAGGTCGAGAGGGCAGAACGTATGACGGTGCAGGTAGCGCCGCCGCCGGGGGTGGAGTCGGGCAACCGGCCGTCCAAGGCGGCCGCGAAAGCGCAGAAGCAACGAGAAGCGCAGGCGCGCAAGGACATCCTGGCCCCGGTGGCGGGCATGCTCACGGCGGCGAGCCTGATCGTCGCGGTGGCGTCGGTGTGCAGCGTGGTCCCGTTCCTGCTGATCGTCGAGGCGTGCCGCGAACTGCTCACCAGCCCGGTGGACACCGACCGGGTGTGGTGGCTGTTCGGTGCGGCCGTCGCGGTGCTCGTCCTGCGGGCGCTGCTGCAGGCCGTCGCGCTCACCTGGTCGCACGCGGCCGACGCCGGTTACCAGCTCACCCTGCGCCGTCTGCTCGCGGCCAAACTCACCCGGGTGCCGCTCGGCTGGTTCGGCGAGCGCAGTTCCGGCGAGGTGAAGACCTATCTGCGCGACGATGTGGAGGCACTGCACTATCTGGTCGCGCACGCACGGCTCGAGTTCGTCGGCGCGCTGGTGGTTCCGCTGGTCACCCTCGGGTACCTGTTCACCGTCGACTGGCGGCTCACCCTGGTGCTGCTGATCCCGCTGATCGCCTACTTCGTGCTGTTCGGCCGGATCATGGACCGCGACGGTCGCGACCGGCTCGCCGTCTACACCCGGTGGGAGCGGCGCACGGCCGAGGCAGCCATCGAGTTCGTCGACGGCATCCAGGTGGTTCGTGCCTTCGGGCAGGCGGGCAAGGCGCACAGCGAGTTCCAGGCCGCCGTCGACGGTCAGGTGAATGCCGCGCACCGGTTGAAGATGCCGATCATCCGGGTGCAGTCGGCCTCCGACATCGTCGTCACGCCGGTGTTCGTGATGCTCGTCGTCGTGCTCGCCGGGCTGGCGTTCATCGGCGCGGGCTGGGTGGAGCCGCTCGACCTGCTGCCGTTCCTGCTGGTCGGGCTCGGTATCGGCAGTTCGCTGCTCGGTCTCGGTTACGGGTCGCAGGCGTTGCGGGCCGGTGGCGCGGCGGCGCTGCGCTTGCATGAGCTGCGCCAGACGCCGGAACTCGAGATCGCCGAGTCGACCGGTAACGTGCCGGTCGAGCGCGGTGTGGTCCGCTTCGAAGGTGTCGAATTCGGTTACCGCACAGGACACAACGTGTTGCGCGGCATCGATCTGGAACTGACGCCGGGCACCATCACCGCGCTGGTCGGCCCGAGCGGATCGGGCAAATCCACTCTCGCCAAACTGCTGCCGCGCTTCTACGACGTCGGTGCCGGGCGGATCACCATCGACGGTCGCGATATCCGCGAGTTCAGCAGCGAAGCGCTGTATCGCACGGTCGGTTTCGTGTTCCAGGACGTCCGCCTGATCCGTGGGTCGATCCGCGAAAACCTGCTGCTCGCCCGACCCGGTGCCGACGACGCGGCCATCGAACGGGCCGCCCGCGCTGCCCAGATCCACGACCGCATCGTCGCGCTGCCACGCGGGTACGACTCCGAGATCGGTGACGACGCCACTCTGTCCGGCGGTGAGGCACAGCGTCTTTCGATCGCTCGTGCCCTGCTGGCCGACACCCCGGTCCTCGTCCTCGACGAGGCGACCGCCTTTGCCGACCCCGAGTCGGAGGCCGCCGTGCAGGACGCGCTCGCCGCGCTGGTGGCGGGCCGCACCGTGCTCGTCATCGCGCACCGTCTGCACACCATCACCGGTGTCGACCGGATTCTGGTGCTGGACAATGGAACTCTCGTCGAACAGGGCACCCACGACGAACTGCGCTCCACGGGCGGGCTGTATCAGCGCCTGTGGGACATCAACGAGGCCGCGCTCGGCACGCTCGCCCTGGTGGAGGAAACACGATGATCCGCAAGGTTTTCCGCCTCGTCCCCGACGAGTTCGCCCCGCTCGTTCCGCGTCTGCTGGCCGCCATCGTGCTGCAGGCCGTGTGCCAGGCCATCGCGTACCTGCTGCTCGTTCCACTGCTCGAGTCCCTGTTCGGCGACGACCTGTCCGGCGCGTGGACGTGGGCACTCGGCATGACCGCGGCCGTGGTGGGCGTGGTGGTGTTCGGGTACCTGCAGGCCGTCATCGGCCTGCGCATCGGCCTGGGTATGCAGCGTGGACTGCAGACCCGCCTCGGCGACAAGCTCAACGAACTGCCGCTCGGCTGGTTCGAAGGCCGTGAGGCAGGCCCGCTCTCGCGGGTGATGGTCGAGCAGGTGCGCGAGATGCAGGGCCTGATCGCCTATCTGCTCACCAAGGTGCTCACCGGCGTGATCGTTCCGGTGGTCGTCGCGCTCGGCATGTTGTTCATCGATTGGCGCATCGGTGTCGCGATGCTGCTGGCCGCGCCGGTGCTGTACCTGGTCAACGCGGTCGCCAACCGCGCCTACACCGGTGCCGACGCACGGCTGCACGAGGCGGCGGCCGAAGCCGATTCGCGGGTGGTCGAATTCGCGCAGGCCCAGCCGGTGCTGCGTGCGTTCGGCGCGGTCGGCACCGGCAACAAGGCACTCGAGGCGGCGCTGGTCCGTCAGCGTGGCGCGGTGCTGAAGATGATGGTGGCCACGGTGCCCGGTCTGATCGTGTTCGCCCTGTTCGTGCAGGCGGTGTTCCTCGTGCTCGCCTACCTCGCGGTGGTTCAGGTGACCGACGGGGCCATCTCGGCGGCGGCCGCCATCGCCCTGATCGCGGTAAGTTCGCGGTTCATCGAACCGGTGAACCAGGCCGCCCAACTGGGCGCCGCGCTGCGGTCTGCCGCCTCGGCCGCCGACCGCATCACCGAACTGCTGGCCGAGCCGACCCTGCCGATGCCGACCGAGCCGGTCGCGCCCGGTGCGCCCGCCGTCGTCTTCGACAAGGTGAGCTTCGGCTACCGCCCCGGCGAACCCGTGCTCAGCGACCTGACCTTCACCGTCCCGGCGGGCACGACCACCGCCATCGTCGGGCCGAGCGGCGCGGGCAAGACCACCCTGCTTCGCCTGGCCGTCCGCTTCTACGACGTGGATTCCGGTGCGGTTTCGGTGGGCGAACACGATGTGCGCGAACAACCTTCGAACACACTGCTCGATCAGCTCGCCCTGGTCTTCCAGAACGTCTACCTGTTCAACCGCTCGGTGGCCGACAACATCCGCATCGGCAAGCCCGACGCGAGCGAGGACGAGGTGCTGCGCGCCGCCCGCGCCGCGCGGGTCGACGAGATCGTCGACCGGCTGCCCGACGGCTTCGAGACCATGGTCGGCGAAGGTGGCGCGTCGCTCTCGGGCGGTGAACGTCAGCGGGTGTCGATCGCCCGCGCCTTGCTCAAGGACGCCCCGATCGTGCTGCTCGACGAGGCGACCAGCGCGCTCGACCCGCACAGCGAGGCCGTCGTGGTGCGCGGCATCCACGAATTGGCGAAGGACAAAACGGTTCTCGTGGTCGCGCACCGCTTGGCGACCATCGCCCACGCCGACCAGATCCTGTTCCTCGACGGTGGCCGCATCGTCGAACAGGGCACACACGCGGAGCTGCTCGCGCTCGACGGCCGGTACGCGGCGTTCTGGAACGAACGCGAGCGGGCTTCAGGTTGGCGGCTGGAGCCGGTACCGGCCTGAGAACGACGACGGGCGCGACGGGTGTCCCGTCGCGCCCGTCGCTGTCGGGATCAGAAGCCGCGCAGGTGATCCGGGGTGATGTGGATCGGGACGGAGTAGGTGGCGAAGAACTCGTCACGCGTCATCTCGATGTCGACGAAGCCCTTGGTGTACTTGCTCGCGAACTCGGCGAGGGCATCGTCGCTCACCGGTTCACCGACTCGGGCCGAGCCGGTGAACACGGCCACCTCGCCACCGCTCGAGCTGCTGTTGAAATTCAGCGAGGCCCGCGGATTGCGCGCCAGGTGTTGCAGCCGCTTCGCCTTCGGCATCGTGTAGATCAGGAAAGTGTCCTCGCGCCACAGGAACCACACGGGGTTCGGCTGCGGGGTGCCGTCGGCGCCGACGGTGGTGAGCCAGACGACATGCTCATCGGCCAGCCGTGCGGCGACCGTCTCGCCGAGCGGGGTACTGACGTCGAGAACGGACATGGGGACCTCCTCGGAGTAGGAGATCCCCAGTCTAGGACCGGCGCCCGTCGAGGCGCCGGGTCCTCACTTCCAGTAGGCCTGGTACTTGATGGCGGTCTTGGGCAGAGCGTGGTGGGTTTTGAGGGTCTTCACGATCGAGCGGGTGGTGTGGCCGTCGCAGGCGACCCAGGCGAAAGCGTCTGCGGGGCAGGTCATTTCGCTCGCCGCTTCGCGCAGCAGGCGGCCGTCGTCGATGCGCTGCACCCAGGTGACCGTGTGGTGTGGCTTGTTGTGCACGGGGATCGTCGTGTCGGATTCGTACTGCCATTCCAGCCACACTCGCGCGGGGGTGTCGCCGATGGCGTCCAGTAGCGAGTTGATAGCCGGGAGCGAGGCGGTGTCGCCGAAGACGACGTACTCGCTCGGGGTCTGCTCGGGCAGTTGGAAGTCGGAGCCGAGGACGCTGGCGTCGAGCGGGTCGCCGGGCTTGGCGCGGCGCGCCCAGTTGGCGGCGGGTCCGTCGTGCAGCGCGAAGTCGATGCAGACGGTGTCCTCGGCCGGGTTCTGGTTCACCAGGGTGTAGCCGCGGTGGTGCAGTTTGTCACTGTGCTCGTCGGGAATCCACAGGCGGATCCACTGCGTGGGGTGCACCGGGTTGTCGGCCAGCAGCCCGCCCGCGGTGAAACTGATCCGCACGAATTTGTCCGTGATCTGCTCGTTGGCAGTCACCGTGAGGCGGTAGTCCGAGCCACCCCAAGCCTTGACCATCAGGCCGTTGAATCCCTTACCCATGAACGTTAGGTTAGCCTAACGACACTTACTTGTCTGCCCCCGGTGGATAAATAAGGTAAGCCTATGCAACCATGGGCCGTGCTTGAGAGAGTGGAGAACGAACCGGTGCAAACCCTGCTCGTGGTCGGCGCGGGGCCGAAAGCCCTTGCGGTGGCGGCCAAATCGCATGTCCTGCGCTCACTCGGCCTGCCCGCGCCACGCGTGGTCGTCGTCGAGGCGCACGCGGTGGGTGGCAACTGGTTGCCCACCGGTGGCTGGACCGACGGGCAGCACCGGCTCGGCACCAGCCCCGAGAAGGACATCGGGTTCCCGTACCACTCCACCTGGGCCCGCGGCCGCAATCGCGAGATCGATCGCGCCATGTCGGCCTACAGCTGGACCTCGTTCCTCATCGAGCACGGCACCTACGCCGAGTGGATCGACCGTGGCAGGCCGAGCCCGCAGCACCACGTGTGGGCGAAATACCTGCAGTGGGTGGCCAAGTCGATCGACCTCGAGCTGGTGATCGGACGTGTCGAGCAGATCCGCCACGACGACCGCTGGCAGGTGCGCGTCGTCGACGCCGACGGCGCGGCCACCGAGCTGAGCGCCGACGGCCTGATGATCACCGGCCCCGGCCGCAGCAGCCGCGCGCTGGCCGAACACCCGCGCGTGCTGAGCATCGCGACGTTCTGGGATCTGGCGGGGAAGCGCAGCCTGCCCGCCGCTTCGCGGGCCGCGGTGATCGGCGGCGGCGAGACCGCCGGCTCGGCGCTAGACGAACTCGTGCGCCACGAAATGCTCACCATCTCGGTGATCTCGCCCATGGCGACCATCTACACCCGTGGCGAAAGCTATTTCGAGAACTCGCTGTTCAGCGATCCGGTGAAGTGGAACGCGCTGAGCATCCAGGAACGTCGCGACGTGATCCGGCGTACCGACCGCGGTGTGTTCTCGGTGCGCGTGCAGGAGAGCCTGCTCGGCGACAGCCGGGTCCATCACCTGCAGGGCCGGGTCACCAAGGTGGTGCCTGCCGGTGATTCGCTCGCGCTCACGCTGACCAACGAGCTGCGCGCCGATCAGGTGCACAACTTCGACCTCGTCGTCGACGCGACCGGTGGCCAGCCGCTGTGGTTCCTGGAGGTGTTCGATCAGCAGACCGCCGATCAGCTGGAACTGGCGGTGGGCGGCCCGCTCACGCAGAACCGCATCGAATCGTCGATCGGCTACGACCTGGCCGTGAACGGGCTGGCGAGCAAGCTGTATCTGCCGAACATGGCCGCCATGGCGCAGGGCCCCGGCTTCCCGAACCTCAGCTGCCTGGGCGAGCTGTCGGACCGAGTGCTGCGCACGGTCCCGGCGCGCAGCCACGTTTCCGCGGCGCAAGCAGTCTCACGCTGACCCGTGCGGTGAGTTACCCACTGATCTCGCGAGAACATGGGTAACTCACCGGGAACGGGCGACCGTGACCCTCGATCTCGTCTGGCCGCCAACGCGAATCGCGCCGCGCCTGGCCTGGCCTAAATTCGCGGGGAGGCGGGAACAGGCATATCCGCCGGGGTGCGCGGCACCGTGTACAGGAAGATGCGGCGGTCCGGGCGGACGTCGAACTCACCGATGCTCTGCCAGCCCGACTTCTCGAGGCTGCGCCGGATCGGCTCGTTGCGGTGGTCGGGATCGCCCATCATGCGCCGGCAGTCGGGATTGGCCGCGAACACGGCGGCGGGCAGGATCGAGATCCATGCGGACATGATGCCCTTGCCGATCACCGCGGTCTCGGCGGTGGCGATGTGGAAGGCGATGTCACCGGCGTCGGCGTGGTAGAGCTTGCCGATCTCGTCCTTGGCGGCGCGGTAGAACTCGATGTAGGCGACATCGACCACGCCTTTCTCCGGCTGACCGATCACCGCGAAGTCGAGGCTGAGAATGCAGGGGCGTGAATAGGTTCCGGCCAGCTGAGTGCGGAAATTCTCGCGACGGCGCTGCGCGTCCCAGTCCTGTTCCCAGGACTCGAGCAGGTGCGGGCGGGCCATCCACTCTTCGAGCATGTCGGGGTCGGTACCGTCGGGATCGGCCATCCGCAGAGCGAAGGGCGCCTCGAACACCGGCAGGTTCGGCGCGGGGGCGGCGGCTACGTCGGCGGGCAGGTCTGTCTGCTCGCGGGGTAGCGCGGTGGGGGTCCCGGCGGGGTTCATCTGCTGGGTGCTCCATTCCATCGTTACCTTGGTCACCTCAATTGGTAAGGCTAGCCTATACTAATGGGTTGATGCTACTGTTGCCCGACCGATCGCCCGGTGGTTGCCGGAGCGCGCCCGGAGCTGGTTCGGGCTCGGCGGCAACAACATTCGCCCCGGTCCCGGACGACTGCGCCGGGTAGGCCCGTGTCCGGGCCCGGCGAGAGATAGTGCGAAACGGCCGCAGCTGGACGCGGTCGGTGAGGGAGAGCGACATGGCAAGAGAACTCGGCTGGATCAGGCAATTCCAGGCCCCCCGGACCGACTCCCTACCGCCACTGATCGTCTTCCCGCACGCGGGCGCGGGCGCATCGGCCTACCGGGTGTTCGCCAAGCGTATGGCGCAGGACTTCGACACCGTGATCGTGCAATACCCCGGTCGTCAGGACCGCCTGCGCGAACCGGCCGCCGAGACGCTGCCCGAATTGGCCCGCGGCGCCTTCGAGGCCTTCCGTGGCTCCGCGCGCGACACCGGCGCCCCGATCACCGTGTTCGGCCACAGCATGGGTTCCATCGTGGCCTTCGAATTCGCCCGGCTCGCCGAGGCCGCCGGGTTGTCCGTGCGTTTGCTGGTGGTTTCCGCGGCCGCCGCGCCGCAGCGGATCGCCGAGCTACCTGGTCATCCGACCGAGGACGAGGAATTGCTCGACCACATGGCCGCCCTCAACGGCACCGGCGCCGACGTGATGGCCAGCCGCGAGGTGATGCGCATGGCGCTGCCCGTGCTCAAGGCCGACTACCGCGCCTTCGACGCCTACTCCTGCGATGCAGGCGTGCGCGTCGCCGCACCCGTGCTCGTGCTCGGCGGCGACGACGACCCGTTCGTCGGCCCGCGCGACCTCTACGGCTGGGACCAGGCCACCACGGGCGAAGTGGAGGTGAACCTCTTCGCGGGTGGGCACTTCTACGTCGACGAGAACATCGACGGCATCGCCGAGGTGCTGGCCGGACAGGCGCTGACCCGATGAGCGTTGATCCCATCGTCATCGTCGGTATGGGCGTCGAGGCCCCCGGCGGCATCGAAACCCTGCCGGACTTCTGGTCCGCGCTCGCCGGCGGCCGGGAACTGATCGGCCCGTTCCCGCGCGACCGTGACTGGCCGCTGGCCGAACTGTTCGCCCTCGGCAAGCTCGACGGCTGGGCGCCCGTCCGCGACGCCGGTGGATTCCTGGACGGCGCGACGGAATTCGACGCCCAGTTCTTCGGCATCACCCCGCGTGAGGCGGTCGCGATGGACCCGCAGCAGCGGGTGGCCATGCGGGTGGCGTGGCGCGCGCTCGAGCACGCGGGCATCAACCCCGGTGCGCTCGACGGTGATCCGGCCGGTGTCTTCATGGGCGTGTCGATCACCGAATACGGTCCGCGCGCGGCGGGCGTCAACGAGTACAGCGGATACCGGGGCACCGGCACCGCGCTCGGTGCGGTGGCCGGGCGGATCTCGCACGGGCTCGGCCTGGTCGGCCCGTCGATCAGCGTGGACACCGCGTGCGCGTCGTCGCTCACCGCCGTGCATCAGGCCGCGTCGGCGATCCGGGCGGGGGAGTGCGACTGGGCGCTGGCAGGCGGCGTGTGCGTGATGGGTACGCCCGGCGCGTTCTACGAGTTCTCCAAGAACAACGCCCTGGCCACCGACGGCCACTGCCGTTCCTATGCCGCCGACCCGACCGGCACCCTGTGGGGTGAGGGCGCGGGCGTGATCGTGCTGGAACGAGAGTCGCGCGCGAAGGCGCTGGGCCATCGGATCTACGGGCAGCTGCTCGGTTCCCGGGTGAACCACAACGGCGCCGGTGCGCCGATCGCCGTGCCGAGCGCGGACGCACAGCGGCGACTGATCGAGGCGACCGTGGCCGCCGCGGGGGTGAGCGTCGACGATATCGGTCTGATCGAGGGCCACGGCACCGGAACCGCCGTCGGCGATCCGCTCGAATTGACCGCGCTCGCCGCGACTTACGGCAACCCCGATCGTTCCGATGCCCCGCTGCTCGGTTCGGTGAAGTCCAATGCCGGTCACGCGCAGGCGGCCTCGGGCATGCTCGGGCTCATCAAGGTGCTGCTGTGCGGCGAGCACGGCACCATCGCGCCGAGCCTGTGGGCGGATCGGCCGAACGCCGATATCGACTGGGGCGCAACCACTTTGCGTTTGGCGGCCGAGGCGACCGAGTGGAAGCCGCGCCCCGACGGGCTGCGCTACGCCGCGGTGTCGTCGTTCGGTGTCGCGGGAACCAACGCGCACGCCATTGTCGGCCTGCCGGTGCTGGAGGAAACCAATCATGGCTGAGTACCGTCTGCCCGACGGCAGCGTTCCTGTTCTGCTGTCCTCCGACAGTGCCGACGGACTGCGTGCGGAGGCTGCCGCGCTGCGCGACTACGTCGACGCGCACCCTGCGGTGACACCGGAACGGCTGGCCGACATGCTGTTCCGCACCCGGATGCCGCGCCGTCGGCGGGCACTGATCATGGCCCAGCCGGCTACCGGGGGACCCAGGGGCGATCAGTCGCCCGCGCGGGCAGATGGCGGAGCCTGGAACGGTGTGGAACCCCCATCGGCTGAGTTGCGGGCGGCGCTCGACGCCATCGCGACCGGTGCCGACCACCGTGACGTCGTTCTCGGTGACGTCCCCGCGAGCTCTCGCCGCATCGGTTTCGTATTCCCCGGTCAGGGCAGCCAGCGACCCGGAATGGGTGCGCTGTTCTACGCGCAATCGCAGGCCTACCGCACTACCGTCGACGAGTGCGCCGCCATCCACCACGAACGGTTCGGCCACTCTCAGCCGCTGCACTACCTGCTCGGCGACGAGGGGCAGTACGAGGACACGGTGTGGGAAGTGCAGCCCGCCCTGATGTTCCACATGACCGGCCTCGCCGCGCTGTGGCGGGCCGCAGGCGTGGCGCCGCAGGCGACGATCGGGCACAGCCAGGGTGAGCTCGCCGCCGGTGCGGTGTCGGGTGTGATGACCCTGCGCGACGCGGTCCTCGCCGTCACCCACCGCGCCCGCCTGGTCGAGCGCATCTCCCCGCGTGGCTACTCGATGGCCGTGCTCGGTATGGACCGCGAGTCCTGCGAGGCGTTGCTGGCCAGGCATTCGGGCTGGGCCGAGCTGTCGGTGGTGAACTCGCCGCACATCCTTGCCATCTCCGGTGACCGCGAGACCATTGTCGACCTGGTCGCCACCGCGACCGAACGCGGCCAGTTCGCTCGCGAGATCCGCGTGGCCTACCCCGCACACACCTCCATCGTGGCCGAGCTGCGCGCCGATTTCGTCGACATGCTCGGCGACGAGATGAGTAGTACGCACTTCACCGAATCCGAGATCGATTGCTACGGAGCGACGCTCGGCGCGAAGATCGGCTCCGACCTGAATCACCAGGACTACTGGTACTGGAACCTGCGCAACCGGGTGCGTTTCGACAAGGCCGTGATCGCGGCGGGCAGCGATGGCGTGGACCTGCTGATCGAGGTCGCCGAACACCCCGTGCTGCAGCTGGCCCTGCAGGAGAACCTCGGCCTCGTGCCGTCGCGTCCCGGCCTGCCGCAGCGCGACTTCCGTGTCCTCGGAACGTCGCTGCGCACCGCCGAGGGCCTCTCGGAGTTCACCCGTAATCTCGCCCAGGTCGCGGTGCTCGACGCCGGCTACCGCTGGGACGCGCTGCGCGTGGACGACACCGTCACGCTGCCGCTGCGCGACTTCCCGCACACCGTCACCGCCCCGAAGCGCCTCTGGGCCGCCCCCGACGAGTCGGCAACCCCGCCCGAACTTCTGGTCACCACGCCGAAACCCCAACGGCTGGTCGAACAATGGACCCCACTCCAGCGCCGCACCCTGACCGCCCCGCGCAGCCTGCTCGTCGTGGACCACACAGGTGAGTGTGCGGCTCTGGCCGCCGCCCTGGTGAAGGCCGCGGACCGTCACGGTGCCGAGGCTCGTGTGCTCGGCCCGTCAGAACTGAACCCGGCTGTCGGCGCGGGCGCTGAGGCGGACGATCGAGGATCCGCCGCCGGTGCGATGAGCTCCGCCGAACCCGGCGAAGAGCATGCCGCGCGCGGCCTGCCCGACTCGGTGCGTACGCAGCCGTTCGATTCCGTCGTTGTCCTGCTGCCACCGTCGGCGGCCGACGACACTTCTACGGCTGTCGATGCACTGACCTCGTTCTTCGCCGAACGGAACTGGGCCCCAGCGCTTTCCGTGCTGCGTCCGGGCGGCGAATGCTGGCTGCTGACCGTCGGTGGCGAGACCGTGCACGAGAGCGATCCGATCCCCGGTCTGTTCCAGGCAGGCGTCGCGGCCGGGTTCCGCAGCGTCGGGATCGAACACCCCGGTACCCTGTTCCGCCACCTCGATCTCGCCGCGAACGAGGATCCGATCGCGCACGCGGCCCGGATCGTCGGTGCGGTGCATTCCAGCGGTGAGGCGGAGCTGGCGCTGCGTGCGGGCAAGCTCTTCGTCAAGCGATTGGTGGTCGACGAGACCGCCGAAACCGGTTCGCTCGCCGAGGGTCTCGATCACGTGGTGATCGTCGGTGGCACCGGTCAGCTCGGCCTGCGTTTCACCGATCACCTCGCGCGTACGGGCACCGGCCGCGTCACCCTGCTCAGCCGCAGCGGCGAAACCCCGGTTCTGGCAACGGAACTGGCGCGTCTGCGTGGCCTCGGCGCCACCGAGATCGTCGTGCGGTCCTGTGATGTGAGCGATCCGGAATCGGCGAAGGCCTTCGCTGCCGAGATCGCCGACCGCCCGGCCGGTCTGGTGATCCACGCTGCCGTGAACTACGTCGACGCCGAACTCGACCAGGTCACCGCCGAGGCCGTACACACCGCCGCCCGCGCCAAGCTGCACTGCCTCGACACCCTGATCGACACCGTGCCGCTGACCACCGACTGCCGGGTGCTGCTGTGCTCCTCGATGGCCGCGACCATCGGCGGGCGCGGCCAGATCCTGTACGCGGTCACCAACCGCATGCTCGATGTCGCCGCCCGCAGGCTGCGCGCCCGTGGTATCGCCGCGGCCAGCCTGCAGTGGGGGCTGTGGAGCGTGGCGGGCCCGCTCGATGACGCCGGGTTCGCCCGCGTGGAAGAGGCCGGCGTGTTCCCGATGGTCCCCGCCGATGCCATCGAGGCGGGTTTCACCGCGCCGGTGCGCGACGGCATGATCATCGCCGCCGACTGGGACTTCCTGCGCGAGGTACTCGGTGCGTTCGGCCAGGACAGCGTGCTCACCGGTCTCGAGTGCGCGACCGTAGCGGTTTCCGCTGTCGCGCCGAAGCCCACGCCGGTTTCCCTTGTCTCCCAGGAGATTCCGCCCACGTCCGCGCAGTCGTCCGTGGCCGTATCCGCCGAATCGGCGGCGCAGCCCGACAACTCCTCGCTCGAGTTGCGCGTGCGCACCGAACTGCTGAAGGTGATCGGAGGTGACAGCGCCGAATCCATCGACGCGACCATGCCCTTGGTCGCCCTCGGCCTCGACTCGTTGCAGGCCTTGGACTTCCGCAAGCGCGTGAAGGCGGAGCTGGACCGGGATCTGCCGGTCGCGGCGATTCTCGGCGGCGCGTCGCTCGACGACGTCGTGCAGCTGATGGCACAGAACACCAACCAGGGCTAGGGGCCGAAAGAACATGTCAGACACCGAAGCCACCCTGTCCGTCGCGGAACGCCGCAAGCAGCTGTTACAGCAGAAGCTGCGCGAGCGCGGCATGGCCGCGTCCACCGCACCCGTCGCCGTGCCGCGCATCGCGGCGGGAGAGCGCCGCCCGCTCACGCCGGGCCAGCGCCGCATGTGGTTCCTGCAGACCCGCGACCCGCAGGACACCGCCCTCAACATCTGCGTGGCCTACCGCCTCACCGGCCCGCTCGACGCCGATCGCCTGCACACCGCGTTCAACGCCGTCGTCGCCCGCCACGACATCCTGCGCACCACCTACGGTGTGGACGCCGAGGGCGAACCGTTCCAGGTCTTCACCACCGACGCCCGCGCCGAGTGGACCACCCACGACCTGACCGACCTCGCCGAATCCGGCCGTGACCTGCGGGTGGAGGTGCTGGCGCAGCGCGAGTTCAGCCGCCCCTTCGCCCTCGGCACCGAGCTGCCGTTGCGCGCCACCCTGATCCGCACCGGCGCCGACCAGCACGTGGTGCTGTTCACCATCCACCACATCTGCTGGGACGACGACTCCTGGGCCGTCTTCTTCACCGAGCTCAACGCCGCCTACCGCACCGTGCCCACGCAAGCCGACAGCGCGCCCGCGCAGGCGGACACCGTGCAGTTCGCCGCCATCGCCCCCACCGCTGAACCCGCGGCCGACGACGTCGCCTACTGGCGCGACGCCCTGCGCCCCCTGCCCGAACCTCTAGAACTACCCGGCTCGGCCTCGGCAACCGCGGGCAGGCAGGCGCAGCGCCGCACCCACCGGCTCCCGGCCGACCTCGTCACCCGCACCGAACAATTCGCGCGCGAACACGCCGCGACCCCGTTCATGGTGCTGCTGGCCGCCTTCGACGCCCTCGTGCACCGCTACACCGCCGCCGACGACTTCCTCGTCTCCATCCCCGTCACCGACCGCCCGGCGGGCACCGAGCAGCTCATCGGTTACTTCGGCAACACCCTGCTGCTGCGCGCGGGTATCGGCACCGGCGACGACTTCACCACCCTCGTCGCCGCCGTTCGCGAAACCTGCACCGGTGCCTTCGCGCGCCGCGGTGTCGGTATCGATCGTGTGGTGCGCGAAGCGAACCCGGACCGCGTCGCCGGTCGCGACGGTCTCGACCAGTTGGTCCGTCTCGGCTTCAGCGTGCGCAAGAGCGCCGACGGTTTCGCCATCGACGGCGTCACCTCAACCCTGCTCGAACTCGGTGCCGTGAGCGCGCAGGTGCCGCTGGCCTTCGCCGTGGTGCTCGACACCGACGGCACCGCCGTGGTCGAGGCCGAATACCAGACCGACGTGCTGTCCGACGCCCTGGTCGATCAGTTGCTCGGGCACTTCGGTGTGCTCCTCGACAGCGCGTTGCGGGAGCCGACCCGCAGGCTGCGCGACCTCGAGATGCTCGCCGCCGACGAGCGCGCCGCACTGCTCGACCGCTCCCACGGTCTGCTCGTCGACCAGCCCGCCACCACTCTCGTAGCCCTGTTCGAAGCGGCCGCCGCCGCATCGCCCGACGCGCTCGCACTGGTCTCCGACACCGCCGAACTCACCTACGCCGAGCTGCACACCCGCGCGAATCGCCTGGCGCACTGGCTGATCGGACAGGGCATCGGCACCGAGGACATCGTCGGCCTGCGCCTGGGCACCTCGGTCGAGTTCATCGTCGCCGTGCTCGCCGTGCTGAAGGCAGGCGGCGCGTACCTGCCGATCGATCCGGCCTACCCGGAAGACCGCATCGAGTACCTCGTCGAAGACGCGAACCCCCGATTGCTGCTCGGCGCGGTCGAATTGGTCGCCGCCGAGGAGACGGCAGCCGAACTGTCCGGGTCCGCGCCGACCGATGCCGACCGGTTGCGCCCGCTGCGCCCGGCCAACCTCGCCTACGTCATCTACACCTCGGGCTCCACCGGCAAGCCCAAGGGTGTTCCGGTGCCGCACAACGCGATCGCCGAACACATCGTGTGCTTCTCCGCCGAGTGGGACATGACGCCCGCCGACCGGATGATGCAGTCGTCGTCGGTGAGTTTCGACGCCTCGCTCGCCGACATCGCCATCCCGCTGTCGGTGGGTGCGCAGATCGTGGTGCCGAAACCCAAGCCGTTCCGCGACATCCGCTATGTCGCCGACCTCATCACCCGTCGTCAGGTGACCGTGCTGCACATGGTCCCGTCGATGCTGAGCACCTTCCTGCTGCTGCCCGAGGTGAGCGAATGGCGTTCGCTGCGTCAGGTTCCCGTGGGTGGCGAGGCGCTGCCCGGCGAGGTGGCCGACCGCTTCGCCAACACCCTGGAAGCCGAACTGCGCAACCACTACGGGCCCACCGAGGCCGTGGTCTGCTCGACCTACATGCCGGTGCACGGGCCGCAGGGGACCGGCGTGGTGCCGATCGGCGTGCCCAACCGCAACGTCTACACCTACGTCCTCGACGAGGCGCTGCAGCTGGTGCCCGACGGTGTGGTCGGTGAGCTCTACCTCGGCGGCGATCAGCTCGCCCGCGGTTACCTCGACCGCCCCGCGCTGAGCGCGCAGCGTTTCGTCGCCGATCCGTTCAACCCCGGCGCACGGCTGTACCGGTCCGGTGACCTGGTGCGCCGCAACAACTTCGGTGAGCTCGAGTTCGTCGGCCGGGCCGACGAGCAGGTGAAGGTGCGTGGTTTCCGCATCGAACTCGGTGAGGTGGAAGCCGCCATCGCCGCGCACCCGTCGGTCGCCCAGTGCGTGGTAGTCGTGACCGAGGAGCCGGCCATCGGCGCCATGCTCGCCGCCTACGTGGTGCCCGCCGAAGGGTTCATCGACCTCGAGCAGATCCAGGCCTTCGCCGCGGCCGGTCTGCCGGACTTCATGGTGCCCAGCGCGTTCGCGGTGATCCCGGAGGTCCCGCTCACGGTCAACGGCAAGCTCGACAAGCGCGCCCTGCCCGCCGCTACCCCGGCCGTCGCGCGCACCCACCGCGCGCCCGCCACGGCCACCGAACGCAAGATGTGCGCCCTGTTCGGCGCCCTGTTCAACCTCGACGAGGTCGGCGCGGAGGACTCGTTCTTCGAACTCGGCGGACACTCGCTGCTCGCCGCCCGCCTGGTCGCGCAGGTCCGCGCGGAATTCGGCATCGAACTCGACGTGCGCGTCATCTTCGACAGCCCGACCCCCGCCGCGCTCGCCGCGAATCTGGTCGCCCGGTTCCTCGCCGAGTTCGACATGGACCTGGATGCGGTCGATTCCGATGTCGACGAGGCAGCCGAACCGGCGCCCGCGGCCAGCGCCGATGCGGTCGCTGCGGCACCGACCACCCGCCCCGCGATCGGTGGCCGACCGCGCGGCGAGCGCATCCCGCTGTCGTACTCGCAGCTGGCGATGTGGTTCCAGTACCGCATGGAAGGTGCGGGTTCGGTCGGCAACCTCCCGCTGGCCATGCGCTTCGACGGCCCGCTCGACATCGCCGCGTTGCGCGCCGCGCTCGGTGATGTCGTGGCCCGCCACGAGTCCCTGCGCAGCACGTTCCCGGAACACGAGGGTGTGCCCTACCAGGTGATCCACCCGGCCACCGAGGTCGCGCTGCCGGTCAGGGAGATCGCCGCCGACCAGGTGTCGGCCGAGCTGGCCGAGATCGCCCGCTACGCGTTCACCCTCGACGGCGAGCCGCTGCTGCGTGCCGAACTGCTCGAACTCGACGCGAACACCCACGTGCTGTCGCTGCTGGTGCACCACATCGTCGCCGACCACGCCTCCTTCGGTGTGCTGCTCGACGACCTGACCACCGCCTACCGCGCCCGCAGCGAGCAGGGCAGCGCCCCTGCCTGGGAGCCGCTGCCGATCCAGTTCGCCGACTACGCCCTGTGGCAGCGTGAGCTGTTCGACCAGGCGGCGCCGAGCGAGTTCGCGCAGACCCAGATCGACTTCTGGCGCACCGCGCTGGCCGGGGTGCCCGACGAGATCTCGGTGGCCCACGACCGTCCGCGCCCGCCGGTGCTCGGCAAGCGTGGCGAGGTGGTCACCTTCTCGTTGCCCGCGAGCGTCCGCTCCGGTCTCGAGTCCCTCGCGAAAGGTAGTGGCGCAACCGAATTCATGGTGTGCGAGGCGGCGGTCGCGACCCTGCTGCACACGCTCGGCGGCGGCACCGACATCACCCTCGGCACGCCCGTCGCGGCACGCACCGATCCGGCCACCACGAACCTGATCGGGCTGTTCGCGAACATGGTCGTGCTCCGCAACGATCTGTCGGGCGCGACCACCCTGCGCGACACCGTGATCCGGGCCCGCGATGTGGTGCTGGATGCCAACGCGCACCAGGAACTGCCGATCGAGCGTCTCGTCGAGGCACTCAATCCACGCCGTTCGCGGTCGCGGAACCCGTTGTTCCAGAGCATGATTCATTTCCGTGGAGCGGACTGGGCGCCGACCACCTTGCCGTTCGCGACCTCGGGTGCCAGTACGGTCACTGTGCTGCCCGCCGACTTCGACGTCTCGTTCCTCGATCTGAACCTGAGTCTGAACGTGACCGCCGAGGGCGGCATGGATGTGCGCGTCGTCGTCAACGCCGACCTGTACGAACCGGCCACCGCCGCGCTCATCGCCGACGCCCTGGCCGCCACCCTGCGCGCCTTCGCCGACAACCCCGACCAGCCGATCGCCGACCTGCGGGTGCTGCCGCAGGCCGACCTGGACCGGCTGCTCGCCGTCCCGGCACCCGTCGCCACGACGGCCGCCGCCGGGGGAGCCGCCGATTCGGACACCGAGCGCACCCTGATCGCCCTGATCGAGGAGCTCCTCGAGATCGACGACGTCACCGGCGACGACAACTTCTTCGCCCTCGGCGGCGACAGCGTCATCTCCATCCAGTGGTCGGCCCGTGCCGCCGCCCAGGGATTGCCGCTGACCCCGCAGATGGTGTTCGAGTGCGCGACCATCACCGAACTGGCCGCCGCCGTCGACGCCGCGCCCCGCGAGGCGGAAACCGAAGCGCCCGAGCAGGTCGAGCACGCGCCGATGAGCGCGTCCGGCCTCGACTCCGACGCCCTGTCCGCCCTCACCGCGGCCTGGTCCGCACAGGGATGAACAACCCGGCATCCGCGCCGCACCTGTCGGGTACCAGCCCGGCACGGTGCGGCGCCGCATGTCGACCGGGTCTCGGCTATCCGACGACCCGACCACTAGGAAAGGACGCAGCATGAGTGCGCCGCAGATCGAAGACGTACTCGCGTTGAGCCCCCTGCAGGAGGGGTTGTTCTCCCTGTCGCGGATGGCCGGCACCGAGATCGACCTCTACACGATGCAGTTCGTCGTCGACATCGACGGCCCGCTGGACACCGCCCTGCTGCGCCGCAGCGCCCAGGCGATGCTCGACCGTCACCCGAACCTGCGGGCCGCGTTCTGGGACACCGACGTGCCCAAGCCGGTGCAGATCATCCCGTCGCACGCCGAGCTGCCGTGGGCCGAACGTGACGCGGTGGCGAGCGAATTCGATTCCATCGCGGAGTCGGAGCGGCGCGTGCCGTTCACCCTGAGCCGTGGTCCGGCGCTGCGGATCCTGCTGCTGAACGTCACCGACGCACCGCAGCCACGCAAGCGGATGATCCTCACCGCCCACCACATCCTGATGGACGGCTGGGCGGTCGCGGTGTTCTTCACCGAACTGCTCGCCGTGTACCAGGCGGGCGGCAGTCTGGACGGGTTGCCCGCCCCGCGCCCGTACCGCGACTACATCGGTTGGCTCGGCGCCCAGGACCACGATGCCGCCGCGCGTCGCTGGGCCGAGTACCTGGGTCAGGTGAGCGCGCCGCTGGTGCTGGCCGACGGTACCGGTGCGCGCGATTCCTCGGTCCCCGAGACCACCCGACTTCGCCTGTCCACCGGCGAAACCGAAGCCTTGCAGCAGTGGGCGCGCGCCAACGGTATGACGCTCAATACCGCCGTGCAGTTCGCCTGGACGGTGCTGCTGGGCCGGATCACCGACCGTACGGATGTCGTCTACGGCACCACCATCAGCGGCCGCCCGGAGAAGCTGGCCGGTGTCGAGGGCATGGTCGGGCTGTTCATCAACACCGTCCCCGTCGTGCACCGGCTCGAATCGGCCGAACCGGTTGTCGCGCAATGTGCTCGGCTGCAACGTGATTCGTCGACCATGCGCGATATCGGCTACCTGAGCCTGTCGACGCTGCAGCGCGCGGCAGGCCACGGCGCCTTGTTCGACACCCTGTTCGTGTTCGAGAACGCCCCCATCGACGACGCGATCAAGACCGTCACCGCCGCCGACGGCGCCCGGTTCCGGCCCATCGAGATGGAAAGTCTCGCCCACTACCCGCTCACCGTGGTCTCGCACATGAGCGAGGGCGAACTGCTCGTCCTCGTCGAGGCGGTGCCCGCCCTGCTCGGCCACCTCGACCCTGCCGACCTCGGCGCCCGCCTGGTCACCATCCTGTGCACCCTGCCCACCCTCGACGCCGGGGCGACCCTCGACGCCATCGACCTGCTCACACCTGCGGAGCATGCCGAATTAGCCAGTGCTGCCGCAGACCTCGTGCCCGCGCCCTCGTCCACACCCTGGGAGCTGTTCGAGCAGCAGGTCGCCGCGACCCCGGACGCCACCGCCCTCACCACCACCTCGGGCGAACACTTCACCTACCGCGAACTGCACGATCGTGCCTGCCGCCTGGGCGCCGAGTTCGCCGCACACGGTGTCGGCCCGGAAACCGTTGTCGCCCTGATGCTTCCTCGCGGCACCGATGCGATCGTGGCCATTCTTGCCACGTTCGCTGCCGGTGCGGCCTACGTCCCTGTCGACATCAGCTTGCCCGGCGGTCGCATCGAATCCGTTCTGCGCCAGTCGAACCCGGTGCTCGCCGTCGTCCTCGGCAAGGATCGTCACGTGCTCGACGGGATCGCGGGCTCCGGCACCGCGGTGCTCACGTTGGACGACGCCGAGGTCGTCGACCGGATCGCGAACCGCCCCGCGCAAGCCCCCGTCGTCCACCGCGAGCTCGACCACGCCGCCTACATCATCTTCACCTCCGGCTCCACCGGCGAGCCCAAGGGTGTCGTCGGCACGAACGCCGCGCTGGCCGGGTACTTCGCCGATCATCTCGAGCGGTTCTACCGCCCGGCGATGGCGAAACTCGGTCGCCCGCTGCGCATCGCGCACGCCTGGTCGCTCGGGTTCGATGCTTCCTGGCAGCCGATGGTCGGCTTCTTCGCGGGCCAGGGCCTGCACCTTTTCGATGCCGACGAGATGCGCGACGCACACCGAATCGTCTCGGGCATGGCCGAATTCGAGATCGATATGATCGACACGACCCCCTCGATGCTGGCCCAGCTGGCGGCGGCGGGCTTGCTCGATCGTGAGCTGCCCGTCCTCGCTCTCGGGGGTGAGGCCATCGACACCGCCCTGTGGGCACGGTTGCGCGCCCTCCCGGGGACGGCTGTGTACAACTGCTACGGGCCGACCGAGACGACCGTCGAAGCCGTCGTCGCCCCGGTCGCCACCTCGGAAATCCCGACGATCGGCACCGCCAACGGCGGCATGGTCGGCTACGTCCTCGACTCACGGTTGCGCCCGGTTCCGCAGGGGATCGTCGGTGAGCTGTACCTGTCCGGCGTGCAGCTGGCCCGCGGCTACCTGGGCAAACCCGCCATCACCGCCGACCGGTTCGTCGCCGACCCGGCCCGCCCGGGGCAGCGCATGTACCGCACCGGTGACCTCGTCCGCCGCCTGCCGGGTGGCCGCTTCGGTTACCTCGGCCGCGCCGACGCGCAGGTGAAGGTGCGCGGGTACCGCATCGAGGTCGGCGAGATCGAGACCGCGCTGCGCCGCTCGGCCGATATCGACACCGTCGCCGTCACCGTGGTCCGTCGTGCCGGTGGCGCGTCGCTGGTCGGCTTCGTCGTCGGCAAGGCCGGGCGTGCCGTCGTGGTGAGCCGGGTGCGCGCCGACCTCGCGCAGCGCCTGCCCGCGTACATGATTCCCGCGCGCATCGTCGTCCTCGACCGGTTGCCGGTGAACGTCAACGGCAAACTCGACGGGCACGCACTGAACGAGCTCGCCGAACAAGCGCTTTCGTCGGCCGACAGCAATGCCGCCGCCGAGACGCCGACCGAGATCGCCCTCAGCGAGGTCTTCGCCGAACTCTTCGACGGTCGCGCCCCCGGTGTCGACGCCGACTTCTACGAACTCGGTGTCGACTCCATCGTCGCCATCTCCCTGGTGAACAAGGCCCGCCGCCGAGGGCTAGCGCTCAACCCGCGCATGGTTCTGGCCTGCCCGACCATCCGCGAACTCGCCGCCGCCGTCGACGACGCACCCGCCGCCGCCCAGGTAGGTGCCGACTCCTACGGTGTGGTTCCGCCGCTGCCGGTGGTGTCGTGGATGTACGAGTACGGCAACTACCGCCGCTTCACCCAGACCGCCCTGCTCCGCCTGCCTGCCGGAATCGACCGTGCCGGACTGGAATCCACGCTGCAGGCTTTGCTCGACGCACACGACACCCTGCGTGCCGTGCTCACCGATACGCCCGATGGTCCGCGCCTGCTCACCCGCGCGCCCGGTGTCGTTGCCGCGGGCGACGTGGTGATCGAAGCGCCGCGTGGACTCGCCGGTTCCGAACTGGATTCCGCCATCACGGAATACGCGCGTATCGCCAACGACGCGATCGACCCGAGGTCGGGGGAGATGGTGCGCGCGGTGTGGTTCCCGGGTGCACCGGGCTCGTCGGAAGTCGACCAGACCTCGGGCGACGCGAACAATTCCGGGGACGACGCTGATGGCGATCCCGGCGACATCCTTTTGCTCGCGGTGCACCACCTGGCTGTCGACGTGGTGTCCTGGCACATCATGATCGACGGTCTCGCCGCCGCCTGGCAGCAGATCCAGTCCGGCGTCACCCCGAAGATGCTCCCGGAGTTCACCTCCTACCGGCAGTGGTCCGAGGCCATGTGGCAGCGCGCCCGCACGCCGGAAGTGCTTGCCCAGCGCGACTATTGGGCGGCCCAGGTGCGCCGACCCGACGCGCCCCTCGGTTCCCGGCACCCCGCCCCCGCGTCCGACACCTGGTCGAGTCTGCGCGTGAACACCGTCGCCACCCCCGTCGAGGTGACCCAGCGCCTCCTCGACCGCATCGGCAAGGACGAGGGCGTCCGCGAATTCCTGCTCACCGCCCTCACCATGACCATGGCCTCGCTGCACGCGAACAACGGAAACGATCCAGCCGCAGGCGCTTTGATCGCCCTCGAGGGCCACGGCCGCGCCGACGCCGAACTCGGCACCGACACCGCCAACACCCTCGGCTGGTTCACCAGCGTGTTCCCCGTCCGCCTCGGCATCGGGGACCAGTGCGTGGATGTCGCACGCGCCCAAGCTGATCCGGCCGCCGCCCGCAACCTGCTCGACTCGGTAACCCGCCACCTGCGTGAAATCCCGCACCAGGGCCTCGATTACGGACTCCTCCGCTACGTCGACCGCGTCCCCGAACTGCGCACCGCCGCCGAACCCCAGGTCGAATTCAACTACCTCGGCCGAATCGACCTCAGCGGCAACAACACCGACCCGTGGTCTCTGCTGGTCGGCGCCCACGACACCGCCCTCCCACTCGACCCGGAACCCGACCTTCCCTTGCGCTACGCGGTAGACGTCATCGCTGGCATCGGCACCACCCCCGCCGGCCCCGCCCTGACGACCAACTTCCGCTGGAGCACCGCCCTGTTCACCGAAGCACAGGCCGACCGTTTCGCCGACCTGTGGACCCTGGCTGTGCGAACCCTGGCCGCCGCTCTCTGAGCACCTGGACGCGGGCAGCCTCGCCTGCTCGCGTCCGGCATGCCCCCCGCGATGGATCCGCCTGTTCGGCGTTATCGCTGGTTACGCTGGTTCTCGACCGTTTTCCATTCGACGCAGTCCCGCTGTTTTTCGGAAGGAAGCACCATGAGTCCCGCCATCGGCGCCGTCGTCATTCCCGTCTCCGACCTGGAAGCCGCCAAAAAGGTCTATACGGCCCTCTACGGCCAACCCCACACCGACCAGCCCTACTACGTCGGTTACAACGTCAACGGCTTCGAGATCAGTCTCAACCCCCAGGGCGACCGCGCCACCGGACCGGTCGCGATGACCGACGTCGACGACCTCGACGCCACCCGAAACGCCCTGCTCGCCGCAGGAGCCACCGAGAAATCGGGCCCGCAGACAGTTGCCCCCGACCTCCGCATCTGCACGCTGGCCGACCCCGACGGCAACCCCTTCGGACTGCGCGGGAAGTAGGTCACCGACGCGCTTCGATGCCGTTGAGCACCTGCTCGAGGCCGGTGTCGAACTGCCAGCGCAGGTCGTCCTTGCGCCGTGCCTCGTGCACATAGCGCTGGAAGGTCGGATAGCGACCGGTGCCTAGCAGCCAGGTCATCTGGGTGGACAGACCGGTGCGTGCCTGCGCGCCGGTGGTCCAGCCGCGATCGTCCATGAGCGCGCGTAGGCCGATCTCGGCGCCGGTCGCACCCTGCACATACGCGAAAACCGTTCGCGCGGCCGCCATCGCCGTGTCGAGGTCGAGACCGAGGTCGTCGTGGAGCGCGGTCAAGGCGTGCTCGGTCAGAGCCATGCGGTTGGGTGTGAGTTCGTAGACGAGCTCCGGTGCGGTGAGCCGGGTGAGCCAGGGGTGCCGCAGGATCAGCGCCTGAAGAGCCGTCGCAAGCTCACGCAGCGTCGCGCGCCAGCCGTCGCCGGCCGCGTATTCGACCTCGCCGTAGACGAGGTCGACCATCAGTTCCAGCACCTCGTCCTTGCTCGCCACATGCCGGTAGGCAGCCATCGGCGCCACCCCGAGCTCCGTGGCGAGCCGGCGCATCGTGATGGCGTCGAGCCCGTCGACGTCGGCCACCGCCACCGCGGTCTCGGCAATTCGCCTGGCGGACAAGGGTTTACCGGCGTTCCGGTCGCCTTCTGTGAGCCGTTCCCAGAGAGAAGTCACGCCTGTTCCACTCCTGATGTGTACTTAGTACGCACAAAATGTGTACTTTGTATTTGTGAGCATACGCAGTACACATCTGCTGGTGGCGGGCGCCTTCGGTCCGGCCGTCTTCGTCCTCGGCTACCTGATCAACGGCGCACTCCAGGCCGGCTACGACTCCTCCCACGACACCATCAGCGCCCTCAGCCTCGCCCCCCACGGCTGGATCCAGAACAGCAACTTCGTCCTCTACGGCATCCTGACGGTGCTCTTCGCCGAAGGGCTCCGCCGCACCGCGTCCCTGCGCACCGCCGGGTACCTCGCCCTGCTGGTCGCCGCCGCCGGGCTGATAGGCATCGGATTTTTCCCCACGGACCCGGTGCTCGGTTTCCCCGAAGGAGCCCCCACGGTCGTCACCGCGACCGGCAGCATCCACAACCTCGGCGCCCTCGTCGTGTTCACGGCCTTTCCCGTGGCGGCCCTCACCGCCGTGTCCCGCGACGCCCGCATGTGGTCGGCCTTCTCCGTCGCCACCGCCGTGTTCTCGCTAGCAGCGGTCGGAGCCTTCTTCGCCGCCGTGGAATCGACACCGGCCGGTGCCCAATCGGCGGCCGGTTTCTACGAACGCCTCCCGACACTGTTCATCGGCCTCTGGCAGATCGTCTTCGTCTACCGGGTCCTCGCGAAAAGTAGATAACGTGCCGTTCATCGGGAGACGACGTGGCGACCGGTCGGGTGCGAACCTACCGTCCCGGAACGGGTCGCATTCATGCACCAGCGTGGGCCCACACCGGTTACTCGAGGAGTCCCTATGCCCCAGATCGCGTCACGTCTGTCCGTGGTCATCGCCGCGGTTGCCGTCATCACAGCCGGCGGCGGTAGTGCGGCCGCCGCACCGCAGACAGGTGAAATGACCCTCACCTTCGTCCGCCACGCCGAATCGGCCGGCAACGCATCAGGCCTGATCGACACATCCATCCCAGGCCCCGACCTCACCGACAAAGGCTGGGAGCAAGCCGCCGCGGCCGCGCTGCGCCTGGCCGACTGCAAGTTCGACGGTGTCTACGCCTCGACAATGGTGCGGACACAGCAGACCGCGCTGCCCACTTCGGAACTGTGCGACCGCCCCGTTGTCGTCGAGGAGGGCTTCCACGAAATCGAAGCCGGAATCTACGAAGGCACACCCGAGAAGGACGCGATGGCGAACTACTTCGCCGCACCGGTCCAGTGGATGCAGGGCAACCTCGACGCCCGCATCCCCGGCTCGATCAACGGCCACGAATTCAAAAAGCGCATGGACGACTCGATCCAGGACATCCAGGACCGCGGCAACAAGCGCGCCACGATCTTCTCCCACGGCGGCTCCATCATGGTCTGGACCCTCATGACCGTCAGCAACCCCGACATGACCAAACTCCAGTCCGACCCCATCCGCAACACCGGCCGCGTAATCGTCAAGGGCAGTCCCGCGAAGGGCTGGAAACTCGTCACCTGGGACGGCACTCCCGCTGCCTGACACGCGCAGGCCCCACGGCTACACCCGCCGCGTCGAATCCGATCGACGGTAAAGGTTCATCTGCGATCGGTGAAGATGGCTATGTGCCTGGAGAGGCGATGCTCCAACTCGGCGGGTGGGCCGGGGATCACCGTGAAATTGTCGGTGTCGTGGTGTTGCAGGAGGTAGCGGCCGTCGTCGGGGTAGTCGAGCCAGAGGAACGCCTTGCCGTCGGAAGTGGGCCGGGAATCGACCTGGAACCCAGGGAAAACGGTGATCTCGCCCGTGCCGATTCGGGGCCGCCGGAAGAAGCGTTGCGTGTGCTCGACCGGGGACAGGCGGGTGGGGTGGCGAGCGAAGGTCGCCGTCTCTAGATCGCTGCGCCTGCCCTCGAAACGCTGTGTCGAACCACCGTGCAGGCGTGGCAGTTTCGCGACGATCGCCGCTGCCAGGTCGGCCAGCGGGACAACGGAGAGCGTGATGTCGCCGCCTTGCTCGCGCGTCGGCCCCGAGGCCTGAACGGCCAACGCCGCGTGATCCTCCACGATGCCCGCATAAACGCGCACGACCTCGGCCTGACCCGGTCCGTGTAAGCCCTGGATCTCCACCCGGACCTCGGGCTCGAGAACGGCCCGGAACACCCTGTCCAGGACCGCGTCGTACACCTGGGCCAACCTGTGCCCGGCAGCTTCCCGCCGCTGCTGGTGAATTTCCATGGTCTCGGCGAACTCGGGCCGATAGGTCAGCGGGTACGGCATCCGGTCCCGACCGTGCGCTTCCAGCCCGATGGCGAAGGCATGTGGATCGAGCACCCAGGTGTGATCAAGGGTCGGTGCTTGGGGTCGGCTCATGCGCCGATCACCCCGCCCGGCGGCAGCGTCGGTGGCAGCTGCCCGATGAGTTCGTGCTCGCGATCATGGATGAGGTAGTCCGGAGTGGTGTGCTCGTTCTCGTCGTCGCGCCCACCGCCCCTTCCACCGCCGCCCATCATGCCGGGCATCCCGCTCATACCGCGCGCACCCGCCGCCGAGGCCCCCGCGCGAGCGCCGGAGTTCTGCGCCCCTGCGGCTCCGGGTGTGCCTGCGACGGAGCGTCCCGCGGCCGGTACTCCGGCACCACCGGGCACGCCTGAGCCGGGCGATCCCGATCCCGGCGATCCTGAGCCGGGAGACCCCGCGCCGGGAGTCCCGAGTTTGCTGTCGCCGGGTGTGGCCGGTGTCGTCGTCGGCGTCGTAGCAGGCGTTGTGGCCGGTGACTCGGTGCTTGCCGGGCTGGTCGAGTCGTCGTCTGTGTTGTCGTCCTCTTGATCGTCACCGGGAGCGGCCGTCTGCGGTGTCTCGGCAGATGGATTCTCGGGCGTACCAGCAGGATTCGTCGACGCGCCGCCACCGTCGTCGGTGTTGTTGCCCCCGTTCGTATCTCCCGGCGAACCGTCACCCGGCACTCCGCCGCCCGGATCCGTGACATTGTTCCGGGGGAGGGGTAGCACCGGAGTTTGCTGGTCGACGGTGAGCGCACCCGGCTGATAGGTGCCGATCATGAACAGCCGAGCGTCCGCCTCCGCTTCGTTCGCCCGATGCTGAGCGGCCTTGACCACACCGTTGCCCGGGATATGGCCGACGAACCCGTCGAAAGCGCTCACCTCTTCCGGTTTCGGAATGGCGATTTTCGCTTGTCCTAGAAGGCCTTCCATGTAGTCGATACCGTTGGCGACCATCTGGAAGGTGGTCGGCAGTTTGGCGGCCTCGGTGGTGTAACTCTTCACCGCCTCGATCGCCGCAGAACCCGAAGCACCGGACCACTTTTCGGTCAAGACCCGTTCGAAGTTGGTGCGGTAGTTGTTGACAGCGGTTTCGGTGCCGGTGGTGAGCCGACGCCAACCGTCGGCCGTCGCGTTGATCTGCCCGGCATCGACCCCGCCCTGACCGTCCTTGCCCTGCAAGGCCTCCCAGATCCGCTGATGCGGCCAGGCGCTGAACGGCTCGGGTTCCTTCACCGCGGCCTCCTGCATGGTGACATCCGTGCCCGCACGCAACCGCGCCCACTCGTCGCCGATGATGGTGCGGTCGCCCTCCCACGCCAGCTTGCCCTGGTCATCGAGGGCACGCCGTTGTTCGTCGGCGTTATCGGACCGGTCATGGTTGTCGATCACCTTGAAGATTCCGAGCGTGCCGACGTGGAAGACACCCATGCCGATCGACTCGAGGGGATCCCAGAACCCCATCAGATATTCGCCCCCGCATTGCCGATCGCGCCCGCGGACTGCTGATCGACAGCCTGCAGCTTGCCGATGGCGGCGAGGAAGGTGTCGCGCTGGTCGCGGGCGATGGCGATGTGCTGATCCAGGCGTTTCACGGCGGAGTCGTCGGGGTCGTGTGAGCCGCCTGCTACTGCTTTGTTCTCGTATTTGCCGCGGATGGCGTCGGCGGAGGGGAGGCTGCCCCAGCCGGTCAGGCGGTTCAGCTTGCCCGCATCGAGCTTCTGCACTTCTAGGTCGCTGATGTACTGGTCGACCACGGCGGCCAGCGCCTGGCCGAGGTCTGCATCGAGTTTGAACTCTCCGCTGATGGCCTGCTGCTTCATGTTCCGCCAGTACGTGGCGTGATCCTGTGTCATCGTGCTTCCCCCGGGTCGATTACTTCGGCAGATGTGGTTCGAGTGCCGTCGCGTATTGCTCCGCCATTCGGCACAGATCGCCGCCTCGTGGCCCTTCGGTGCTCAGCCACGCGGCTGTGACCTCGAACATCCCTTGCTCTGCCGCAAACGAAACGTAGCAGATGTCAGGAGTGCTGTTCTCCTTCGAAACAAGGCCTGCGCGGGCGTTGATCGTGGTGTCGCGGATGACGGTCACCCCAGCCTTCTTTCGGGCGTCCTCGAGCGTATGACTGGTCGAGAAGACCCCGATATCGCGCTTGCCCGACCCGTATCTGTCGTCGAGCGGCCGCCAGCTACAGATGCGCCATGCTGAGACACCTGAGGGCGGATCGACTGTCACGTGGAACGTGGACGGATCGAGGCCGACCTCCGTGAGCACCTCATCCGACAACGCCCCCCGGCACGGGTTGAACACCTCGATCGTGTCCGGATCCCGCACGGTCGTAGTAGGCCCGGCCGCCCCCTCAGTACTCTCCCCACACCCGGCAAGCACCGCCGCCCCGACCGCACCACACACCACGGCCCGCATCACCCCAACGCTACGCACAGCACTCCTACCTGATCGCCCACGGCCGAATCCCACCGCTACAAACTTAGACGCACCCCACCGCCATCCGGTTCCCCCTTCTTCACCCGACCGGAACTGGCCAGGCAACCGAGGGGGCGGCGGTCGGTCCAGAGCGCGTCGCCCGCAGTGGTGAACCGCTTGGCCCGTTCGGCCCGAGCGTCGGTGACACCGATGGTGCCGAACACCCAGAGTTCAGTTTCCGCAAACCGAGGGAAATGCCGAAAGGTCCGGCTGCGCTCGTGGTTCGGCGCATAGGATCCCGTCTATCCGGGCTGGCCAAGGTGCCTGACGTCTGCATACCGGGTCTCGGCCCGCATCGGAGGCATGGAGGAAGGGAACTGTCGTAACTCTCCTGTTTCCCGTTCCACTACAAGCGGTGTTGAGCCGCGACTCTGGAGATTCAGTACGATGCGCCAGCCGAAATCGAATTCCCTGAGACTGAATTCTTCGGACTCGAGGAAGGCCTCGACAATTTCTCTGGCCTGGGATTCCGCGATCATATTCGCTACCGGTCGATCGTTTCGTCGGTCGGCCAGGATCCCGTTGTTCTGCTGAGCATCTCGGCCCACGCCGCGGCCTGCGACAGCGGTCCACCGCTCGGCTGGAAGTGCAGGGTTTCCTTGTCGATCGTGATCAGTTCCGTCGTCGGCGGATTGTTCGGTTGCTCCAGCTCCGTCACGTGGACCTGATACTGGACCGTTTGTGGGTCCTCGAAGGTCTTCAGTAGATGGATCCGGTGGAGCGGGGGATATACCCGGCTTCCCTGCACCGGTTGGCCCGTTTCGATCGCCTGGTCGAACTCCTCCCCGATCAGGTCCGGCGGCAGGCTCCGATGCGCCGTGATCACCCCGGTGTGTTTGTTCAGGACGTAGTTCCCCTGCCCGAGTCCCATCCCCTGCGACGTCTCTTCCGCCGTCAAGATCCCACGACCCACCCAGCCGTGTTCGGACTCCACCACCCGGAACTCCCGATTCGGGCCGAAGACCTTGGCCAGCATTTGTCGGGCCCGTTCCAGAGTGAGAACTTGTTCCCGCATGGTGCATTCCTCCATTGGCGTCGACAGGAAAGAAGTGCAGCGCCACCGATCCCGCAACCATCACGGGCGTGATCGTGTAGAGCTTGGAACTGCGACCGGAATCGGCACAGCCCCGAAGTGGAGCGACGCTTCGCTGAGCCATGTGGCCGCGCGCGGTTCCGCCTACTTCACCGTTGCGGTTGTCCCGGGTGCCGTCAGGAAGGGCGTCCGGCCACCGCGGGGCCGATACCTGGGGGACACCGTAGAACGAAGACAGGGCCGATCTCGTCTCCACCCCAGCATTCACCTTCGGCCGCGATCACCGCGGCCAGCTGCTGCGCCGCTGTCGTGATGGTCGAGGCGACCGACGTGAAGGCCGGTTGGGTGTTGCGCAGGCCGTCGGGGTCGACATTCAGCGAACTCATCGCAGGTAGTTGCGGTTGCGGAAGTAGCCGTCCTCGTCGTCTTCATCGTCGACGAGACTGCGCGGCGCTTCGGCCACCGGTTCCGGCGTGGGTGGTGGGGGTGGGGCGAGCTGGGCCATCAGTTCTTTGATGCTCGGTGCGCCGGGAACCAGGTCGGACAGGTCGGGCATGGCTGCCGAGATCGGGCTCAGTGCCTCTTCCTGGGTACGGGCGGTCTGCCGGGCGAGCTCGCCGAGGGCTTCGGTGACGGAGCGGCCGAGGGATTCAGGGGTGGACCGTTTGAAGGCGTCGGGCTCGATGTGCACCTCGGACACCCCGGCGATGTTTCCCGAAGCGCGCACCAGTCCGTCCTCGGACCACACGCTCACCAGTTCGGCCGCACGCGCCTGCATTCCGAGCAGCGCCGACTTCTCCGACGCGAACATCTCGAGCATCGAATCGATCTGCGCACGCAGGGCGTTGTTCTCCGCACGAGTCGGCGCCGACCAGTCGTCGTTCATGAAACCCTCGCTCCGCTAGAAAGCACGTCGATTGGTTGGACGCACTCCCCGCGCCGCGGGTTGCATCTTGTGACGTAGCTCTCATACGAACTTTCTCAGCGGGCACGCGAGCCGACGATGATGCTGCCGACGTTGCACTCCTCGAGTTCGTCGATGCCGGTGGCGGTGGCGAAGGCGGAGGTGTCGGAGAAGCCCTGGGCGACTACGCCGAGGTTCATGGCGGTGGCCGAGAGGTAGACGGTCTGCATGAAGACGCCGACGTGCTTGAGGATGTTGGCGTAGGCGACCTGTTCGTAGCTCCACATCACCCGGCCCGCGCGGGCCGAAACCAGCAGGACCACTTGGGGTTCCGCGCCACCGGCCAGGGTGGCCGAGGTGGACTTCACCAGTTTCTGGACGGCGGGGGAGTCGAAGGGGGCCACGTGACGCAGGGCGTGGTCGACCGAATCGTAGTGGTACAGCCCGCTTTCCAGGCCTGCCACATTGCGCACCACGGGGTAGACCTCGAGCTCGTAGGCGCCGCCGCCGGAGGGGTAGGGGCGGGAGCCGTCCTCGCGGGTGCGGGCGCTGCGGAAGAGCAGTTCGCCCAGCTGGGCGGCGGTGACGGGGGCGCTGTCGTCGAAGGCGCGGGTGGAGACGCGGTCCTCGAGGGCGGCCGACAGGCTCGGGTCGCCGACACGAAGCGCGACCAGATCAGGCTTGGGGAGGAAGATCGGGTCACCGGCGAAAGGGGCCCGGCGAGCGGGCAATTCGGGGAACTTGCCCTCGGCCCAGCGGGTCGGCCCGAAATCGTCCCAGGTGACCGTGCGGGCGCCGAGCGTGCTGCGCCGGTGGAACCACAGGTCGGGCGCGTTCCAGGAGCGGGTGGTGAACTCGTGCTCCTCCTCGTCACCGTCGACGAGGAACCCGCACCACTGCAGATCCGCCATGAACTGCGTCTTCACCGCGGCGGCTACCGGCGAGTCGGCGGCGAGCGGACCGTCGAGCAGGGCGAGCAGGCGCGGATCGTGAATGCGCAGATCGCACCACGAGCGCGGATGCTCGAGTACGAAACCCTGTGCGTCGCGGTGCAGCACGGCGAACTTGGACAGCGTGGCCGACCAGGTCGGCAGCGCGACCTCGGGCCGGGGCGCGGGCTGGGCGAACGGGCGGATGCTGTAGAGATCGCGGCCGCCGTCGCGCACGGTCACCGCGAGCCAGCCGCCGTCGGTGAGCTTGCGCATCAGGCCGGTGATGTCGTCACCGGCGGCCGCGGTCGCCATCTCGGCGGCCGTCGCCGGGCCCTGGTTCAGGGTTTTCAGTGCCTGCAGTGCCCCCGCGCCCAGCCCGGTCAGCTTCTCGTTGCGCGGCGGATTGAGCAGCACCGCACCGGCCGGCGTGGTCAAACAGGTGACACCTGCGCGGAGGGCGAACCGAGTCTGGGCGGGATACGGGGAGGCAAGCACGGTGAATCCTCGAGTTGTGGGTGGAGCTTATTTCGCGGCGGCGGCGAACGCGGGTTCGAGTTTGTCGAGCATGTAGGGCACCGACAGGGCGCTCGGCTGGTTGATCGCGCTGATCTCCTGCGTGGTCAGGAACACCACCGAACCCTTGCGCACCGACGGCAGGTCCGCGTAACCCGGCAGCTGGCGGTACTTCTCGTCGAGACCGGGGGAGTAGCCGGCCAGCAGCAGATCGGCGGTGAGCTCGTCGACGCGCTCCGGCGACAGCGCCAGCCGGCCCTGGTTGGCGGGCTGCGCGGTGAGGTTCGCCGGGATCGACATGCCGAGCTGGGTGAACACCTTGGCCGAACCGTCGTTGGGATCGGTGAGCACCATCAGCTGGGCGGGGCTGGCCAGCCAGGTGCTGGCGAAGGTCTTGCCCTTCAGACCCGGGTTGGCGGTGGTGATCGCGGCGATCTTGTCGTCGACCTTCTTGATCGTCGCGGTCGCGTCGGACTCCTTGTGCAGCACCTTGCCGAGGGCCGTGACCTGGTCCTGCCACGGCGTGACGGCGTCCTTGGTGAGCGCGGGAATGGTCGGCGCCACCTTCGACAGGTCGTCGTAGGTCTTCTGATCGGCGATGAACGGGTCGGCCAGGATGAGATCGGGTTCCAGCGCGGCGACCTGCTCGGCGACACTGCCCTGAGTGTTGAGCGCGGTCGCGGACTTCAGGCTGTCGGGCGTCCACGGCGGGGTGCTCTTGGACAGCGCGGAGACATTGTCGATGTAGCCGACGGGCACCACGCCGAGCGCCAGCGTGGAATCGAGCCACTGATTGCCGAGGGCGACAATCTTTTTCGGCGTCCCGGTGACGGTGGTCTCGCCGCGGGCGTGGGTGATGGTCACCGCTTCGCCCGAGCCCGCCTCGTCCTCGGTGGAACCACAGGCGACGACACCGAAGGCGAGCGCACCGGCGAGCGCGGCCACCGCGGCGCGCCGCCAGCCGCGTGAAGTCCGAACTGACGTCATGAGCGCATCCTCCATCGAGCAGGTTTAGGTCAGCCTAGGCTAACCTACGGCGAATCGGGAGGGTGCAAGCCCCGTCTACAGGGCGACGCGCTGGTCGGCGGGCATGAACAGCTTGTCGCCTTCCTTCACATCGAAGGTCGTGTAGAACTCGTTGATATTGCGCACCACCTGGTTGCAGCGGAATTCGTTGGGGGAGTGCGTGTCCTGCAGACCCTGCAGAGTCGCCTCGACGGTCTGCTTGTCGCGCCACTGCCGCGCCCACGACAGGAACACCGAGCGGAAATCGGGCGTCTCGCCGGACCGCTGCGCCACCTTCTTGTACGCCTCCAGCGCGATCTGCAGGCCGCGCAGGTCGGCCAGGTTCTCACCGACGGTCAGCGCGCCGTTCACGTGCTGACCCTCCGGTGCGCCCTCGGGGACGAGTACGTCGTACTGCGCGATGATCTGCTGGGTCTTGGCGTCGAACGCGGCGCGATCCTCCGGCTGCCACCAGTCGCGGCGGTTGCCGTCACCGTCGTATTTGGAGCCCTGATCGTCGAAGCCGTGGCCGATCTCGTGGCTGATCGTCGAGCCGACCGCGCCGTAGTTCACCGCGTCGGTGGCGTCCTTGTCGAAGAACGGCGGCTGCAGGTAGGCGGCGGGGAAGACGATCTGGTTGGTCGTCGCGCTGTAGTAGGCATTCACCGTCTGCGGCGACATGCCCCACTCCGAGCGGTCGACCTCGGTGCCGAGCCGGGCGAACGCGCGCTTGGACTCGAAAGCGTTGATCGCGAGCAGGGATTCGATCAGCTTGCCACGCTTGACCTCCACCGAGGAGTAGTCGACCCACTTGTCGGGGTAGCCGATCTGCGCGACGATCTTGTCCAGTTTGGCGATCGAGGCCTGCCGGGTGGCCTGCGACATCCAGGTGGAATTGGTGAAGTTGTCGCGCCACGCGGCGGTGACATCGGCGACCATCTCCTTGGCGCGTTCCTTCGCCGAGGGCGGAAAGTGCTTGTCCACGTACAGCTTTCCGAGCGGCTCGCCCAGATTGTCGTCGACCACGCCCACGGCGGAGCGCCACATCTCCGGCTTCTCCTCCAGTCCGGCCATCACCCGCCCCACGAATTCGAAGCGCGCGTCGGCGATCGCCTTGGGCAGGAACCGCGCGTAGGTGTCGGCGACGTGCAGCTTGAGGTAGTCGCGCCACAGGGCGATGTCCACCTCGCTCCACAGCTGCGCGGCCGCGGTGACGAACGACGGCTGCCCGACGACCATCTTGTCGAACAGCGACTTGGGCCGGTCGGTCATGCCCGAAAGCCAGGGATCCCAGTCGAACTGCGGTCCGAGCTTGGTGAGCTCGTCCCAGCTCATCAGGTTGTAGGTGGCGTCGGTGTCGCGCAGCCGCACGCTGTCCCAATGCGCGGCGGCGATGCGCTTCTCCAGGTCGAGCACGCGCTGAGCCACCCCGGCGGGGTCGGGCAGGCCGATGCCCTGCGCCAGTTTCTCCAGGTACACCTGGTAGCCCGCCAGCTGCTCGGCGAACTCCGGCTTGCGGTAGTACTGCTCGCCGAGCATCAGGCCCGACTGGCCGACGCTGGGGATATAAGCCTTGGAGTTCTTCCGGTCGATGCCGATGCCCATCCCGATCAGGCCGGCGATCGGTGCGATCGCCATCTCCTTGGCCAGCTCCGGCTTGCCCGGGGCTTTGTCGATTGCGGCGAACAACCCGGAAAGCGGCGTGATGCCGAGGCGTTCGATCTCGTCGAGATCCAGGCGCGCGTCGTAGAGATCCTTGATCTGCTGCGCCTCAGAACCCGGCTCGGGATCGGAAATGGATTCGATGATCGCGCGCAGCTGATCGAGGGTCCGGTCGTTGGCGTCGGTGATCGCGCCGACCGAGGCCTTGTCCGGCGGCAGCTGGTAGTCACGCAGCCAGGCGCCGTTGACGTGGCGGTACAGGTCGTCCTGCGGGCGGATAGCCGGATCGCCCCCGCTCAGATCCACCCCGTTCAACTGCACCGCGGGCGCATCGGACGAGCACGATGCCAGGGCGACGGCCACCGGCACCAACCCCATGGCGGCCAGGAATGCGCGGCGGTCGACAACCGACGGACGGCCGGACTGTGTCACAGGACTTCCTTCCCCGATGCGGCAACCGCACCCATGCTCGTTGCGATCCAGCTCGCACAGGCTACCGGCGCGGCTGCCGTCTCGGGGGCTGCGGCGATCAGGAAGAGCTGCCCGCGCTGCCGGTCGCCAGGTCACAGGCCAAACCACTGCCCGCGTTGATGATTCGCATGACCGTCGGCACGCGCTTGGAGACCAGTGGCATGCCGGTGGCGTGCAGCAGCGCCGTCAACTGCACCTCGACCTCGGATTCCACGTGGTAGAACGCGGTGGCCTTGGCGACGGTGACGCCGCCGACGGTGACCTCGAGGTCGACGGTGTCGCTGGCGAAGAACTTGCCGTTGGCGACGAAGTCGACCTGGGCGCCGACGTAGTCGTCGAGGCCGACGACGTCGATCTTCGAGGTGCAACCGACCGTGAGGGTGTCGGTGAGCATGTCGATGACGGGCCCGGCGGCGGCCTGCGGCGCGAGCACCGTGAGGACGGCGGCGAAGGCGGTGCAGGCAAGGGTGAGTTTCATGGTGGCTCCTCGTCGGCTCGTCCCCGCGACGAGCAGGGGGACCGTAACAACGGGGCACACGCGCGCACGGCAGTTTGAAACATATTCGCTTCAAATTAGGCCGACGACCCCCGATTTGGGTCGACCTGGGGATTCACCTACACTAGACCGGTTGCCTGCGGGAGCTCTGCCCTCGCAATCCGGCCGTGAACCCCCAGTGGTGGACAAAACCGCTGGCAGGCGCGCGTCTGGTTGGCAACTGACCATGTGCGTCGGGTCGGCAATCCGGCGTACGTATACATCCAGGTCCAGGAGGTGCTGAAGTGATTCAGCAGGAGTCGCGACTGCGCGTCGCCGACAACACCGGGGCGAAGGAAATCCTTTGCATCCGCGTGCTCGGTGGCTCGTCGCGTCGCTATGCCGGTATCGGTGACATCATCGTCGCCACCGTCAAGGACGCCATCCCCGGCGCGAACGTCAAGAAGGGCGACGTCGTCAAGGCTGTCGTCGTGCGCACCGTCAAGGAGCGCCGCCGTCCGGACGGTTCCTACATCAAGTTCGACGAGAACGCCGCTGTGCTGATCAAGGCGGACAACGATCCGCGCGGCACCCGCATCTTCGGCCCCGTCGGCCGTGAGCTGCGCGACAAGCGTTTCATGAAGATCGTTTCGCTGGCCCCGGAGGTGCTCTGACATGAAGGTGCACAAGGGTGACACCGTGCTCGTCATCTCGGGCAAGGACAAGGGCGCCAAGGGCAAGGTCATCCAGGCCTACCCGGCGACCGGCAAGGTTCTCGTCGAAGGCGTGAACCGCATCAAGAAGCACGTCGCGGATTCCGCCAACCAGCGTGGCGCCTCCTCGGGTGGCATCGTGACCCAGGAAGCCCCCATCCAGGTTTCCAACGTGATGGTCGTCGACTCCGACGGAAACCCGACTCGCGTCGGCTACCGCACCGACGAAACCACCGGCAAGCGGGTTCGGATCTCCCGTAAGAACGGGAAGGACATCTGACATGACCACCTCTGAGCAGACTCAGCCCCGGCTGAAGGCGCGCTACCGCGCCGAGATCAAGGACGCGCTGAACAGCGAGTTCGAGTACGCCAACGTGATGCAGATCCCCGGCGTGGTCAAGGTCGTCGTCAACATGGGTGTCGGCGACGCCGCCCGTGACGCGAAGCTGATCAACGGTGCCGTCAAGGACCTCGAGCTGATCACCGGCCAGAAGCCGGAGATCCGCAAGGCCACCAAGTCGATCGCGCAGTTCAAGCTCCGTGAGGGCATGCCGATCGGCGCCAAGGTCACCCTTCGTGGCGACCGCATGTGGGAGTTCCTGGACCGTCTGGTCTCCATCGCGCTGCCCCGTATCCGCGACTTCCGCGGCCTGTCGCCGAAGCAGTTCGACGGCAACGGCAACTACACGTTCGGCCTGAGCGAGCAGTCGATGTTCCACGAGATCGACGTGGATTCCATCGACCGCCCGCGCGGTATGGACATCACCGTGGTGACCACGGCGACCAACAACGAAGAAGGCCGCGCGCTGCTGAAGCACCTCGGCTTCCCGTTCAAGGAGAACTGAGCACATGGCTAAGAAAGCACTGCGCATCAAGGCGGAGGCCAAGCCGAAGTTCGCCGTCCGCGCCTACACCCGCTGCCAGCGTTGCGGCCGCCCCCACGCGGTCTACCGCAAGTTCGGCCTGTGCCGCGTGTGCCTGCGCGAAATGGCCCACCGCGGTGAGCTCCCGGGCGTGCACAAGAGCTCCTGGTGACCTCGCGCTCCGCGTGAGCGCAGCCACCTAGGCGAATACCGTACGAAGGCACGGACTTCCCACCGAAGTCCGTGCCTTCGCGCGTTTCGGGGCCGGAGTGTTGTGTCGAGATGCTGTCGCTCGACGACTCCATCTAGCCGAAAGGGGAGTGGTCGATGCCGCAGTGCAGGTTTTCGGGTGGAAGCTGGCCGGTGAACAAGTAGTCGCGTTTGGCTTGTTCGGCGCAAGTGCTCGGGACGTACATGCTGCTGTGGCCGGCGCCTTCGATTACCAGGACCCGGGCGGTGGCCAGTTGGGCGGCGCCGGCGTAGGCGCCGTGCAGTGGGGTCGCGGGGTCGTAGCGGCTGTTCATGACCAGGATGGGGGCGGCGGTCTGCCGGTTCCATGGGCCGGTGTAGCGGTCGGCGTCGCGGGCGGGCCAGAACGCGCAGGGCATGGCGTTGAAGACGGCGGTGCGGCCGAAGTAGGGATTGTGCAGGTCTTCGACGGCGGCGACGCGGTTGTAGGCCGCGGGTTCGGTGGGGACCATGCTGTCGGCGCACTGGATGGCGTAGAACGCTTCGGCCCGGTTGGCGGGGTAGGCGGGGTCGAACAGCGAATCGGGGACGAGGGCGGGGGCGCTGGTCGCCGCGTCGAACAGTCGCTGCAGCAAGGTCGCCAGATCGGCGTAGGTGTCGGGGCGCGACAGGCTGCCCGCGGCGGTCACCACCTGGGAGAACGTCCACGGTGTTCCGTCGAGCACGATGGGGGCGTGGCGGGCCCGTTCGGCCAGCGTGAGCCACTTCAGCTTCGGATCGCCCGCCGAGAACGCGCAGCGCGGTCCCGCCGCCGAGCATTCGCGCAGGAACGCGTCGAAGGTCTCGGCGATACCGACCGCGACACCCTGTCTGGTATCGAGCGGAAGATGGGTGCCCTCCGCGCCGTGCCCGTCGGCATTGCCCTCGAAGTCGAGCGAACCGTCGAACACCATCGCGCGCACCCGGCGCGGAAACATGTTCGCGTAGACCGCGCCGACCTGCGTGCCGTAGGAGATGCCGTGATAGGTCATCGCGCTGTCACCGACCGCGCGGCGCAGCAGCTCCAGGTCACGGGCGGTATTGGCGGTGGACGCGTGATTCAGGATCGGGCCCGCCGCCTGACCGCAGCGCGCGGCGAGATCGGCCGAACGCGCGAAGAACTCCGCTTCCTGACCCGCGTCGGTGGGGGTACCGGGGAAAGTGCCGAGATATTCGGCCTGTTCCTCGGCAGTGGCGAAACAGTGCACGCCCGCGCTGCGCGAGACCCCGCGCGGGTCCCACGACACCAGGTCGAAGCGCGCGCGAAGTTCCTCGGAGAACAGCCACGGCCAGCGCGCCCGTTCCCGTAACCGGTCGACGCCCGAGGGGCCAGGACCGCCGAAGTTCACGAACAAAGTGCCGAGGCGCCTGCTCGGATCGCTCGCGGGAAGCCGGATGGTGGCCAGCTCCAGCTGCGCACCCGCCGGTTCGTTGTAATTCAGGGGCACCCGTGCCAACGCGCACTGGAAACCGTCGTCGCAGTCCGACCAGCTCAATTCGGGAGTCGCCGCGGATTCGGCGAGCCGGTCGACATAGGCGTCGGCGGCGCGAGCGGGGGAGGGAAACGCGAATGTGCCGACACCGAGCAGAACAGCCAGCGCGTAGAAACCGCCTCGGCGGGTTCCACGGCGCACCGAGCGCGAAAACACCTGCCGAGCCTCCTGCACAGATCCGACGAACTCCGTGAAGCTACCACACCGCCCACCTGGGGAAATCGGTTGTCGCCGAACCTGTTTCGACGCCACACCGGGTAGTGCGTTGGATTCATAAAAGTCACACAGAATTCATCGGGAATTACCGGGTTACCTGTGTATTACCGGAACCTGATAATCCTGTGTCTTCTCCGAGAATGTGATCCGAGCAATGGCCGGCAATTCCACTTCTCGCTACCGTCGGGGTTGTCACGACAGCGGGAAGGGTCAAAGTCGATCCCCGATTCGATTCGATGCGAAGGATGTGGGATTGTGACTGCGACCACAGTGAAAAGAGCACGTGACCTGGGCAACCGTCAGCCGCTGCGGGGTATACCGGCAGGCGCGATGACAATGGTGGCGTTTCTTTCGATATTGGCGGGATTTATCGGCGCAGCAGCCTATACGCATTCCGCCGGATACTTCGTGACATTCATGACCGGAAATACCGAACGCGCGCTCCTCGGCTGGTTCGACGGCGACTATCTGCTGGCCGTCGGGGCGATATCGCTGCTGTTCGCCTTCGGTCTCGGCGTGTTCGTGGCCTCGCTGCTGCGGCGGCGGCTGTGGCGCAACGGCCACTACGGCGCCTCGGTGGTGACCACGGTCGCGCTGGCCGCCGCGGTGGTGGTCGACTATGTGGTGAGCCGAACCGGCGGGCAGGAACTGGGTTTCGTCCCGATCATGTTCGTCGCGTTCGCGGTCGGCGCGCTCAACACCGCGTTCGTGAAGAACGGAGAGGTCAGCGTCCCGCTCAGCTACGTCACCGGGACGGTCGTGAAACTGGGCCAGGGCATCGAGAGCCACGTCAGCGGCGGCAGCGTGCGGGATTGGCTCGGCTACGGCCTGCAGTACGCGGCCTTCGCGACGGGCGCGCTGCTCGGTGGCGTGATGAGCATGCTGGTCGGTGGTGAGATGATGCTGATCGTGGCCACCGGCGTCTCGGCATCGGCGATCCTGGCCACCTCGCGGTCGACCGAGCCCGCGCCCTGACCCCGGATTTTGTCCTGACCACGGCGTTGCCTACACTAGAGCGGTTGCCTGGGCAGATCTGTGTCCGCTCCACGCTCGACGTGGGCGGATCGTGCCGGGCGCCGAGCGCTCGTGAAGAGTACTCATCCGGTCGGTAAGTGCCGCCCGGACCAGCCGAATTGTTGTAGGCCCACGGTCGCCTCGCGAAAGCGGGGAGATGCTGCATGGGAACCGCAGCGAGAAAGGTGTCGAGGTCTAACCATGACCATGACTGATCCGATCGCAGACTTCTTGACGCGTCTGCGCAACGCCAACTCGGCGTACCACGATCAGGTGAAGGCTCCGCACTCCAAGCTCAAGGCGAACATCGCCGAGATCCTGAAGCGTGAGGGTTACATCGCCGATTACCGCACCGAAGACGCGCCGGTGGGCAAGGCCCTCGTCGTCGATCTGAAGTACGGCCCGAGCCGTGAGCGCAGCCTGCAGGGCCTGCGTCGCGTCTCGAAGCCGGGTCTGCGTGTGTACGCGAAGTCCACCAACCTGCCCAAGGTCCTCGGCGGCCTCGGCGTGGCGATCATCTCCACGTCGACCGGCCTGCTCACCGACCGGCAAGCGGCCAAGCAGGGCGTCGGGGGCGAAGTCCTCGCCTACGTCTGGTAAGGGAGGTCTGGACTAATGTCGCGTATTGGTAAAAACCCCATCGCAATCCCGGCCGGTGTCGACGTCAGCATCGACGGCCAGGTCGTCACGGTGAAGGGTCCCAAGGGCACCCTGTCGCACACCGTTGCCGAGCCGATCACCGTCAGCAAAGACGAAGCCAACCAGCTCGTGGTCGCCCGTCCCAACGACGAGCGCGCCAACCGTTCGCTGCACGGCCTGAGCCGCACCCTGATCGCCAACATGATCGAGGGCGTCACCAAGGGCTACGAGAAGAAGATGGAAATCTTCGGCGTCGGTTACCGCGTTCAGGCCAAGGGTTCGAACCTCGAGTTCGCCCTCGGCTACAGCCACCCGGTGCCGATCGAGGCCCCGGAGGGCATCACCTTCGCGGTGGAATCGCCCACCAAGTTCTCGGTTTCCGGGATCGACAAGCAGAAGGTCGGCCAGATCTCCGCTGTGATCCACGGACTGCGTAAGCCCGACCCGTACAAGGGCAAGGGCATCCGCTACGCCGGCGAGGTCGTTCGCCGCAAGGTCGGAAAGACGGGTAAGTGATCATGGCGCAAACTGCTAACCAGAAGGCCAAGCGGATTCCGCTGGGCAAGGACGCATCGACGAAGCGTCGTCTGTCGAAGACCCGCCGTCACTTCCGTCTGCGCAAGAAGGTCGTCGGCACCACCGAGCGTCCCCGCTTGGTCGTCAACCGTTCCTCGCGGCACCTGCACGCTCAGCTCGTCGACGATTCGGTCGGCAAGACCATCGCCGCCGCGTCCTCGATCGAGGCCGATGTGCGTGCGCTGGAGGGCGACAAGTCCGCCAAGGGCGCCAAGGTCGGTCAGCTGATCGCCGAGCGCGCCAAGGCTGCCGGTATCGAGTCGGTCGTGTTCGACCGTGGTGGTCACGACTACCACGGCCGCATCGCGGCGCTGGCCGATGCCGCTCGTGAAGGTGGGCTGAAGTTCTGATGACTGAATTTTCGAACGGAAGGAACGTCTGATGCCGGGACGTCAGCGGCGTGACGGCGGCAACGGACCCGCCGGACAGAACAACAACAACCCCAGCGGTGGCCCCGAGGGCAACCGTCGCGGTGGCGGCGATCGTCGCGGCGGCGGCGACCGTCGGGACAACGCGGCCGAGAAGAACCAGCTCGAGCGCGTAGTCGCGATCAACCGCGTCTCCAAGGTCGTGAAGGGTGGTCGTCGCTTCAGCTTCACCGCCCTCGTGATCGTCGGTGACGGCAACGGTCTGGTCGGCGTCGGCTACGGCAAGGCCAAGGAAGTTCCCGCGGCCATCCAGAAGGGTGTCGAGGAGGCTCGCAAGAGCTTCTTCCGCGTCCCGATGATCGGCTCGACCATCACCCACCCGGTTCAGGGTGAGGCGGCGGCCGGTGTGGTCATGCTGCGTCCGGCTTCGCCCGGTACCGGTGTGATCGCCGGTGGTGCGGCGCGTGCCGTGCTCGAATGCGCTGGCATTCACGACATTCTGGCCAAGTCGCTCGGTAGCGACAATGCGATCAACGTCGTTCACGCGACGGTTGCCGCGCTCAAGATGCTCCAGCGTCCCGAAGAGGTTGCCGCGCGTCGCGGTCTGCCGATCGAGGACGTCGCTCCGGCGGGCATGCTGCGTGCGCGTGCGGGACAGGGAGCCTGACATGGCAGATCTCAAGGTGACCCAGATCAAGAGCACGATCGGTGCCAAGGCGAACCAGCGCGCGAGCCTGCGTACCCTCGGCCTGCGGAAGATCCGCCAGTCGGTGGTTCGTGAGGACAACGCTCAGAACCGCGGTCTGATCAATGTCGTGCGCCACCTCGTAACAGTTGAGGAGGTCTGACATGACCATCAAATTGCACCACCTGCGTCCTGCGCCGGGTTCCAAGACCGAGAAGACCCGTGTGGGTCGCGGTGAGGGTTCCAAGGGCAAGACCGCCGGTCGTGGTACCAAGGGCACCAAGGCCCGCAAGAACGTCCCCGCGGCGTTCGAGGGTGGCCAGATGCCGCTGCACATGCGCCTGCCGAAGCTGAAGGGCTTCACCAACCGCTTCCGCGTGGAGTACCAGGTTGTGAACGTGGGCCGCATCGCGGAGCTGTTCCCCGAGGGCGGCACGGTCGGTAAGGCCGAGCTCGTCGCGGCCGGCGCCGTTCGCAAGAACGAGCTGGTGAAGGTCCTCGGTGACGGCGACATCTCCGTCGCCGTGCAGGTGACCGCCGACAAGGTGACCGGCTCCGCCAAGGAGAAGATCACCGCAGCCGGTGGCACCGTCACCGAACTGGCCTGACGGTACTGTAGTCACAGCGACACCGGACGAGTCGAGCACTCGTCCGGTGTCACTGTAGAGTCTCAACAAGTGTTGTCTGCCAAGCTCGTCATCGGCTGACGTCTCCACCACGACGCCGTGTTGGTTCAGTCGCATGGCATGACCATGTCGTTCGCCAGGAGGATCTGTGCTTTCCGCCTTCGTATCGGCCTTCCGGACTCCGGACTTACGGCGGAAGATTCTCTTCACGCTGGGGTTGATCGTGCTGTACCGGTTGGGTGCCGCGCTGCCGTCCCCCGGCGTCAACTATCAGAACGTCCAGGAATGCGTGAAGCTGGTCTCCGGTGGCGAATCCGCCGGTATCTACCAGCTCATCAATCTGTTCTCCGGTGGTGCGCTACTGCAGCTTTCGGTGTTCGCGATCGGCATCATGCCGTACATCACCGCGAGCATCATCATCCAGCTGCTGACCGTGGTCATCCCGCGCTTCGAGGAGTTGCGCAAGGAAGGCCAAGCAGGCCAGACCAAGATGACGCAGTACACCCGCTACCTCTCGATCGCCCTGGCGATCCTGCAGGCCACGGGTCTCGTCGCGCTCGCCGCTCGCGGTCAGCTGCTGCAGGGCTGCCAGGAAGACATCCTCGAGGACACCGGCATCTTCGGCATGATCGTCATCGTGCTGGTGATGACCGCCGGTGCGGCCCTGGTGATGTGGTTCGGCGAGCAGATCACCGAGCGCGGTGTCGGTAACGGCATGTCGCTGCTGATCTTCGCCGGTATCGCCGCGCGTATCCCGCTCGACGGCAAGGCCATCCTCGATACCCGTGGCGCCATGATCTTCAGCCTCGTGTGTGTGGGTGTGCTGCTGATCATCGTCGCGGTGGTCTTCGTCGAACAGGGTCAGCGCCGGATCCCGGTGCAGTACGCCAAGCGCGTCGTCGGCCGCAAGATGTACGGCGGCTCCTCCACCTATCTGCCGCTGAAGGTCAACCAGGCCGGTGTTATCCCGGTGATCTTCGCGTCCTCGCTGCTCTACCTGCCCAACCTGATTTCGCAGCTCACCTCGTCGAGCACCGCGACGGACCCGAGCTGGTGGCAGGAGATCATCCAGAAGTATCTGGTCGATCCGACCAACCCGGTCTACATCGCCGTCTACTTCGGTTTGATCGTGTTCTTCACCTACTTCTACGTCGCGATCACCTTCAACCCGGAGGAACGCGCGGACGAGATGAAGAAGTTCGGTGGCTTCATTCCGGGCTACCGCCCCGGTAAGCCGACCGCCGACTACCTCAATTATGTTCTGAGCCGCATCACCCTGCCCGGCTCGATCTACCTCGGCGCGGTCACCGTCCTGCCGAGTATCGCCCTCGGCAGCGGCAGCACGGGCCAGTCGGCGAACATGTCCTTCGGCGGTGCCGCGGTGCTCATCATGGTCAGCGTGGGTCTCGACACGGTCAAGCAGATCGAGAGCCAGCTGATGAATCGAAATTACGAAGGGTTCCTCAAGTGAGAGTTGTTCTGCTCGGTCCGCCGGGTGCCGGCAAAGGTACTCAGGCCGTCCTGCTGTCGGAAAAGCTGGGCGTTCCGCACATCTCCACCGGAGACCTCTTCCGCGCGAACATCAGCCAGCAGACCGCCCTCGGTCGCGAGGCGCAGAAGTACATGGACGCCGGTGACCTGGTCCCCAGCGATGTCACCAACCGCATGGTCGAAGCCCGCGTCGCCGAACCGGACGCCGCGAACGGTTTCGTCCTCGATGGTTACCCGCGCACGGTCGACCAGGCCGACGCGCTGAAGAAGATCCTCGAGCATCACGGCACCGCGCTCGACGCCGTGCTGTGCTTCGTGGTCGCCGAGGACACCGTGGTCGAGCGCATGCTCGCCCGTGGCCGCGCCGACGACACCGAGGACGTCATCCGCAACCGGCTGCGGGTCTACCGCGAGGAGACCGAGCCGCTGCTCGAGTACTACGACGGTCTGGTCGTGACCGTCGACGGTCTCGGCGAGGTCGACGATGTCAACGCGCGAGCGCTGAAGGCTCTCGGCCAGTAATGGCATTCGGTCGGAAGAAGAAGGTCGTGCCGTTCCGCACGGCGGGCGAGCTCGACGCCATGGCGGCGGCGGGCGCGATCGTCGGGCGGGCGCTGGTCGCCGTGCGCGACGCCGCCAAGCCCGGGGTGTCGACGCTCGAGCTCGACGAGGTCGCCGAGCAGGTGATCCGGGAGGCGGGCGCGGTTCCGTCGTTCAAGGGTTACCACGGCTTCCCCGGCTCGATCTGTTCTTCGGTCAACGACCGTGTGGTGCACGGGATCCCCTCAGCGAGTGAGATTCTCACCGAGGGTGATCTGGTGTCGATCGACTGCGGCGCCATCCTCGACGGCTGGCACGGTGATTCCGCCTGGACCTTCGGCGTCGGCAACATCATCGAAGCCGATCGCCTGCTCAGCGAGGCCACCAAGTGGTCGATGGAGGCGGGCATCGGCGCGATGGTGCCCGGCAACCGGCTCACCGATGTGTCGCACGCGATCGAGCTCGGCACCCGGGCCGCCGAAGAGGTGCACGGCCGCAAATACGGCATCGTCGACGGCTACGGTGGCCACGCCATCGGCCGCGAGATGCACATGGACCCCTTCCTCCCGAACGAGGGCGCCCCGGGCAAGGGCCCGCGCCTGGTCGTCGGATCGGTCCTGGCCATCGAGCCGATGCTCACCCTCGGCACCACCGAAACCACAACCCTCGACGACGACTGGACCGTGGTCACCACCGACGGTTCCCGCGCCGCTCACTGGGAACACAGCGTCGCCGTCACCGAGGACGGCCCGCGCATCCTCACTCTGCGCCCGGAGTGACATCGCGAAGGTCTTTCGCGACTTTTCGGTGAAGTAATGTTTCGAATCCGGCTCGGTGCCGGGGGGATCCTGTATCTCTGAGTAATGAGATCTGGGATCGCGCTGATCGCCGTCGCCGCCACCTGTGCGGCGACGGCGTCGCTCGTCGGTTGCGGTGAGCCGCCTGCCGAGTCGCGCTACACGGGATCGGGCAATACCTACGGTTCGGCGAATGCCGGTTTCGAGACCTGCATGGTGACCGATGCGGGCGGGGTGGACGACAAGTCGTTCAACGAATCCGGCTGGAACGGGGTGAAGGCGGCGATCGACGCCAACCCCGGTGTCTACGGTTCCTACCGGCAGTCCAACAGTTCCGCCGACTACGAACCCAACCTGCGAGCCTCGGCCGATGACGACTGCGATCTGGTGATCGGGGTCGGCGGCCTGATGGCCGAGGCGGTGGCACAGGTGGCGGGGGAGTACCCGGATCAGCGGTTCGCCGTCGTCGACGCGCACGTGGAGTTGGACAACGTCTATTCGATGGAGTTCAACGCCGCCCAATCCTCTTATCTCGCAGGCTATCTCGCGGCGGGGATGACCAAGACCGGCCGTGTCGCGACCTGGGGTGGCATGCAGATCCCCGCCGTGACGATCTTCATGGACGGTTTCGCGGCAGGCGTGGCCAGGTACAACCAGGTTCACGGGACGAGTACCGAGGTGCTCGGCTGGAATGTCGCCGATCAGAACGGTTCGTTCACCGGCAATTTCGACGACACAAGTGCCGGTCGCTCGCTGACCGAGAATTTCATCGCCCAGGGCGCCGACATCATTCATCCGGTGGCCGGTCCCGTCGGCATGGGCGGTGCGTCGGCCGTGCAGGATTCGCCGGGGGTGAGCATGATCTGGGTCGATTCCGACGGGTACGAAGCCGTGCCGGAATACAAAGACATCATGTTGTCGTCGTCGATGAAGGACATTTCCGCCGCGGTGCGCGTCGCGATCGACAACGCTTTCGCCGAGGGACCGAAAGACGGCCGGTATGTCGGCACGCTCGGCAACGGTGGGGTCGGCCTCGCGCCGTTCCATGATTTCGACGGTGCCGTGCCCGAGCGGCTGAAACAGGAGCTCACGGCCCTGCGCACCGAGATCGTCGAAGGCCGGATCGTGATCGACTCACCCGCCGCCCCCAAGCTCTGAGGACAACGACATGCGACTCGAAGTACGGGGACTGACAAAAGCTTTCGGCGATTTCCTGGCCGACGAGAATGTCGACCTGGTGGTGGAACCCGGCCAGGTGCACGCGATTCTCGGTGAGAACGGCGCGGGCAAATCCACCCTGATGAATATGCTCTACGGCATTCTCGAACCGACCAGCGGCGAAATCCTCATCGACGGCGCACCCGTGCGGTTCCGTTCACCCAGCGACGCGATCGCCGCCGGAATCGGCATGGTGCATCAGCATTTCAAGCTGGTCGGCCCGTTCAGTGTGGCCGACAACGTGCAGCTGGGTCGCGAACACGCCAAGCGCGGGATCCTGGACCGGACGGCGGCACGTGACGCGGTGCGCGCGGTGTCGGATCGCTACGGTCTCGCGCTCGATCCGGATGCCATTTGCGAGGACCTGCCGGTGGGTGTGCAGCAGCGCGTCGAGATCGTCAAGGCGCTCTCCGGCGACACCGACCTGCTGATCCTCGACGAACCGACCGCCGTGCTCACCCCGCCGGAAGTGGCGGAGCTGCTCGGCATCATCCGCAATCTCACCGCCGCTGGCATGTCGGTGATCTTCATCAGCCACAAGCTCAAAGAGGTGAAGGCCATCGCCGACACCATCACGGTGCTGCGCCGGGGCAAGGTGGTGGCCCAGGCCTCGCCCGAGGACAGCGAGGCCGAGCTGGCGGCGGCGATGGTCGGGCGGTCGGTGATCCTGACCGTCGAGCGCACGCCCGCCGATCCTGGTGCGGTCGCCTTGGCGGTGCAGGATCTGACGGTGCTCGGCGAGCGGGGCACGGCGGTGCTCGACGGGCTGAACCTCACGGTGCGCGCCGGGGAGATCGTCGGGTTGGCCGGGGTGGAGGGCAACGGCCAGACCGAACTCGCCAGGGCCGTGCTCGGCACCGTCCGCCCGGACGGCGGGACGGTCGAGCTGGGCGGGGTGCCGGTGACCTCGTGGGATCCGTACCGGCGCATCGTCGCCGGGCTCGGCTACATCCCGGAGGACCGTGGCCGCGACGGGCTGGCGGCCGACTTCACCGTGGCCGAGAACCTCGTGCTCAACCAGTACCGCGACGCACCGCTGTCGCATCGCGGCGTGCTCGACAGCGACGCCGTGCGCACGCTGGCCGACAAGGCCATCGCCGACTTCGACATCCGCACGCGCGGCCCGGGCGAGCTCGTGTCGGCGCTGTCGGGTGGCAACCAGCAGAAGGTGGTGATCGCCCGCGAATTCTCCCGTCCCCGTGCGGTTCTCGTTGCCGCACAGCCCACCCGAGGGGTGGACGTGGGCGCTATCGAATTCATCCACAGCCGGCTCGTCGCCGAACGCGACTCGGGGACCGGGGTGCTGCTCATCTCCGCCGAACTGGACGAGATTCTCGCCCTGTCCGACCGGATCGCGGTGATCCACAACGGGCAGATCGTCGGCGAGGTCGGGCCGGACACCCCGCGCGAGATCATCGGTCAGCTGATGGCAGGCCACCGCCCCACCGAATCCGCCACCCCGAGCTGAACTGGCGCCGACATCCTCGAGGATTCCCATGCCGAGTACGACCACCGCGCCGGAGACCGAATCGCCCCGGCCCGAAAGACCAGGTTTCGGCCGCACCTTCACCCGGTATCTGACCGAAGCCAACAGCGTGATGGTGACCATCTATTCGCTGCTGCTCGCCTTCGCGATCGGCGCGCTGCTCATCATCGTCTCCGATCCGTCGGTGCGCCGCGCCTGGGGGTACTTCCTCAACCGGCCCTCCGACGCGCTGAGTTTCTCCTGGCAGGCGGTGAGCACGGCCTACCGTGACCTGTTCGAGGGCGCCATTCTCGACATCGGCCGCCTGCAGGAGTTCTTCGACGGCACGGCTACCCTCGCCCAGGTGCTGCGCCCGATCTCGGAGACGCTCACCTACGCCACCCCGCTGATCTTCACCGGGCTCGCCGTGGGGCTGGCGTTCCGGGCCGGACTGTTCAATATCGGTGGGCACGGGCAGTTCATCTTCGGCATGCTCGGTGCGTTGATCATCGGTTTCGCGATCGATCTGCCGCCGCTGCTGCACGTGCCGCTGGCGCTGGCCGCCGGTGCGCTCGCGGGTGGGATCTTCGGTGCGGTTCCCGGCGTGCTGAAGGCGAAAACCGGTGCACACGAAGTGATCTCGTCGATCATGCTGAACAATATCGCCACCTATTTCCTGCTCTGGGCGCTGAGCACCACCTTCATCCACTCGCTGACCTCCCAGGAGTTGGTGTCCAAGCCGGTCGACATCTCGGCGCGGCTGCCCCGGCTCCTCGGCTGGGCGGGATCAGGGCTGCGGGTGAGTGTCGGCCTGCTGATCGCGTTGGCGCTGGCGGCGGGGATCTGGTGGCTGCTGCGCAAGTCGACGTTCGGGTACCGGATTCGCGCGGTCGGGGCGAATCCGCACGCGGCGCAGACGGCGGGCATCGACATGGGGCGCACGTTCATCACCACGATGGGGGTGTCGGGTGCGCTCGCCGGGATCGGTGGTGGGGCGCTCGTGCTCGGGTTGAACCCGTACACGGTGAACCCCGGAACGGTTGCCGAGTTCGGCTTCGACGGGATCACCGTTGCCTTGCTCGGACGGGCACATCCGGGCGGGATCGTCGCGGCGGCGCTGCTGTTCGGTGCGTTGAAGTCGGGCACGCTGCACATGCAGCCCGCCATCCCGGTCGAGATGTCGACGCTGTTGCAGGCGGTGATCGTGCTGTTCATCGCCGCGCCCGCCCTGGTGAAAACCCTGCTGCACCTGCGCACTCCGCGCGGTGGGCTCAACACGCTGGAAGCGAGGGGCTGGTGAGTACCGCTGTCGCCGAATCGAAACCGGTCGTCGTGACCGAGACCGTGCGTCACCCGGTGGGTGGGGCGGTGCTCGTCGTCCTCGGGGCGGTGCTCGCCGTCGCGGCGTTGCTGTGGATGCCGGACGGGCGGGCCACCACGTTCCGTCTGGATCAGACCGTCGAAAGCAGCTGGACTGTCGCCACTTTCGGCATCGTTGTGACGCTCGCGGTGCTCACCGTGCTACTCGGAGTGCTGATGCTCGCGCGGGCGGTGAGTGCGCGCACGCACGGGGTGATCGTCGGGGTGGCGGCGACCGCGCTGGTGATCGCGGTGTTGTCCTGGGTGGTGACGCCCGGCGTCGGGTTCCCGGTGGAGTTCGTGCTGGCCACCACGCTGTTCCTGGCTTTGCCGTTCATCTTCGGCGCCCTGTCCGGGGTGGTGTGTGAGCGGTCCGGTGTCATCAACCTCGGCATCGAAGGACAGTTCCTGGCGGGCGCCTTCACCGCCGTGCTGTTCGCCTCGATCACCGGTAACCCCTATGTCGGCATCCTCGCGGCGGTGCTCAGCGGCATGGTCTCCACGCTGCTGCTGGCCTGGCTGGCCACCCGTTTCGAGGTGAATCAACTGGTCACCGGTGTGATCCTGAACCTGCTCGCGCTCGGCCTCACCGGGTTTCTGTTCGAGCGGCTCATGCGCATGGACCATTCGCTCAACCAGCCGAGCACGGTGCCGCGCATCGGTGGATTCCTGCGCGATATCGGCCTCGGTTTCCTCACCGACATCCCGATCCTCGGACCGGTCCTCTTCGACCAGAACCTCTTCGTCTACGTGGCGCTGGCCTGTGTGTTCGGGTTGTCGTACCTGCTGTTCCACACCAGGTGGGGCCTGCGCACCCGTGCCGTCGGCGAGCATCCGGCGGCCGCCGACGCCGCCGGCATCGACGTGAACCGGCTGCGATTCTGGAACGTCACCTGTGCGGGTGCGCTGTCAGGTTTCGGTGGCGCGTTCTTCACCATCGCCAACAATGTGGCCTTCAGCAAGAACATGACCGCGGCCCTGGGCTTCGTCGCCCTCGCGGTCATGATCGTCGGCCGTTGGAACCCCATCGGCGCCCTGTGGGCCGCCCTGCTCTTCGGCTTCTCCAGCGCCCTGCAACGCTTCCTCAACACCATGCCCGGCAACCCGATCCCCACCGAATTCCTCGGCATGCTGCCCTACGTGGTGACTCTCGTGGTCGTCGCCGGCTTCATCGGAAAAGCCGTCGCGCCCGCCGCCGACGGTATTCCGTACCGGCCGGGAGACAATTAGCCCTCGAGCAGGACGGTAACCGGCCCGTCGTTGGTGAGGTCGACGTGCATGTGGGCGCCGAACTTGCCGGTCGCGACGGTGGCGCCCAGGTCGCGCAGGGCATCGGCGAAGGTGTCGACCAGGGGTTCGGCGACCGGGCCGGGGGCGGCGGCGTTCCAGGAGGGGCGGCGGCCCTTGGCGGTGTTGGCGTAGAGGGTGAACTGGCTGACGACGAGGATGGGGGCGTTCAGGTCGGCCGCCGAACGCTCGCCGTCGAGGATGCGGAGGCGGAACGTCTTGTCCGCCAAGGCTTTCGCGATGTCTTCGGTGTCGGTGTGGGTGACACCGACCAGCGCGAGCAGGCCGTGCGGCGCACCCGTCGCGGCCGGGTCGATCCGGCCGACGACCTGATCGTCGACTGTTACCTGGGCGGTGGTCACACGTTGCAGCAGTACTCGCACAGTAATCGATCATGCCGGGTGACCCGGATCGACGGTAATCGGGGTGCAATCAATTGTTGCGAACAATTCGACGATTCCGAAAAGCATTGCCCGGCTGCGGTTTACATTTCACGTCGGCTACAGATACTTTTACCGGTATGACGGAAGAGCAAGTGCAGCAACGTAAGAATCTATTCATGGGGGGAATTGCGGCACTGGCAGGCTTCGGCCTGTTCATTCTGATGTTCTCGGCATTCGATATGGAGCCGAGCGGCTTCACCAGCGCGATCACCACGGGCCTGCTGGTGACAGCGGCAGCCTGCTTCGGCAGTGCGGCCCGGATCAAGCGAGACGCGAACCGTAACTCCTGAGCACACAAAGCCGCTGCCCTCGGTGTCCGGTGGGCAGCGGCTTTCGCGTGTCAGTCCTTGCCGAAGAACAGGATGTCGGTGCCGTAGTCGGTGAGGGGGCCCTTTTCGGCGGCTTGGCGGATGCCGCTGCCGGGGAGTTCGGTGACCTTGGCGAACATCGCCGCGTTGCCGAAGGCCGCGCGGACCTGGGTTTCGGAGGCGTAGTCGGCGCCGTAGTCGGCGAGGGTGGCGAAGTCGAGGGGGGCCAGGGGAGTGTCGAGGGGGGCTTGACCCGCGGGACGGCCGAGGGCGGCGTACTGGGTGGCTACGCCGTTGTCGTAGAGGCACAGCTCGTAGGAGATGTTCTCGATGGTGGCGACGGTCAGCACCGGCCACTTCGCCGACAAGGCGACGGCCAAGGGGTGTTTGCCGAGTGCGCCGATCTCCCAGTTCAGGCTCTTCACCGAAACCCAGCTGCCCGAGGCCTTCTCGACGAGCACCACATCGGCGCCGAGTTCGGTGTCCGGGTTCACCTTCGGTTCCTTGACGCCCCAATGCCGTTCGTGCACACCGGCGAAACGACCCGCGTCGACTGGAGTGGCGCCGTGGGCGGCGAAGGCGGCGGTGACAGCGGCGCGAACTTGCTCCAGCGCGTCGGGCGCCGAGCAACGCACCGCGATCGCGCCGTAGGTCGCGGTGATTTCCACGGGCCGCGACGGCGGTTCCGGCATGGCACCGGCGGCCAGCGGCTTGAGGCCGACAAGAGCGAGGCGCCAGTTGATTTCGTCGATGGTCGCCAGGTCACCACCCGACTGGTACAGGATCTGCTGCTGGGTCAACCGGCCGGCGCGCTCGAGTGTCGGCGCCCCGAGCTTGTGCAGCGCCTGGGTGGTCTTCAGGGTGAGATCGAGGTCCTCGATCCGGGTTTCGCGCAGCTGCGCTGTGCTCGCCGAGGTCGTGACCTCCGAATACAGCGCGCGATAGCTCGCGATGGCCTGCTTGCGGGAGCGCCCGACCATCAGCGTCCGCAACAGCGTGCTCAGGCTGGCCAGATACTTGCCCGGCTGCTCGGGTGCCCGCGCGTACATCGCCGCCCGGATCCGCACCGCCGACTCCGTGGCGGCCACCGCCGCCTCGTGATCGAGCCGCATCAACCACACGCCGCACTTGGACAACCCGTCGGCACACATCGCCTGCACATCCGGATAGTCCTGTGCCACTTGCCGATACGCCGAACACGCGCTGCGGATGGTGTTGGTGGCGAGCTGGCGATGTCCGACCAGCCGTGTCGCCTGCTCGAACAGCCGAAGCGCGTCCTGGAGCGCACCCGCGTACTCGTAGGAGACGAAGCCCTCGACCAGCCAGTGCAGGCGGATCGCCACCGCTTCCTGCGCGGGCTCGAGTGCCTCGGCGGTGCGGTCACGGCCCGACGGGTCCTCACGAGTGGCGAGCAGCCCCTGGGCCAGTTCGGTGAGCGAACCGGCCAGCCGGAGGTAGTCCTCGGGTTGCTGGCTACGGGTGTTGGCGCGATCGGCTGCAACGCGCCGTTCGAGGCCGCTCAGGTCGGTCATGAGCGGTTCCGTCGCGACGTCAATCTCGGGCCCCATCATCGTTGCTGCGCAGGTCGGCGCACCGACCCAGGTTGTGGTCTACCGAGTCTGCCACAGTTGGCGCGACCGCGCGGCTCAGCTGTGGATGCGGCTGTCGCCGTGATGAACTCCTGGTGACCAGTGGGTGCGAAACCGCAGGAAAGGGTCAGTATCGGTGTGCGCCTATCGTTCTGGAGGCCTGCGTGCGGGTGCTCGCCGTGGCATACTCGAGAGGTATTACCCGATGGTGGAGGAGCGTCGAGATGGCAGACAAGGTCGAATTCGATGAGCATCTGTTCCGCGGTGCGGCTGCCAAAACCGGTCACGTGAACGATCGGGTCACCAGCATCATGGATACCCTCAAAGCCTCGGTCGAGAGCCACCACGGCTGCTGGGGACACGACACCATCGGGACAACCTTCGCCAACGGCCAGGACGGTTCGGGCGGTTACACCAAGTCGAGCAAGTTGCTCACCGACAACGGTGACGCGGTGGCCGAGGGGTTCGCCAACATGTCCCAGTCTCAGACCGAATCCGCCGAGTTCCTGCACAATATGGAACTCGACAACCGCTACGGGCTGCGCTGAGCTGGTATTCGCGACAATGGTGAACGAGCAGGCCAGAGCCGATATGGCCGACATTCTCGAAGGTGTGCAGGAACAGATGCGCACCATCGCCCGGCTCCAGCAGGAACGCGCGACCCTGACGGCCAGCGCCACGGTCCGCAGACACGTCACAGTGACGGTGAACGCGGACAATGTGGTGATCGAGACGAAATTCGGCCCCGACGTCGAAGACCTCAGCTACGCCGAGATCGCCAAGGCGGTCACCGAGGCCGCCAAGCAGGCGTCCGCCGAGATGGCGCGCAAGACGAGCGAGCTGCTGGAACCGCTGAACACCCAGCGCGCACGCATGCCGAAACTGTCCGACCTGGTGGAGGGCATGCCCGAGATCAAGGTCCCGGAGCCGGTGAAAGCACCCACTTCGCCGCCGAATTCGCCGGCACGTCCGGCCGAAGACGACAAGCCGATGGAGTTCTCCGGAACCGTCGACGTGGACCTCGGCCGTGATCGAGGCGGTTCGGTCACCGACTCGAGCTGGTGAGCCCGGGCTTTCACGGGTAACCGAATATGGCGATCACCATCCCGGGGTGGCTACAGCACCTCGAAATCCTTGCGGGCATGGAATGGCCCGAGGGCAACGAAGACCAGATGTGGCAGCTCGGCGAGGACTGGCGCACCGCCGCCGCCGAGCTCGAATCGGTTATCAAGGATATCGAGGCGGCGAAGGCCGCGTCCATCAAGGCGTATCCCGCCGGCGACGGCTACACCGAGATGGTCAATTCCTTCGACAGCTTGCTCCGGTCCGGTGGTGATCCCGAAAAAGACCGGTCTCTGAAAACGCTGGCCAAGTACTTCAAGGAAACCGGCGACGGCACCTACGAAGCCGGCACCGAGATCGAATATGCCAAGCTGATGTATATTTCGTCGCTGGCATTGCTGGCGGCGGAGATGGCGGCCTCTTTCGCGGCCGGTCCGTTCAAACTCGGACTCGATGCGCTGGCTATCGGTGCGACCCGCATCGCTGTTCGCCTCATTGCGAATCGGTTGCTCGCGTCGATTATTCGTGCGGTCGGCAAGATTGCCGCCAATGCGGTGGTGAAGTTCGTTTTCCGGCACATCATGATCGATACCGTCATCGGTACGATGCAGGAATTCGCCATTCAGCAGTACCAGGTGGAAAAGGGGCATCGCAGCAAGGTCAATTGGGACCAGGTCGGTCTCACGGCGCTGAGTTCGGCGGCCGGTGGGGCCGTGGCGGGGCCGCTTGCGGGTCTCATCAACAAGCGTCTGATGCGCGGGGTGGACAATCCGTCGTGGGCGCGGCAGTACATGAACAGCCAGATCACCGGCATCTCGGCGGGTTTGGCGGGTGCCCTCGCCGGTTACGCGGTGACCATTCCCTTCGGTGCGGGACCGTTCGACTACCGGATGTTGACGGCGGGTGGTCTCAGCGGCTCGTTGACGGGTGCGGCGCGGACCGCCGGTAGTCACGCCTGGCAAAAGGGTGCGCCGGTGCTGTCGAGTCGTCCCGATCTCGCGTCACGGATGAACAGCCTGTTCGGCGATGTGGGTGGGCCGCGGGTCGGTGCCGAACCCGGCGGGACAGGCGCGAACCCCGGAGCTGGGACCGGTGGGTCGAACTCGCCGAGCCGGGCGGGCGTGGCTGGGGACGGGTCGAGCAGTCCGGGCTCGCAGACGCGTCCCGCGGCCGCGGGTGGCGGGAACCAAGCGGCCTCACAGTCTTCGGGATCTGGTGGATCACAAAGTAATTCGAGCAGCTCGGCACAGAGTGACTCGAGTTCGGGCAGCGACGGCGCGGGTTCCCAGAACGGTAGGTCTTCCGCTGCGGATGATTCCGCGTCGAGCGATCGGTCTTCGTCGGGCGAAGGTTCGTCGAGCGATCGTTCGACCTCGGGGGAGTCGTCGAGCGCGGAGGGCGGTTCGTCCAGTGACCGTTCCTCGAACGACCAGGCGGGCGATCGCGGTGCGGGTCTGGCCGGGGAGAACGGTTCTCAGAGTGGCAGTTCTCCCTTCACAGCCGATCCGAATATCGCGGCCGCACAACAGAACGGCGCGCTAGCCGGTGGTGCACCGGTAGGCGCCGATGGTGTCGCCGGCGCACCGCAAGCGGCAGCTCCGGCGACTGCGGGAGCCCCTGCCGGAGCCGGTGCTCCGGCGACAGCGGGCGCTTCGGCGACGGCAGGTGCACCCGCCGCCGGTGCTCCGGCCGCCTCGTCTCCGGCCGCGAATCCAGGTTCTCAGTCGAGTCCCACCGCAGGCGACAACCGCTCCGCGGGCGGCGGCGAACCCCGCACCCAAAGCGCGAAGCCGGATACCGCATCCAGCCGTGCTGGTGTCGCCGATTCGGCACCGGCACCCAGCGCAGGTGGTCCCGCTGTGCACGCCGCGCCGACCGGTGAGCAAGTGCCCCAAACCAATTCGCGCCAAGAGGCTACGGACACGCTCCAGGTGGCAAGCGATTCGGGCATTCCCGAAGCGGGCGCCGCGCCCCGCGCAGGGGCGCCGGACGGACCCGGCCTGCCGCCGCGCACAGGCGAGGCCGACACCGCCGCCCCGCGCACCGCGTCGCCCGACGGCAACGGAGCACCGCCGCGCCTCGGCGGAGCGAACGACGCGGGTACTCCACCGCGCGCGGGCGCCTCTGATGGTGACGGCACCACGCCTCGCGTTGGCGAGTCCGACGGTGAGGGAACCCGACCGCGCGCAGGCGAACCCGATGGGGATGGCACCCCACCTCGTACCGGCGAATCCGACGGTGATGGAACTCGTCCTCGCGCCGGTGATTCCGACGGCGATGGTGCTCGTCCGCGTTCACGGGACACGAACGGTGACGGCGCCCGGCCTCGTGTGGATGAGTCTGGTGCTGAGGGAACTCGTCCTCGCGCGGGTGGCTCCGATGGCGATGGTGCCCGGCCGCGTGTGGGTGAGTCCGACGGTGATGGCACTCGCCCGCGGGCGAGTGAGTTGGATGGCGATGGAACCCGGCCACGTCCAGGGGAAACCGACGGCGATGGCGTCAGGCCACGGGCAGGCGAGGTCGACGGCGATGGTGCCCCGCCACGTGTGGGCGAGGTCGACGGGGATGGTGCCCCGCCGCGCATAGGCGAATCCGATGGCGACGGAAGTCCTCCTCGCGCTGCTGATTCCGATGTGGACCCCGCTCCCTCTCGCGTGGGTGACGGGGAGGGCGACGGCACCCGGCCTCGTTCGGGTGATTCCGGCGAGGACAGTGCCCGTCCTCGCCCGGGCGAGTCCGATGGTGACGATGTTCCGCCCCGCGCGGGCGAGGCCGATGGCAATGCCCGGCCGCGTGTGGGCGAGGTCGATGGGGAGGGTGACGGGACCAGGCCCCGTTCGGGCGATTCCGATGACGACGGGGACGGGAGTCGGTCCGACGACGGGTTGCTCGTTGTTCCCTTGGCCGGAGGTGACGGGGACGGGCGGCCCGGGCGTCGGACGGTGGACGGTGACGGTTCGGGGCGTCGGGATGCGGATGGTGACTCGACCTCGGAGCCGGATGGGGATGCGCGGCAGCGTGATTCGGATGACGATCCGCCGGAGAATCCCGCGCAGGAGGCGTTGCGCGAGATCAAGGAAGCCACGGGGACGCGGCGGATCAAGCCGCCGAAGGGGCCGGTCGGCGAGGCCGGGATGTCCTTGCGCGACATCGAGGGCGCGGCCGGTGGGCGGATGCACGAGTTTCCGGCGGGCACGGCCGATCAGCCGCGGCACCAGGGTGTGGCCGACGAGCTGGTGCGGATGGCGGAGGGGCTGAGCCCGCGCGATATCGCCAAGGGCAAGTTGCCGCGCGCACTCGTCGTCGCCGAACACGTGGTGAACGGTCGCGGTGTCGGCGCCGACGCCTATGTCCTCACCGCGCGCCCCAACGGCGACGGTGGCTTCGATGTGGTCGCCTCCGGCACCCGCCCCGACACCGTTGTGCCGAGCGAGGCACGCAACGTCTCGGCCGTTCTGTTCAACGGCAACGGAAAAGCCGTGTCCCCCAGCGCTTCCGACACTCGCGTGCGCCCCGCCCACGAGCGGTCGATCTACACCCGCGAGGGAACGATCGAGGGCCGCCGCGACGGCGAGACCCCCAAGCAGCACAGCTGGCGCATCCGCGCCGAACGCTCCGACCAACTCGCCACCCGCGAAGCCGACCGCGCCTCCGCCCTGCGCGCCCTCATCGCCGCAGGTGGCGACAGCCTCGACAAGGACACCCGCAAGAACCTCATCCGCGAGGCCAAACGCGCCGAATGGAACGCGAACAACTACCGCAAAAACGGCGACGCCCAATGGAAGGTCATCGGCGGCCGCCCCGAAACCCCGGCCCCGACCCCCCGCACCCCGAACCCCGACACCACCGACCCGGCCCCGCGTACCCCCGACTCCGAAGCAACACCGCCGCGAACCCCGGATTCGGATGTGACGCCGTCGCGCACGCCAGACTCCGATGGACGACCCACCCGGACCGCGGATTCGGACAGTGTGCCTTCACGCTCGGACTCCGGTGATGCGCCGGCGCGCCGCCCTCACAGCGATGAATCTCCGCGAACCCCTGACGCGGATTCGGGCCCCCCGCGGACGCCCGATATCGCCGGACTTCCTGCCCGCGCAGTCGACCCGGACGGCACGCAGCAGCGCACGTCCGATGCCGACGGCGCTCGTCCACGTACTCCGGATGCCGACAGCTCGGCCCCGCGTCGGCCCGATGCGGACTCCACCCAGCAGCGCAGGCCGGACACGGTGCGGCAGCCTGCCGGGGAGGCCACTGCCCCACGGCGCAACGACCCCGACTCCGCCGCGCCGCGCAGACCCGACGTGGACAGCACCCGCCAGCGCACGTCGGAGGCGGATTCACTACGGACGCCCGACAGCACCGGGCCGCAGCGGACACCGGATGGTGCGCAGCGCAATCCTGAGGGGAACGGAAGTGAGGCGCCCGCACGGGGATCCGATGGTACGGATCGCAACCGCGAGGTCGATGGTTCGGTGCGACCCGAGGATGTTCGGGATCTCACGCGGCGTCCACCGCTGGACGAGACACCCGACTTCCTCGCCGAGTCCGATGACATCGAGGAGGGCCTGGAGAACGACGTCTATCAGTCGGCGGACGGCAAGTGGCATCATGTGCTCGACCCGGCGGGGACGTTCCGGGATGTCAACTTCCGGCTGCACGATGCCAACGGGTTCTGTCGCGATCCGCTCACCAGCAGCGAGTTCCGGTATCTCGCGCAGGAGGGCCCCAAGCGCACCTACAAGGTCGCCGATCCCGAGATCGCCAGGGAAATGGCCGACATCGTGGCCGACCGTACAGTGGTGCAGAAGCGCAGCGATGACGCGCTGAAGATCGTCAACCGGTTGATGGGCGAGTTCGGTGTCGCCAAGCTCGGCGACATCGCCAGCAGTCAGAAGCTGGACAAGGTCGTCGCCGAGCAGCGGCGCAAGCTCGAGGACGCCTACGACGACCTGCAACGTGACCTGGCGGACCGCCCGAACGACCCCCAGCTGCAACGCCGGGAAACCGAGATCATCGACAAACTCGAGCGTCTCGACGAATTCGAGCGCGCGGCGGCTTCTTTCAACCGGTTGCGGCCACAACTCGTCGCCCACTCGAAGGCACTCGGTGAGCTCGCCGCCCGCGCGTTCGGTCTCGACCCAGCCGAATTCCCTGGCGCGGTGCTGCTTTCGCCGTTCGACGGGGACATCGACGGCCGTCCGGTCATCGACGGGGCGAATGTGCTCGACGTGGTGGTCTACGTGCCGGGTACCGACGGTGCGCCACCGGCGTTGATCTCGCACGAGGCGAAGGGCGTCGGCTCCAAGCTCGGTGGCTCGAAAGTCGCGAGCGCGGAACAGGGTTCGCCGGAGTACTACCGCCGCACCCTGCGCATCGACAACAACCTGCACCGCATACTCGGTGAGACCCCCGAACAGATGCGGCAACGCGGCATCGACCCAGAATCGCCCGAGGGTCAGGCGCTGATCCGCGCCAGGAACGACCTGCTCGACGCCCACCGGGCGGGCACGCTGCGCTTCGAGTACCACCATGTGCACGCCGACCGGAACGGCAACGTAACTGTCAGCGAGTTCGATCTGGTGCGCGACGGCGATCTCGTGCGTATGGACAATGTCGGTGGATACGATTCGCCCGCACTGCAATCCGATGGTGTCCCGCGCGCCGACGACGGCACCCCTGTCCGCCCGGAGGACCCGGACGAAGCGGCTCGTTTCGACGCCGACCAGCTCGGTGCCCCCGACTCCGACGAGTGGTCGAATCGCAGTCCCGAGGACGTCGCCGAACGCCTCCAGGATCATCTGCGCCAGGTCACCGGCAACCCCGAATTCGAGGTGTTCGGCTTCGATTCCGACTCCGTGAATCCGGAGGTGGCGCGCGAATACGCCCGCGCCATGGTCGACCTGTTCGACCGCAACCCCACCGTCGACCTGCGCCGCGTCGGCATCGGGGAGCTGCCGACGGGCGTGATCGGAATGTCGCAGCCGAGGATCGACCCGGCGACCGGCAGGCTCTACACCGAATCCATCGTGCTCAGCCGCGACCACGCGCAGAGTGCCGAGTTCTTCCGGCAGCGCATGCAGATCGGTGTCGACAACAATCGCTTCGCGCCCGAGGTGCTCAACCGGCCGGTGTACGCGGTGCTCGCCCACGAATACGGGCACGCGCTCGACTACGCCGGCCAGCAGAACGCCCGCCACCAGGCCGAAGACCTGCTCATCCAGCGCTACGCCGACGACACCACCCGCGACCCCGCCCAGTCCTACGACGACTGGCTGCGGCAGCTCAGCGGCTACAGCTTCGACGGCAACGGTCGGCTGCGTCCCGGCGAAGCCGTGCCCGAGGCGTTCGCGGCGCAGATGCTGCGCACCCTCGGTGGCGACGACACCAGCCCGGAACCGGTACGCGCGCTGCACGATCTGGTCACCGATATCGCCGCGCGCCCCCCGGAATCGGTCACCTGGCCGCTGTCCGAGGACGCCGAACGGGTCGCCGAACCCGACGACGTGCCCGACCGCGCCGACCGCGACCTCCTGGCCGACCCGGTGAACGACGAATGGTCCGATCTGCCACCGGCCGAGGTGGGGCGGCATCTGGCCGAACGGATGCGCGACATCACCGGACACGATGTCGAGACCTTCGGCTTCGACCAGCCGAACGTGCATCCGGCGATGGCCCGCGAACTGGCCCGCGGCATCCTCGACATGCAGACCCGATACCCGAATGTCGATGTGCGCAGCGTCGGTATCGGGGAGACCGGACCCGGCCGGGTCGCGGAGACAGCGCCCGAACGCGACCCGAACGGCGGCTACCGCGCCAAGTCGATCACGTTCAACCAGCAGTACTTCGCCGGCAACGGCAGCCTGTTCCAGAACCTCATGCGCGCGAGCAAGCCCGGCTTCTACACGCGCAGCCTGTGGGACCGTCCGGTGTACGGCTTCGCGGTGCACGAGTTCGGGCATGCCCTCGACTACGCGGGCGAACCCCGAACCCGCAAACGCGTGGGGCTGCGTCTGCACGACCACTACCACCGCAACCGGCTCGGCGACCGCGACGGCTTCAACCCTTGGCTCGCGGGCGAACTCAGCGGCTACAGCATGAACAGCAGGACCGGCGAGCTCAATTCGGGCGAAGCGCTCGCCGAGGCTTTCCGCGAAATGGAAGCCACCCGTGACGCGGACGGCACGCTGCACCCGGATCAAGTGAGCCCGGCCGTGCGGATCATGTACGACCTGCTCACCGACGCGGCGCAGGTACCGCGCTCCGACGCGATGACCGTGGATCGCGCGGCCGACGAGATGCAGCTACGTCCGCCGTGGGAGGACGACATCCCCGACCTGGGTGATCTCGGTGCGCCCCGCGACGACGAGTGGTCGGACCTCTCGCCGAGTGAGGTGGGTGACCACCTGCGCGACGTGCTGCGCGAGGCGATGAAAAACCCCGACTTCGACGTGTACGGCTTCGATCTGCCCGGGCTCGATGCCGAGGTGGTTCGCGACTACGCCCGCTCGATGGTCGAGCTGTACAAAGCCTTCCCGCAGACGGATCTGCGTCGCGTCGGCATCGGTGACCTCGACTACGGTGTGCTCGGCCAGACCACCCGCACCCCCGACCGGACCACGGGCCTGCCCTACACCGACATCACGCTCGGCTACGACTACGCGATCAGTGCCATCCACCTGCGGTCGTCGATGCAGGAGTCGGTCGACTCGGGTCACTTCCACCGGAGCGTGCTCGACCGGCCGGTGTACGCCATCGCCGCGCACGAGTACGGTCACGCGCTCGACGCGGCAGGCAGGCTCGCGGCCCGGGCCGACGCCGACGGAACGCTCGACGAAGCCTTCCATGACCACCCCGACGGGTACGCCGATCCGGACTCGTGGCGGCGTCAGCTCAGCGGTTACAGCCGCAGTGGTCCCGACGGTCGGTTGAACCCGGCGGAGGCGCTCGCCGAGGCGTTCACCGAAGTGCGCATGGTCGGCCGCGACCGAGCGAGTGGGCCCGCCCGCACGCTCTACGACCTGCTGATGCGGGAGGCGGAGAATCCGACCCGAGACTATGTGCACAATCTGCCCGAACAAGGCTCCGACCATTTGGAACTACCGGACGGCGGGAATTCGGACCGGTCGGAACCGGACGGTTCCGATCCTGACCGCTCGAAACCGGAAGGTACAGAACCGGATTCCTCGCAGCGGAATCCCTCGGAACCCACGGCCGGACAGCGGGATCGTTCGGAACCGGATGCCTCGCAACCGGATCGCTCACGACCCGACGGCGAGCTGACACGCGACGGTGCGCACACCGATCCACCGCGCACCACTCCGTCGCAGCCGGAATCACCACGCCAGAACAACACCCCGGAGGAAACGCCTCGCCGGCGCCGGTGGTGGCGTTCGGAACAGCCCGCGATCCCGGCCGAACCGGAGCGACGCGTCTTCGTCGACATCGACGGCGAACAGGTGGTCGTTCCGCTCTACCGCGATGCCGACGGTGAATGGCAGGTGGCGCCGCAAGACACGACCATGCGACAGGCGGAGCCCAAGCCGTTCCTGAAACGTGCACTCGCGCAACTGAACAACCACTTCCCGATCCTCAAGCAGCCCTCCGGTGCGCCCAACATCGGTGACAGTGCGGGACAGGCCGCGATCCGCGACGGTGTCCTCGGGATCGGCGACATGATCGCCAACCCGGGCCCGGCGCAACTGCCTCCGCCCAACCCGACGCCGCCGGGAGTTCCGACGGTCGGACCCGGACCCGAGGCCTCGGCGCCCGACCCCACGTTCTTGCGGATCGCCCAGCAGACCCCGGTGTTGATCCAGAACCGCGAGTACCTCCCGCTTTTCGGCAAGCTGTCCGGCCGGGTGCGGCGCTCGGGTGGCGAGTATCCGGCGATGCGCAACGAGGACGGCTCCGAGTATCGTCCCGAGCTCAGCGATGCCGACGCCGACCTGGTGCGCAGGCAGATCATCAGCGATCTGCGGGTCGAGCGCGTCACCTCCGAGGACGCGCGCAACGATCTGCTCGAGGCCTTCGAGCACGCCGGGCGTGGACAGCGCGAACGCATCCTGCGCGACATGCTCGCCAACGACCTGATCACCCAGGACGAAGCCGACGAACTGCACAACAAGCCGCAGCCCGATCCGCTCCCGCCGCTGCCGCCGCCCGTCGACCCGCCGCCGCCCGGTGGGGAGACGCTGCGCGAGATGTTCGACCGGTTGCTCGGCGTCGAGGTGGCCGACGAGCCGGATGCGCTGCGCCGGGAAATCGACCGGCAGCAATACATGGTGATGCGGCAGACCGCGGCCATCATCGGTCTCGGCGATGCCTTCATCCGCGCGCACATCGAGCAGAACGCGCCCTACACCTCCGCCGACGGCGAATCGCAAGCTCCGGTGCGCTTCGGCGGACGGGTGAGCATGATCGACCAGAACCCGATGGGCCGGTTCCTCACCGAGTTCATCGCCGCGTTCGGCCGCGATCCCGGCGTGCTCGCCACCACCCCCCTCGACAACGGCGCCGAACCGCTGCCGATGTTCGGCGACCCCGATGCGCTCGGCCGCGACCAGGGTCTGCGCGACTTCTTCGTGCACGCCCTGCGCCGCGACCAGCTGGCCCACGAATTGGACACGTGGGCAGGGACATTCGGCCTCGGCCCGCACCAGCTCACGCCGGACACGGTCGACGCGTTCGTGCAGAGGCTGTTCGAGATCAATCAGATACGGGCCGAACGGCTCGCCGAATTGATCGCGGCCGTGGAGGATCGGCTGCCACCGCGCGACACCGACGGGCCGACCCTCGGCGAGCCGATTCGCGACCAGGTTGCCCGGCTGCCAGGCGGCGATGGCGCGCCCGATCGGCTCGTCATCACCGACGGGGCACGCGAACGCGACCAGGTTCTCACCGATGTGCTCGCCTCCCAACCGGATCTGGCCGCGCAGATCCGCGACGGCGATCTGCTGGTCGACTACCGCAAGGTGCTCACCGACTTCAGGGGGCAAACCCATCTCGAGCCGGTCGACACACCGCAGGTGCGCGACCACACCGAAAACGTCGACGGCCGCGATGTGCGCATCACCCTGCTGCGCGACGGCGGCGGCGCCTGGCGCCCGATCATCGGTTCGGATGTCGTCCCCGGTGACGGTGCGACGGTGCAGCGCACCCGCGAGCAGATACTCGCCGACCTGGTCGATCTGATCTTCGCCCTCGAGCTCACCCCCGCAGATGTGCTGCCCGGCGACATCGACGAACGGATCGCCGAACTCAAACTCGACAACGCGGTGCGCGCCGCGCAGGTCGAGGGTCTGGCCGACTTCCTGCGCACCGGAAACCTCGTCGAGGACTTCCACACCGTCAGCAACGCGCGCGGCCGCCTCGCGTCCGCCCTCGGCCTGACCCAGGAACAGATGACCGCGGGCAAGCTCGGTGACCTGCTCGCCGACGCGTCTCGACGAAAAGCGTTGCGCGCGCAGAACTTCGACGATCTCGAACTGTACTTCGGCACCCTTCGCGACCTCGACTCCAAGGCGCTCGACGCGGCGCGTCAGCGGTTGGCCGACCGGCTCGTGCCCGACAGTCACATCCATCCGGCGCACCGCCACGACTCGCTACCCGCCGACGAACGCCCGACCACCACCGAACGGCCGACCCGCAAGCAGAAGCGGCTCGCGCGGTACGCCGACCTCGCCGGTGTCGACCATCGGGTCGCGGCGCTGCTGCCCCCGGGCCGGGCCGAGCGGCCGGGTGGGCACAGGGACGACGACAAGGTCTTCGCCGTCGACCCGAAGGGGTTGAGTGGGAAGAAGCTGCATCAGCTGGTGCGGATGCACGAACAGCAGGGCAACGGCGAACTGGTGCGTGAGGCACTCACCGAATTCGCCAAGGCGCTGCGCGACATCGACCGCTATGCCCTCGCGCCGACCGACAGCAAGGACGTCGTCCGGTCGGAAAATCAGAGCGACCCGCGGTCGGACGGCAAGGAAATCGCCGACCCGAGGCTTGTCCGCGAGTCGATGCCGCTGCAGGGGCCCGACAGCATCAACGCGATGCGCCGGGTGATCGCCGACGCGCTCGGCAGTGTCGACGTGGCGGACTTCGCCCGCGCGGTCGCTGAAGGCGCGGGCAACCTCGACCTCACCGTCCCCGGCAACGTCGGCAATACGAATCGGCCGTCTGCGGGCCGCGACTGGGCACGTCTGGTCGGCGTCGACCTGGCGGGCGCGGACGGCGCGACATACGCCAAGATCTACGAGGCGTTCCGCGACGGCAAGATCGAAAAGCACGAAGGTCTGAAGCCCGAGCAGATGGCGGCCGTGATCCGGGCCTTGCGCATCGAGATCGCCGATCGCGCAGCGAAGTTGACGGCGCTGCGGCAGTTGGTGCACGACTACTTCGGGACGAACGGCAACCATCTCGGCACTGAGCCGGGCGAGAGCACTCCGTCCCGGCGTCCACAGCAGCCGGGTAGTGGGCTGGCGGGAGAGGGCGCGCCCGGTCGGCCGAATTCTGCTGAGCAGCAAGGGGAGTCCGGTCCTGCTCGTACCGAGAACGGTGGGGGCGGAAAGCCTCCCGTGCAGCCGCCTCGGTCATCGGCGTCTGATGAACCGGAAGATGGTGGGCACGAACGCGATTCGGACGGCAACCCGTTCGACGACGCGGCCCGCCGGAAATCCGCGGCCACCGACGAGGTGTTCGATCGGCACGATGAGGCCGCCGACGCTCGTCTCGCGGAGACGCTCGAGCGATTGACAGAGGTTCAGCAGGAGCTGGAGCAGGGGCTGAACGAGTCGCCCGCACCGCAACCCGACGAGTCGGTACCCGCCCGCGACCCGCAACCCCAGCCGACGCCGGACAGCCGAATTCGCGACATCCTCGACGAGATCACCCAACTGCGCGGTGAACTCGACGACCGCTCCGTCGACACCGAACTCGACCGCGAACAACTCGCCGCCGACCTCCTCGCCAAGGCCAGAACCCTCCGCCTGGAACAACTCCTGGACCAGACCCGCCGGGAAATCGCTGCCGAATTCGACGAACTCGACCGCCGCGACGACGAGGGCCCCGACGACGACGGCCCCGACGACGGCCTCCCCGCCACCCCCGACCCCACACCGTCCAAGCCCCCGTCCACTCCTGGCGCCGCCCACCAGCCACCACCCCAACCGGGCGTCAACCCGACACCTCCGATGCCTTCGGCACCTCCGATGCCTTCGGCGCCGCCGATGCCTTCGGCACCTCCGATGCCGTCGGCGCCCCCGATGCCGTCGGCACCTCCGATGCCGTCGGCGCCCCCGATGCCGTCGGCACCTCCGATGCCGTCGGCACCTCCGATGCCTTCGGCGCCGCCGATGCCTTCGGCGCCGCCGATGCCTTCGGCGCCGCCGATGCCGTCCGCACCGCCCATGCCGTCGGCGCCGCCGATGCCGTCCGCACCGCCCATGCCTTCGGTACCGCCGGTGCCGTCGGCGCCGCCGATGCCGTCCGCACCGCCCATGCCTTCGGTACCGCCGGTGCCGTCAGCACCACCCACCCCTTCTGTGTCGCCGCCGCCGTCTTCGTCACCGACTACGCCTGTGCCGCAGACGCCCTCGTCGCCTTCTGCGCCCCATACGCAGTCGTCGCCAGAGCAACCGTCGACCCCGGACACCCCGTCCACCCCGCCGCCGGGCGGCCCACCCATGCCGCCGACACCGCCCTCGGGCTCCCCGGAGTCGGGGGACAACGCGCAGGCGCGCAGTGGGGATCCCCTGCGGGATGTGGCCGAGTTCCTGCGGGAGCAGCGGGATCTTCCTGGGCAGCGGGATGCGGCGCCGTTGTCGGAGGATGCGGCTTCGTATGCTCGGGCGTTGGGGGAGGCGCTCGGGTTGGGGGAGCGGTTCTCCGGGTTGCGGCAGCCGTTGGCGGCGTTGGCCGAGCTTGCGGAGTTGGCGCGGGCTCGTGGGTTCCTCGACAGCGCCGACGGGCCGGCTATGCGGTACCCGGCCGACTTCGGGCCGCTGTCGGACACCGAGCTCTACGGTGGCGAGCAGTACTGGCTCACCGAGGCCGACGATGCGACATTGCGTGAGGTCCAGGACGATCTTCGGCGCGCCGGTCTGCCGGTGGACGAGCCGTCCATGCCGACGCGGCAGATACCGCCGCAGGGTTCGCCGATTCTCGCGTCGAATCCGACTGGCCCCGCAGCCCGGGTGCCGGACTCGGATCCGAACCACGCCGCCGACCACGTGCCAACGCCCGAATCGGTGGATCAGACCCGTGATCGTCTGGTGCGCTGGTTCGATCTCAGCGATGCCGATCTCGCCCAGCTCGGCGATACCGTCGCCCACCTGCGGTATCGAAACCTGTTGCGCGCGGCCATGGTCGAGGCCATGGCCGCTGCGATGGACCGCGTCGCCGGAATCAGCGATCCCGCCTTGCGCGCCCAAGCCGAAGGCGCGCGTGACGGCTGGGCTCGCAGGCTCCACGTCGACCCCGGCACCCTCGTGCGCGACCCGGATCGTGCGATCGCCGATGCTCGCGCCGAGGTCCGCCGGGAAGCCGACGACATCCTCGACCTGGCCGATGCGGTCCGTGTCACCGAGGGTGGCGAGAATCCGGACGGGTCCCGCCGCTACAACATCCAGGTCGACGGAGACCGCGTACCCGCGCGGCTCGTGCCCGACGGCGATTCCCGCTGGCGGGTCGAAGAGTCCGAACGCCTCGACCCGCCCGCACCGACCCCCGCCGACCCGTCCGACACGCCCGCGCCGCGCAAGTCCCTGCTGCGCCGCATGTGGGACGCGGTGAACTTCGGGTACGAAGGTCATACGCCCAAGTACCCGTCAGGTTCGGGTATCGACAGCGCGGGCCAGTCGATGCTCGGTCACCAGGCGGGTCTGCCGCTGACCGGTCAGCGCGACCCGAGCCCGGCACCGGGTGACGAATACGATGTCCTGAGTACCAAATTCAGCCCGGTGCGCATCCTCAAGGAAGCCATCACGATGTGGCGCAGCCGCGAGCTTGTGCCGTTCTTCAAGCACCTCACCTCGCGGATCGCCGATCAGGCGGCACCGGACAACCGCCCGCCGACCCTGCGCGACGGCTCCGAATACCGGTACGCGCTCGACGAAGCCGACCCCGAGCTGGTGCGTCGGGAACTCGGTGTCGAACTCGAGGATCTGAAACGGCAGGCTGATGCCGAGGCCCGCGAACTCGCCGCAGGCGAGCAGCGCCCGGAACTGTCCGCGCAGCCGGACACGCTGCCCGACAATGCCGAGGTCGCGCGCTCGACCGCCGAGATGGACAGCTGGACAAGGGAACTCGAGGACGCGGCGTCCCTGCGTGACGACCTCGCCGACACGCTGACCGACGCCGCCGACGACCTCGAGGTTACCCTCGGCGACCCGACACCGGAGAACGTCCGCCGCGTCCTCGACCAGATCCGCTACCAGCAGCTGCGCCGGATCGGTGCCCTCACCGGCATGGCGGAGGCGGGCCGCCGCTTCGCCGCCGAACACCAGCGGATCCCGTTCAGCGACCAGATCGACTTCTTCGACACCGACCCGATGACCCGCTTCCTGATCGAAGTGGTCCGGGCCAACCAGGGTAACCCCACCCTGCTGAACTGGCAGGGGGTGAACAACGGCGGCGAACCGGGGCGCGACTGGGGCGACCTCACCTACTCCGATCAGCCCGGTATCGACCAGGGCATGCGCGAATACTTCGAGAACGCGTTGCGGCGAGACCAGATTCGCGACGAGCGCGCGGTCTGGGCGCAATTGCTGCAGACCGACCTGGCTGACCTGGACGCGGGTGACCTGCGCGAGGTGTTCACCGCCGAAATGGAGCGCATTCGTGAATACGACGCGCTGGCAGCCGATTTCGCCCGCAATGCCGAAACATTCCTGCGTGCGCACAGCGAGGCGGCCGAACTCGCCGACCTGATCGGTGACATGGCGAGCCGGGACTGGGTGCTCTCGCATGGTGGCGCCATGCTGGACGACGGCACCGGAATCGGGCTCATCCCAGGCGATTCCGAGGGTTCGCTGCGGCTGGTCGTCCTCGACGGGCCGTCAGGACATGATCGGGTGCTCGCCGATGCGCTCGGCCGCTACCCGGATCTGGCTCAGGCGGTCAACGACGGTGTGGTCGACGTGCGCTATATCGGTACCGACGTCCGGCCCGGGCGGACCCTGGCCGACGGTCAGGCGGTGCCCGAACGCATCCTCGTGCTCGATCAAGGGTTGCGCGACGTACGGCACTTCAGCGGTGCGGTCGACGGTCGATCCGTTGATGTGACCGCTGTGAACGACGGGTCGGGGTGGCGGATGGTTCCCGACGAACCGGTCGACGACGCGCTCGCGGTGACCGTCCCGACCGAGAGCGCCGATCTTCGTTCGCTTGACGAAATCAGCGCGGCTGTCGGCGAACTCGTGGAGCGGCTCGGCATCACCGAGGCCGATCGATCGTCGGCGCAGTCGCTGGCGGACAAGCTCGCCACCCTGCGGGCCGAGAACGCGGTGCGCGCCAGCCAGATCGAAGCCATCATCGACTACGCCCGCACCGCATGGGATATCGACACCTTCCACCAGGTGGAAGCGGCGCGGCACCGCGTGTCGCATCGGCTCGGACTCGACGCCGAGGAGATGACGCCGCGCAGGCTGGCCGAGGAATTCACCGACCAGGGTCAGCGCAACCCACGCAGGCAGCAGCAGGCCGAAGCGCTGGCGAAGTACGCGAAAGAGTTGAGCGGCATCGACTCCCAGCGGGTCGCAGCGGCCGACGACCGGCTGGTCCGCCGACTCGACGCACTGCGCCGAGCACCGGGTTCCGACGAACCGGTGGTGACGTCGATCAAGCAGCTGGGCGAGGTGGTCGCCGATCTGGTGCACCGCAGCGGCATTCGTGAAGAGCTGGTCGACGCGCTCACCGACTATGCGGAAGAACTCGCCGAGATCGACCACTTCGATCCGCGCGCACACGGTCACAACGCCGTGGACCCGCGCGTCCCCGACGCCGAATTCCCGGTGCACGACAAGGCTGTCCGGCATCTGCTCGACCTCGTCGGCGATCCGTCCGCCTTGGTCGACGTGCCCGAGTTGCTCGGTCTGCTGGACGGTCACACCGATATCGCGCCCGGTCCGGACCGCGGTGCGAGCCGCGACTTCGTCCGCATCCTCGGCCTGGATCTCACCGACGCAACCCCCGGGCGCTGGGCCGAGGTCTACGAGATCTACCGCGACGGCAAGATCGACCAGCACGAACGCCTGACCCCCGAACAACTCGCCGAGGTGCAGGCCGAACTGCGCGACGAAGTCCTGCGCCGCGCCGCCGACATCACCGAACTCACCGACCTGCTGCACCGCGCCGCCGACCTCGAGGTGCAGCGCCTCACCGAGCAAAGAGCCGAAGCGACAAGGGAACTCGCCGACGCCGAAGCCGCCCTCGGACAAGCCCGCCAGGGCCTCCCGATCAACGAATCCGACCTGATCGACCCCCGCACCCGAGCCGAGGCCATCGCCGAACTTCGCTCCCGCACAATGCGAGTCGACGAGCAACAGCCCTGGCAGAACCGCCTCACCGCTTTGGAGCAAGCTGCCCAGCGCGTCGACGATGCCCGCACCACCCTGACCGACATCGACACCGCGCTCAACAACCCCACCCACCTACCTCCGGGGAGCCCCACCCGGCAGTCCCCACTTCCCGCTCAGCCCCAACCCTCCAACGAGCTGGGCGCCGGCGGTCCCGTCAACAGGGCCCCCGTCTCGAACGGGCATGGTGGTGGCAGCACCAACCCGCCGGTTGTGAACGCGTCCGACGTCGACGACACAAGCGTCGACGGTTCCGTCGGCCCTGCCCCGATTACGAACGGGCAGGTCGGTGGTGATCACGCTGCGCACGAGCCCGATGCGAATACCTCGGAACATGAGGTGCTCGGTCCGAACCTGCCCGTCGACACTGGGCCTGCGAGCCGGCCCGTGAACACCGGTGCCGACGACGTCGACACAAATGGGGCAGGCGAGCGGGAACTCGGCACCGACGAAGCCGGCAACGACACGGCCGACAGCGAGGTACGCCCCGACAGCGAGAACGACAGCTCGTCCGATGACGCCCCGGGCGCGCCGACCACGGCACCACCTCACGCGGCACCCGAGCCGGCAAACCGCCCCGTCGGCCCCACCCGTTCCCGAATCCCACACCCCCCGAAGGACTACGACTTCGACTTCCCCGTCCCCCCGCCCATCTCCCCCCTACCACCCCTCGAATTCGACGTAACCCCCTCAGACCCGACCTCCCCGCCCAGCCTGCCGACCCCACCCAGCCCGCCGAACCCGACGCCGCCGGATGTGCCGACGCCTCCAGGTGTGCCGACGCCGCCGGATGTGCCGACCCCGCCGGGCGTGCCGACCCCGCCGGGCGTGCCGACCCCGCCGGATGTGCCGACCCCGCCGGATGTGCCGACCCCGCCGGATGTGCCGACGCCGCCGGGCGTGCCGACGCCTCCAGGTGTGCCGACGCCGCCGGGGTTCCCGATTCCGCCGGGTGTGCCGACGCCGCCGGATGTGCCGACGCCTCCAGGTGTGCCGACGCCGCCGGGGTTCCCGATTCCGCCGGGTGTGCCGACGCCGCCGGGTGTACCGACGCCGCCAGATGCGCCGACTTCTCCGGCGCCTCCGGAACTTCCGGTTCCTCCGGGCGTGCCGACGCCGCCGGATTTCCCGATTCCGCCGGCCGTTCCGACGCCTCCAGGTGTACCGACGCCTCCGGGTGCGACACCGCCGGACTACCCGGTACCGCCGAACTTGCCGGTGCCTCCGGGTATTCCGAACCCGGCTGACTTCCCGATGCCACCGGGCATGCCGCCGGCACCGGGTAGTCCTTCGCAGCCTGATCTTCCGGATCCTCCGGATGGTTCCGTGCCGCCTGGTATTCCCATGCCGCCGCATGTGCCGGCACCACAGATTCCGGTGCCGCCAGGGGTACCTGGTCTGTCTGTGCCGCCGGGGATTCCGATGCCTGGATTCCAGGTGCCGCCGGGTGTCCCAGGCTCGCCGGACATGCCACTCGTGCCTGATCCGATGTCCTCGGGCGGTCTGGATGAGCTGCGGCCAGGGCGGATCGGAATCCCTGGCGATGCTGAGGCTCCGGATTTCCTTCGGGGACTGCAGGTTCCGTCTAACGAAACGGATGTGTCCCGCGCTCCTTGGGCGCAGCCGGGGTACGAAGCGAACCCAGCATCCGGGTCGTTCGCGCCACCTCCGGGCATCGAGTCGGGTGGATCAACTCCTGCGCACTTGCCGCCGCCCTCGAACGCGGCATCCCCGTCGGGCTCCGTCGATCAGGGTCGATTCCAGTACCCGACTGGGCAGGACCGCTCCGGATATCCGGCGAATGGCCGGGCCGGCCTGTACCCGAACGGGAACGAATCGTCCCCACACAGCTCCTTGCCTCAGTACCCAACGACGCAGGGGGAGCACCCGTCAGCGCAAGGGAACTACGGGACGACACCAATCCCGCAGGGACAGCACCCGACGGCCCCGGTTCCGAACGGGCAGTACCCCACGGCCCCCGCCCAGGACGGCCAGTACCCCATGACACCGGGTCCGCAGAACCCCGCGCCACAGCCCCACCACCCGACAACTCAACCCCCGCTCGCCCAATATCCGGGCACCGGGCACCCACCCGCCGCTCCGCCGGCGAACCAACTTCCGTTCCAACCCGCCCACACACAGGAACCCACCTACGGCGTCCCACCGGCCATGCCGATGTCGGCGCCCCCGTCCACTGCCGGAGCCAATGGACACCCCGCCCGCAACTACCCCAGGACCGTCTCGACCGACGGCCTGGTCGTACGCCCCTTCGCCGGCTACGGCGTCCGTTCCCTGTTCGACCCGATCACCGGTGCACTGCAGGCCGGACAGTCGGCAGGTCACGACAGCGGCGTCTACGGTGAGCTGAACGGTGTGAAGATGGTGTTCTACCGGTCGATGGACGGGTTGGCCGTGCGGGTGGGGGATCGGACGTTCCCGCTCGAGGGTGACGCCCGGGTCGACTGGGGGACGGTCGCCTGGCGGACGAACCGGTTCGCCATCGTCATCGGCGATACTGTCGTCTGTGAGCTGGTGTATCGGGCGCTGCCACCGGAGCTGGACCTCGGTGCCTACATCCGTGATGTGGTGCACGATGACCAGCGGCGGACCACGATTTTCGCCCGATGATGCTCAGGCCGCGACGATGTGAGGAGGCATGCGGTGCGGGAGACCGAACCGACCGAGGCCGAGATTCGGCAGAACTTCGACAAGATGCTCGCTTCGGTGCTCAGCGGTGGTGGCATCCATTCCGAGACCGGACTCGACATGAAGACCGAGGACGCGCTGTGGCAGGTGGCCCGCGCCTACCCGAACGCCTCCGACGACCTCGTCCAGGCAGCGCGGACGGCGTTCGCGGGGCAACTCGACGGGTCGAACGCGCGCGAAGCCGACCTGGTCCGGCAACGCAGGCTCGCCGAGCTGGCGAAGAAGCGCCGATGACCGAGGAGGTGCAGGGATGAGCGAGGACCGCCGTCGGGTGCTGACCGACGAACAGCTCACCGAGATCGCCACCGGCCTGCGCGAGCTCGGCGGCGCCAAGCCGATGGATTCGCTGCCCGACCTGGCTGCCCGCTTCGGTTGGCGGGTACTGAGCCCGCACGCGGACCGCGCCCGTCTCGATATCGGCTTCGGCCCGACCAGCGGCCGTGTCTTCGCCGAGGACGGCCGCATCGTGGATATCACCTTGTGGCTCACCAAGGGTGTCCCACAGGACGACGAGGGTCGCACCTGGGCCCGTGACACCTTCGCCCGGTGGGTGGGACTACTGACCGAACTGTTCGGCAGGCCGACCGCGCACATCCCCGGCGAGGTGTCCGCGGTGCGCTGGGCGGGCGAGGCCGACACCCTGATCCTGCGCGACGTGGACGGTTCCCTGCAGCTGACGCTGATGGACAACAACTGGCTCTCGCTCGGCGATCAAGCCGACACCTTGGCTGCCGAGGAATCCCGGTGACCTGGGACGATTTCGCGAAAGCACTGGCGGGAGAGCTGGCTCGCCTGCCTGCGGGCGCGATCGTGAAGATCGTGGAATCACGCGAGGAACGCCCGTCGAGGTTCGCCCAGTTCCTGCAGACCGATGCCGAACTGACAGCCGAACTCGTCGACGACGACCGGCTGGCCACCGAACTCCGCGCAGGTCGGGACGGCACGGCGGTGATCCGTGAACTCGGCTGGCAGCCTCGCGACCGCTACCACGAGAACTGGTGGGCCCGCCTGACCTGGCCCGCGCCGTCAGCCGACTACCGGCGCCTCGCCGACATGGTCGTCGGCGGTCTGCGCGACGGATTCGGGCTGGCGACGCCGGATCCGTTCACCTACGACGCCTGGAACGAACGCCAGGGCAACGCCCTGATCGAGCTGCCACAGCTCGGTCTGCCCCTGGCGACCTGACCGATCAACCGATGAACCAGATGAGGGGATTTTCGCCCGATATGACCAGCGGAGGCGACCGGCTCGATGAGCGCACCACCGAACCGGACCACGACGAATCCACCGAATCTGTTCCCGCGGAACCGAATTCCGTTCCGGCCGAACCGGACACCGCACTCGCGCAAGCCGATACGGCTAACGAGGGCGAGTCCACCGAGGACGAGCCCGATGTCGGTTTCACCATGGCCGACGACGAACCGGAACCCGAGGACCCTGCCGAGCGGGCCAGGAAGATCATGCACCAGGTCGCCCGCGATCTGGCTTCGCTCGCCCCACCGGACTGGCAGCGCCTGCACGCGGCCTTCGCCCTCACGGTGCTGGAGCATTCCTCGATCGCCCTGTTCTCCGGCGACACCATCGAACCCGTGCAGGTGACGCCGCCGCAGGAGATCATCGACCTGGTGTGGGAGCACCGGCTGCTGTCGGCCGAGCTCGGTGACGGGCCGTGGTGGCGCCTGGTGCTGAGTCTGTCGCGTGCGGGCGAGATCGACGTCGACTACGACTACGGTGACGAGCCGTTCCCCGACGAACACCTCCTTGCCCAGGACTCCTACCGCGCCGACCTGGCGGCGTTCCCGCGCCGGTCGGTGCCGGTGTGGTTGTCGGCGTATGTGGCGCACGACGACAAACAGATCCGCGCACCACGCACCGCGGCCGAACAAGAACTCGCCGACCGACGAAAAGGTGTGCGCGCCAGTGATTCCGACGTGGGCCTGCCGCCCTTGCCGCTGATGGTGGCGCGCTGGGCGGTGTTGTCGGCGGCCTTCGTCGCGGTCGGTTCGGAGTTCGGCCCGCGCTCGCTGCCCTCGCTGAACTGGTTCGAAGGGGTGCGGCGCAGCGGAAGTTCGCTGTACCTGCTGCCCGGCAATCGCGCCGTGCTCTCCGGTGGCGTATGGAACTCGCCGGAACTCGCCGCCGCCTACGCAGAGGGCGGACCGCCGACGGGGCTGTACACAGGTGCGCCGTCGTGGATTTCAGCGCAGGTACTCAATCACCGTGCCGCAGGCGGGATGTTGTCGTTCTGCTACTGGTGGACCAATGGGCGCTGGTACCACGGTGATTCGCCCACCGCCGACGGGATCGCCGAGGCCGTACCCGGTTTCTGGAGTTCCGAGACGGTCGCCAGGATCGTCACCGACCTGCTCGGTGTCCGGGCCGACGAGCACCAGCGCGCGGGTGTCGAAACCCTGGTCGCGGCGGCCGAAGCCGGTGTGGTCACCCGCGATACGGTCGTCGAAGTCTTCAGCGACGCTGAGCTTTTCGATGTCGACGCCGCCTTCTTTCAGCTCACCATGGCCGGGGTGACCGCTCGCCTACCCGAACCGATGGCGCGCGAAGACGCGATCGACGTGGTGCGCGCGCACTTGACCGAGACATCCGCCGACCCCGTGCGCTATCCGCCCGACGAGTTGCAGGCGGAACGAATCAGTGTCGGCTGGATGGTTTTCGTCCCGGTGCAACCCGGTGAGATCGCGGTCGGCCGGGCGATCTTCTACGTCGCCGACGACGGTGTGCTGCACCGTTCTTCGTCGGCGGTGGCGCCCGAGGTGTTCGCGGTGGAGTTCGCGGAGAATTTCTACGAGCGGCATCGGTCGGTAGTCTCGTCCTGATGCGGATACGCGCCGGTAACCCTATAATCGTTAGCGTGATTTAAGAATGGTGTTGCCGCGTTGTAAGACTCGGCTGCCATGTTTGCGGGGGCACGACCGGCCGGTGTGCCAGCGATGAGGAGGGGCGTCTACGGATGAGGAACCGCACCGTCGAGACAGTGGGAGTGTGACCTCGTGGGCACACCGATGGACGACTGGCGCGCATTCAAGAAGCCGGGGTCGCTGAAGCTCGAAGACGGCGTGGCAACCAAAGCCGCCGAGTTCTGTGCCGACGTACTCGACATCATCGCAGTCGTGGAAGCCAAGGTCGGTGAGGTCACCGCGATGGCGGGCGGCGGCGCGGGCGCCGAACTGTTCGGCAATCGTGAAGCCGGGCGTGCGCTGGCCAGGGAGTTCTTCAAGGTCGGTACCGAGTTCAGGGACGAGGTCCTGCGCGATCACAAGCAGGTACTCAACGACATGGCGTTGTCGTTCCTGATCGCGGGCAACAACTACAAGAACGCCGACACCGATTCCAAAGACGAACTGGCGCGGATCCTCTCGGCGCGCAATCCCGAGCACAGTGTCGCGCACGCCGAGCAGTTCTGGGGTCCGATCTCGCGGACACAGGACGGCTGGGCCGACGAGCAACGGAAGCCGCCCCAGGAGCGCTACGACAAAGCGGAGAACAACAAGGGGGGTCAGTACGCGGGCCTGCCCGGCAGTGTCAGCGGCTTGAAGGGCCAAGAGGGTGCGGTACGGCCTGTCGTGATCGAGGCCGAAGCCGGTGAGTCGCTGGACTACGACGCCTTCCACAAGCTCGGTAACTCCCTGATGTGGGTGAACTGGATCCTGGCACTGTCCTCTGACTGGCACCGGATGGCGGTGCAACTCGACCGCGGTTTCACCGATTTCGACAACCGGATCAAGGGTCTCGTCGGTGACGACAAGCAGTGGAGCGGGCACGGCGCCGAATCGGCCCGCGACGCGGTGTACCGGTACAACGGGCGCGGCACCACGCTGACCAGGCGGATGTTCGCGCTCAGCGACAACCTGCTCGACGCCTACAACTGGGCATCGGTCACCAAGGCCAATATGCCGCCCAAGCCCGCCTCGGAGTTGAAGCCGGAAGAGCGCAAAACCTGGGAAACCCACGCGGAGGGGGTTTTCAACAACTGGTACGCCGCGGGCGTCGAAGCCTCGGCCAGTGCCATCCCGGTGCTGCCCGGACCCGCAGGCACGGGCAAGGTCGACGAGACCCCGAAGAACCCGGGCAACACCAACCCCGGTGGCACCCCGCCGCCCGGCGGTGGCGGCGGCGCCAACTCTGCCGGCGGCGGCGGTTCGCAGAACTCCGACGCGGCGGTGGCCGCGCAGCTCAAAGCGCAGCAGGACGCCGCGCACAAGGAGCAGATCGCCGCTCTGCAGCAGGCCGAAGCGCAGCGCAAGGCACAGGAGCAGGCAGCCAAGGACGCTGCCCGCGATGCCGCGCAGAAGGCCGCGCAGCAGCAACAGCAGCAGGCGCAGGACTCCGCGTCGCAGGCCCTGCAGCAGATGGCTTCGCAGGCGGCCTCGCAGGCCTCGCAGATCGGTGAGCAGATCTCGGCAGCGGCGGAACAGGCCGCTGCCCAGGCCGCCCAGCAGGCGAGTCTTGCGGGTCTGAGCGGAATCCCGACCACTGCCGCGGCATTGGACGAAGCGGCCAAGAAGATGGGTCTGGCCGGTTCGAAGGGCGGCGGCGCGGGCGGCGGTGCCGGCGGCGGCCTCGGCGCCAAGGTCGAGGGCCAGAACCTGGAGAAGGCTTCGAAGCTGTTCCCGCGGGCGACTGCGACCACCGATCTCGCCGCCATGGCGAGCCGGGCCGGTCTCGCCAATGCCGCGGGTGCGGGCGCGGGCATGCCGATGGGCGGCCCCATGGGTGGTGGCGGCGCGGGTGCCGGTGCCGGTGGTCAGCAGAAGGATCACAAGCGCGCCGACTACCTCGATTCCGTCGAGCACCTGGAAGAGGCGATCGGCGAGGCGCAGACCGTGGTGAGGCCGGTCGTCGAGCAATGAACCGCACCTGGAATCTGACGGACCTACAGCTGTACGTGCTGTGGCAGTGGGCGACCTCCGAGTCCCTCCCGTGGCCGTTCTTCTGCCGCACCCGGACCATCAATCCCGGGGAACTCAAACGGGAGAAGGCCCAGGCGCTCGAGACGCTGCGCCGCGATGAGCCCGAGTTCGTCAGCTTCGTGCTGGAAGCATTGCTCGAGCCCGACATCAAGGTCGTGCTGCACGGCCACGACGGCGTCGATGACATGAAGGTCGACGCGCTGGTGCGTGTCATGGGCTGCCGCCGTGGCGACCGTGGTTACGTGGTTCGCCAGAAACCCGGTGACACCTATTGGAACAGCGGTGGTTACGTCGTCACCGAGTGCGACGCGGTGAGTCTGGCCGACTATGTGGTCCGTGAGCTCCCGGAGAACAAGCCAGGCCGTGAAGCGGACCTGATGCTCGAATCCGCCGACCGGACAGCTCAACTCGACTACTCCTACGCCGTCTCCTCCGTCCATGACTCCTTCCACGACCCGGCCCCGCTGCGTGCCAAGCAGTTCGAGTCCGCGCCGCTGCTGCGCGCAGGCGAGGTCGAAGTCATCCAGGGTCGTTCGCGGTTCGGGCCGCGCGGCGTCACCCGGCACAAACTGAGCTGGCGCGACGTGGTCGACGACGGACGCTATGTGATCGCCGAAGAGGTGCCGCGGGTCGCGACGGCGGCGGATGCGAAGCGTTTCACCGAGCTGATCAACCAGCGCATCGCGGAAGTGGTGCGGGCCATCAAAGATGAACGAGTCTGAGGGGGCGAGGCGATGACGTCGGCACAGCAGGACGAATTTCCCACCGAGTTCGTATCCACGTCGATGACGGGAGCGATCTCGGTGCGGACCACGGAAAATGGTCTGCCCCTCGGTCTTCGGCTCGAACCCGACCAGTTGCGCCGCGACCCGGCGCAGCTGGCCGCCGAGGTGCTCCGCCTGTGCAAGCAGTCGGCCAACCGGGCGGGCATGGCGCGGCGCGAACAGTTCCGCGCGGCGGGGATGTCCCCGGAGATGCTCGCGCTCACCGGCCTGCCGACCGAGGAAGAGGTGGCACGCCAGGAGATCATCGACGAGCAGGACTACGACACCGAACCGCAGAGCTGGCTGCGATCGGTCTGAGCGGCAAGCGAATTGGGGAGGCGACATGGTCGAAACGATGGACGAGCTCATCGCTCGGGTGCAGAAACAGCTCTACCGGCTCACCGATCTCCAGGATGCGACCAAGGCCATCCTGGTGACCGAGACGTCGCCGGATGGAACGGTGACCGTCGAGGTCGACGCCAACGCCGCACTCGTCGGCCTGAGTTTCGCACCGGGCATCGCGAAACTGACGCCCGCCGAACTCGAGCAGACCCTCGTCGACACCGCGCGCACCGCCGCGCATCGTGCCTTCGCGCAACGCGGCGAACTCATCACCGCGTTCAACGAGGAGAGCACGGGTTAGTCATCGACTGTTTACCCTTGCGCGATCGTCGCGCGCCGTCTCGGCTGGTTAAGGTTGACTACGAAACATCAAGTGATGTTTCGAGATTGGACGATTGACATGAGCCACTTCGAAGTTGTCCCTGATGCGTTGCGTGCCTACGGAAGCGCGTCGGCGGCGATGGCGTCGGGTGTCGCCTCGGCCGCGGCGGTCGATCAGGCCGCGACAGTCGCCGCGGTCGTGCCGGTGTTCGGGCTGATCGGGCAGGAACTGCTCGCCTCGTATGCCTTCGCACAAGCCAACCACCTGTCCTCGGTCGCCGAACTGGCCGCGGTGCACGCGGGCACCGCGTTGACCGCGCACCAGGGTGCGGCCACCTACGAGGGTGTCGACGGCGCCTCGGGCATGGACATCGGTTCGGTTCGCACCCAGTCATGACTTTCCCAGGAGCGACCCCGCCGCCCGGGGCGGATCCGCTGGATCCGACCGTGCTGGAACTGCTGCGCGGCAGTTCGCTTGCCCCCATGCTCGACATGCCGGTGAACGACATCCTCGGCTCGATGGGGCTGCCCGCCCTGCCGCAGGTGCCGGAGTTCGTGCAGCTGCCCGAACTGCCGCCGCTGCCGACGATCGACCTGAGCGCGCTGATGCGCCCGCTCACCGATCTGGCGTCCGCGTTCGGTACCGGTCAGCTCGGCACCAACTCCACCGGCGACGGCACGGGAACCACGACGGACCCCACGGAAATGCTGTCGAACGTGAGCACCGTGATGCAGACGGTGATGTCGCTCGGCTCGACGGCGATCCAGACCGTGATGTCGGTGTGGCAGGGCATCGCGGCGATGGAGGCCGCGCAGAAGGCGAGCGAGGCGCAGACCGACGCGGGCAAGCTCGCGGCCCAGAGCACCCAGGAGAAGGCGGTCCTCGCCAACGGCGCCGTCAGCGTCGCCACCGGCGCGGGGCTGATGGCGGCGGTGATCGCGAAGTTCTCGGCGACCATGGCGATGGCGCCGCTGCTGATGGGCTCGGGCGCCGGTGCGGCCTTCCTGGTCGCCTCGGCCGCCTCGTCCACCGCCGAGGCGCTGGCGATCACCGTCAAGACCAAGACCGAACTGGTCGGGCACAGCGCGAGCATGACCGCGGCGGGCGAGAAGGTGCCGATCACCAACGCGCCCACCGGGGTGAACTCGACCGAGCAGCTGACGCAGCTGATGAGCATGATCACCCCGCTGATGTCGACGGCGACCACGGTCGCACAGTCGCTCGGTGAGCTGGCCGCGGCGAATACCTCGCTGTCGGCACCGAAGACCACCACCGAGGGCGACAACACGACCGCCGAGGGAACCGTCGACGGCGCCGAAATCGACGGCGCGGGTGGTGGCGCGAGTGTCGGAATCGGCGGCGGAGCCGGTGGCGCCGTCGGCGCGATCGCCGCGGCGAGCACCCCCTTGAGCCCGTTCCCCAACACTCGCTCGGTCGGCGGCGCGTTGAGCACGCTGCCTGGCGCGATGGGTGCGGCGGCCGCCTCGACCACGTCGGCGGCGGCGGTCACCTCGGGTGGGTCGTCGGCTGCCGGCACGGGGGCGATGCCGATGGGCGCACCCATGGGCGCCGGTCTCGCGCGCGACGGCGAATCGTCCACCGACGACGCGGTGCGCGGTCAGCTGGTCACCGGCTCGCACGGCGACGAGGTGATCGGCCAGATCGAGGGTGTCTCGCTGCCGGTTGTCGGCGCGGCCGACACCACGACCTCGGAAGCGCCGCCCGACAAGGAACTGACGCTATGACGCAGATTTTCGTTCGCACACAGGAGGTTCACCATGGCCGACGTGACAGGTGAGATCTACGACGGCGTGCAGTTCGACGCCGCGACGGCGAGCCAGGCATCGTCCGGGCTCGACTCGCTGGCCGACCGGCTCGCGGCCGACCTGCAGGCGGCCGAGCACGCGCTGACCGTCGCGCCCGCAGGGGCCGACGAGGTGTCGGGCCGCTCGGCGCAGACCGCCAACGAGGTGGCCGCGTCGTACCTGACCCGCGCGCAGGCCGGTGTCGAGGAGATGCGCAAGCTCGCCGCCACGCTTCGCCTGCAGGCGAACCGCTTCAGCGGGATGGAGAGCGACAACACGGCGGACTTCGGAGGTACTCCGCCGCAATGATCGAACCACCACAGCCAGGGTTCACCGGCGTGGTGTGGTCGGCGCGTCCGCCGGAACAGCTGGCGCGGGACCTCACCACGGGGGCGGGGTCTGTCCCCATGGCTGAGGCGATCGGCGCGTGGACACAACTGGCCGCGTCGTTCGGCGCGGCCGTACTGGAATACGAGAAGGTGCTCACCGACCTGCGCGGTGCCTGGCAGTCCGGGCGCAGTGACGAAGTGGTGCAACGGGTTACGGCGCTACGCGAGTGGCTGCTCGAGACCTCGACGGCCGCCGCCGCGAACGCCGCGAAATTCCAGGCGCAGGTCGCCGCCTACGAGGTGGCCCGTCTGGCGATGCCCAATACCGCCGACATCGAGGCCATCCAGCAGGTGCAGCGCACCCTCGAGTCGGTGAGCGGGATGCTCGGTGCGCCGATCAAGGCGGTCGCCGCCGATACCGACACCGAGCACGATGTCGCCAAGGCCGTTGCCTCGCGGGTGATGGAGAACTACGAAAAGGCCACCGAGCCCTTGGCTTCGGCTTGGCAGCACCAGGACCCGCCGCCGATCGCGCCTGCCACGGCGCTGGCCGCCGAGCGAGCCGCCGTGCCGCCACAGCCGACCGCGACCCATCCCGGCGCCATGCCGGGATTCGGTGGTGTCCCGGGAATGCCTGTCCTGCAATCGGTTCCGCGCACGCTGACCAGCTACAACGCGCCGGTGTACGCGCAGTCGGCCAGCAGCGCCGAGGTCACCGCCCGGCCGAATCCCGTGGTCACGCCCGCCGCGGGCACACAGGCGGCGCCGATCGCGCCGGGCCCGGTCGGCGCGGCCGCGGCCCAGGACACCGCGCGGTTCCCGCGGGCGAGCCTGCCCGAGCACACCGAGGAGTTCAGCCTCGACGGCGAGATCCGCGCCGCCCCCGCGGTGCTCGGCGATCACGGCCAGGCGGCCAGGGCCGCGAGCACCGAACAGGGTGGGGCGGAGCCGGGAGGCGGGTCGTGACAACCCTGACCAACGACGCCCTGCTCGCCGTCGCCGATCGCCTCGGCGTGCAGACCTTGCCGCTGACGCTGCGCGTCGGCCTGCAACAGGACTCCTACGAACAGTGGCGCCGCGCCCATGAGCAGGCTGTCGCGGACCTGCGCGACAGCGGTCTCATCGACGCCGAGGGCGAGGTCGATCCCGGCCTGGCCGACGCGCTGTTCGTGCTGGCCCAACCGGATCGTGAACTGGCCGTACGGATCTACGCCGAAGACGGCACCAAGCGCGTCTGCGTCGTGCGCCGGGGCGGCGCCCATGCCGTCGCCGTGCGCACCGATGACACTTTCGAGGTGAATTCGGTGTGGTGCGACGGTTCGGCCGAGGAGCTGGCGCGCCCGGTCCTGGCCGCGCTCGGTCACCGCGAGCCCGCGCAGTTCAGCGGCTTCAGCGCGCCCGCCGACGAGCTGACCCGGCGACTCGACGGTGCGACGACAGCCGCGGAATTCGCCGACGGTCTGTACGCGCTCGATGCCACCGAGCGCGATGCCACCGTGCTCGGCGCGGCGTTCGCCTCCTGCACGGGGCACGCGGAAATCGTCGTCTACAGCCACGAGGACGGCTCGACCACCCGCGCGCCGGGTGCTGTCGCCGTCTACGACACGGGGCGCGGGCGCATCGTCGCCGCCCCGACGATCTCGCCGGATCGACAGATCTGGTCGACGCTCACCACGGGTACCGATCACCGGGTGACCCAAGCGGTCGCAGCGCTGATCGAGGGACTGCCCGGGGGGAGGTGGATGCCGCCGTAGTTCCGCGTCGCAGCGTCGGTCTGCGTCCAGCTCAGCGAGATCGATCGGATCCTCGCGCACACACAAGTTCTGATGAAAGGTTCTGAAATATGTCTCTTACCAACCTCGGTGGTGGCGGCTCGGGCGACTACGGTGTCGACGAAGGCGGCATCAACAATGTTGTGAGCCGGATGGAAGACGCCATCTCCACGCTCAAGACCTCCATCAACCAGATCGACGACTCCGTGCAGGCCGTCGCCGCCGGCTGGTCGGGTGAAGCGCACGGTCAGTTCAAGACCGCCGCCACCGAATGGCACGACGAGGTCACCCGGCTCAACGAGAAGCTGGACCGTCTGTCGCAGGCCGTCACCTCCGGCAAGCAGACGATCGTCGCCTCCGACCAAGAGGGCCTCTGAGCTCCGCGCTGAGTAGCCGTTCACGACAGACAAGGAACAGATCATGACGATTCAGTACAACTCGCCGAAGATCACCGAGATGGTCTCGGACCTCAACAACTACGGCTCCAACATGCGGGCCCAGATCGAAGAGCTCAACGGCGCCGCCAACGCGTTCCGGGAGAGCCTGCACGGTCAGTCGGCTGTGGAGAACTTCAACGCCGCGCACACCAACGTCACCAACGAGCTCGACGACACCCTCATCAAGCTCGACAACCTCGGCAAGAAGGTGGAGAACGCGCTGGGTCGCGCCATCGAGGCCGACGGCAAGGTCGGCGACGGCTTCGCCGATTTCTGAGCTGTCCCGCCTCCCCGGGTCTTTTGGCCAGACTCAGGTGCGGGCGGAGTTGTTGACGCGGTAAGACGTTGGGGTTGGGAGCGTTAGCCCGTTCCCGGTGAGTTACCCATGTTCTTGCTGGATCAGGCGAACGGCCCGACGGATTGTGTCGGGCCGTTCGTCGTTTGTGTGGTTGTCAGCGGGCGGCTAGGGATTCGCCGATGTAGTGCATTTCTTCCGGGGTGGTCACCATGTTCACCGTCGCTGTCGCGGCTGGTGTGCGGACCGTGATCCGGTTGGGCGCCGCGGGATCCTGGATGAGGGTGACGTCGGCGTCGATACCGCCGCCATGCTCGTGGGGTGCGCGCACGTGGACGATGGTGGCGCCACCGGCGTGCGTGGTCGGTTCGATCCCGTCGAACACCAGCACCGTCGTGCTCGGGTAGGGCGCGGCGGGCGTCGGCGGCGGCCCGGGTGGGTGGTAGCTGGCGCCCGCGGAGCGTGGTGCGAGTGAAAGCACCTGCGGTGCGTTGAGATTGGCCATCATCGAATGCCATGCCTCGGGCCGTGCGGTGTGCACGATGGCGTGTGCGCCGAGCGCGGTGGCGCGCAGGATCACCTGCTGGGCCAGATCGAGATTGCCGATCACCTCGAGATGGCGGGTGCCGTCACCGATGAGCGACACCGCGATGCCCTGGCCGCGTTCGTCGGCGCCGATCAGCTGCCCGCAGCCGGCTGTCGGCACCGCGATGTCGGTGAGGGCGGTCAGCGTCCCCCGGTAGCCCTCGCCGTCGGACCAGCGGCCGAGCGAGGCCACCGGGAGGGTGTCGAGCAGGGTGCGCAGGTGCCCACCGGTGATGTCGCGCAGACCCCGGATCGGGATGTCGGTGGGCTCGACCAGGGTGTCGAAGCGCACCACCGCGTTGAGCACCACGGTGCCCGCGTGATCGCTGCGCTGGTCGTGGCGCGGTGCACCCGGGCGAAGCCGCAGCGTGAGCGTGGTCGACAGGCTCGGCACCGCCCAGATATCGGCCAGCCCGCGCGGCGTGATGAGTTCGGCGCCCACCTGGTAGTGGGTCAGGCAGCGGCTCGGTGTGGTGAGCGCGGTCGGCGTCTCCTCGAGCTGATCGATCTCGAAACCGTGGGTGAGTTGCCGTACCGCGCTGTTCATCTCGGACGAGGTGAGCACCGAGGCGGCGATATCGCGGGCCGCCAGCCGGTTCGCCACCCGCCGCGTGGCGATGATCGCGGTGCGCAGCGCGCCCTCGGCGCCGCCGCCCCGTTTCTCGACGGCTTCGGCATTGGTCAGTGGGTCCATGCGCAGCACCAGCCACAGGGTCCGGTGCGCGACGGCGGGCAGCGGGCCGAGGATGCGGTCGTACAGATAAGAAGCCACACCGGTACCCGCCGTGCGCGCACCCGTGGACACCACGTCGATACCCGCGAGGGTGATGTCGAATTGATCGAGGCAGCGCGCGATCTCGGTGAGCGGCAGCAGCTGGTCGGTGCTGAGCGAACCGTGCCTCAGCAGCGTCAGCGTGTCCGGCGGCGGGTCGATCCGCAGCATGGTCAGCAGCAGGTCACCGTCCCAGCGCACTCCGCAGTTGCCGCCGTCGGCCAGGGGGACATCGAACGCGGGCGCCTGAGCGAGTCGTTCGGTGGCGCCCCGACCACGCCGCCGCCCGAACCCGATCGCCATCCGGCCTGCCAGGGTCGTCCCGCGCACGGGAACCAGGCCGATGAGCACGATCAGCGCACCCGCGCCGACCGAACCCCACACCGAGTCCGAGAGCGCCAGCACCACCCAGGCCACCACCGCCGCGACAAGCACGACACCGACCACCGCCCGCAGCGGGAAGATCCGGAACAACCAGAACTCGGGATCGCGCAGAGTGTCGTACGGCGACACCGGCTTCCGCTGCGCTGGGTCCTGCTCCTCGGCCTGATCCCGTTCCCGCTCGGGAAGGGTTCCGGCGCCGGTTCTCCGGCCGTTCATCGTGTCGTTCCCCATCGTTGTCCCAGCTCGGCGTGCGTTCGAAAGTTGGTTCAGGGCAATGTCGGATTTAAGGTACCGTGTCGGCTGAGATGGTGATGGATAGCTCGATGGAGGGGCCGAGTGCCGGCACAGCTCACAACCCGCGCCCAGGTCAACGGCTACCGCTTCCTGCTGCGTCGTCTCGATCACGCGCTGGTGCGCCGAGACGTGCGGATGCTGCACGATCCGATGCGTTCGCAGGTTCGCTCACTCTGGGTGGGGGCGGCACTCGGCCTGCTGGTCGTCGCCGGTGCGGCGATCCTGGGATTCCTGCGACCACAGGGCGCGATCGGTGACAACCTGATCGTGTCGGGCAAGGATTCCGGTGCCCTGTACGTGGTCCGCCATACCGCCGAAGGCGACAAGGTGCTGCACCCGGTGCTCAACCTGGCCTCCGCGCGGCTCATCACCCAGAGCAACGCCGAACCACACGCGGTGAAGGACAGCAAGCTCAACGATCTGCCGCGAGGTCCGCTGCTCGGCATCCCCGGTGCGCCGAGCGCGCTGCCGGGCTCCGGTCAGGGCGACAGCTCCACCTGGTCGCTGTGCGAGACCATCCAGCTGTCCCAGGGCGGCAGTGCGGCATCGGCGAGCGGTGCGACAACCGCCGTCGTCGCGGGCAAACCGGAACTGGGCGAGCGCATCCGCACCGCCGACCCCGCCGCCGCCCTGTTCGTGCGCCACGAGAACAAGACCTACCTCGTCTACGACGGCAAACACGCCGCGGTCGACCCCGAGGACAAGGTGCTGGCGCGCTCGCTGGGGCTGTCCGCGCATCGGCCACGCCCGATCGGTCCGGGCCTGCTCGGTGCGACCGCCGAAGTGCCTCCGCTCGCACCGCCGGTCATCCCGAACGCGGGTCAGCCGGGCCCCGGGCCCCTGTCCAAGATCCCGGTGGGCGGTGTGATCGAGGTGGCGAGCTCCGACCGCACGGCGAAGGCCGAGACGTATGTGGTGCTGGCCGACGGTGTGCAGCCGGTGAGCCCGTTCACCGCGCGAGTCATCCGCAATGCCGATTCCCATGGGCTGAGCGAGATTCCGACCCTGCCGCCGGACGTGCTCCACGAGGTCGCCGTGGTGCGCACGCTGCCCGTCGACGACTTCCCGGAGCAGACACCGGAGATCCTGGCCGCCGAGGACGCGCCCGTCGCGTGCGTCTCCTGGACCAAGACACCGGGAACGAGTCCGGCGCAACGCAAGTCGGAAGCGGGCGACGGCCCCAACGAACGCGCGGTGGTCTCGCTGCTGGCAGGCACCCGCCTGCCCATCCCGGAATCGGCCAAGGTCGTGGAACTGTCGACGGGCGACGGCACCGGCGACCGCGTCGACGGCGTCTACGTGCCGCCGGGCACCGGCGAATTCATCCAGGTGACGGGCATGGAACCGGGCAGCCCGCGCCGGGGGAGCCTGTTCTACGTCGGCGACAACGGTGTGCGCTACGGCGTGCCGGATATGGCGGTGGCGACCGCCATCGGCCTGGGCGGCAGCCCACGGCTGGCACCGTGGTCGGTCATCGGCCAGCTGGTTCCGGGACCGACCCTCTCGCCCACCGAAGCGCTGGCGTCCTACGATTCGCTACCCTCCGGACGCTGAAACGAGCAGGGCCGGACGCTCGTCGCGTCCGGCCCTCGGTTTCGTCTGTCAGGCAGGCCAATTCACGTTCAACGTGCTCAGCAGGCTGGTGAGCGCCGTGCGCATATCGGGTTCCTCGATGCGCATGAGCACCGATTCGTCCACCGCCGAGAGGTCGATCGAATCGTCGTTGGCCAGCCGGAACTCGCGCTCCTCCTCGGCCGCCTCGATGACGTTGCGGATGAAGCGGCCGTTACCGGCGAGGTCGACGCCGCGGCGCGGCTGCCCGCTCTGGTCGGTGCTCTCCTGGTCGTAGAGGTGCGCGCAGGCCTCTACGAGCAGCGCGGCGGCGTCGTCGGAGAGTTGCGAGTCGCGCTTCTTCGCGATCACCTGCCCGATCTGGCCGAGCTCTTCGGGGGTGTAGGACGGGAACTGCAGGCGCTTGGAGAACCGTGATGCCAGGCCGTCGTTGGCGGCCAGCAGGCGGTCGATCTCACCGTCGTACCCGGCGATGATCACCACCAGGCGGTCGCGGTCGTTCTCCATCCTGGCCAGCAGGGTGTCGACGGCTTCGCGGCCGAACGCGTCACCGCCGGACAGGCCGGTCTGGATGAGCGTGTAGGCCTCGTCGATGAACAGCACACCGTCCATGGCCGTGTCGATCAGCTTCTCGGTCTTGATGGCGGTGCCGCCGAGGTTCTGGCTCACGAAGTCGACACGCTTGGCCTCGACTACCTTGTCGGTCTTCAACAGGCCGACACCGCAATAGATCTTGGCGACCACACGGGCGATGGTGGTCTTACCCGTTCCCGGCGGACCGGTGAAGGCCAGGTGCTGACCGCGGGCCGCCGAGGCGAGGCCCTTCTCGGCCCGGATCTTGGCCAGCTGCGCCGACGACTGCAACTTGGCCACCTGGGTTTTCACCGAGACGAGGCCGATCTGGTTGTCGAGTTCGGCGCGCGCCTCGGCCAGCACCCGCTTGGCCCGGTCCTCGGTCTCGGCCTGTTCGATCGCCTGCAGCGACGGGGCGGTCGCGGGATCCCACTTGTCGGTGCGGGCATCGATGGACTCGCGGCTGGTGACGGTGATGCGGTAGGTGCGGTCGCGCATCGCGGCGGTGTTGGCGCTGAAATCCGGTGCCTGCGAATACACCTTCTCGAACAGCGCCTGCGCCTCGTCCTCGCTGCCGGTCTCGCGCAGGCACAGCCCACGGCAGAACATGGCGGTGGAACGGGCCATCGGGATCGGCCCCTGCTCGGCGGCCTCCATGCGCCGGATGGCCTCACCGAACAGCCCGAGCTGCGCACACGCGGTGCCGACCATCACATGCGCGCCCGCAGCCAGATACGGGTCGTCCCATTCGGCCGAACCGGCGAGCACCGTCATCACGTCTGGCCAGCGCTGGGTGTTGTAGTGCAGCACGCCACGGATGTAGGCGCTGATCCGGTTGTCGACATCGGAGTCCGGGTCCGAGAGCAGGGTCGCGCGGCGGGCGGCGAGGTCGTCGAGCGTGCGCTCGGCCTCGTCGTACTCCTTCTCCGCGATCAGATGTGCGGCCCAGGCCAGCGCGATCTCGGTGTAGCTCGCCAGCGGGTAGTCGATGTAGAGGCCGGGCAGGAAGCGGCCCGCCAGCGCGCGCGGCGGCAGCCCGAGGCGGCGCTGCTCGCGATGCAGACTGGTGCTCGCGGTCTTGTACAGGTTGAACAGGACGTCCTTGGTCACCTCGCCCGCGGCGGCACGGCCGAGCCAGGCGTCGCACATCGTCGGATCCCACTCGGTCGCGCGCTGGAACGCGAGCTTCGCGTATTCCAGATCGCGCTCGGATTCCTGTCCCTCGATGGACAGACCCAACGACAGGATTCCGGCGTCGAAGGCACGCTGAGCTTGGCGATTGCCGGTCATTTCTGTCGAGTCCCCGAAGTCTTGGTGTGTGGTTTCTGCGCTGTTCACTTATTACCCAGACTACCGATCGCGGGGGTCTGGTCTGTCCGTTACATTAGGTTCAGCTGCCGAGAGGTTGCAACGCAAACTGTCTTCTACGTGTGAGAGTTCTTGGCTGGTGTCAGAGTTGTTCACTCAGGGGGTGTTCCGCCGCGTGCGGTGTTTCGGGATCGAACGGGTGAACGGCAACTCGTGGTCGGCGGGTGCGAACCGTGATTGACGCACCAGCGGCGAATCAGCGTTCACTCGAGCCGGATCTGTGCCGGGTATCGGTGATCGGTGGCAACACTCAGGTGGACGTCGGTCTACCCGTGACGGTTCCGATCGCGGGGTTCATCGGCGATCTCGTCGAACTGATCGAGTCGCGCAACCCCGACCCCACCGATTCCGAGGACGAACCCGGCGCCTTACGCGCCAAGCACTGGACCCTCGCCCGGATCGGCCGCGACGCCATCCCACCGAGCCGCACGCTCACCGAAGCCGATGTGTACGACGGCGAACTGCTTGTGCTCCGGTCGGTTTCGGCCAAGGAAGCGCCCGCGCTGTTCGACGACGTGATCGACGCGGTCTCGCGCCTGACCACCGAGGAGTTCCGGGGCTGGACCGGTGTGTCGGCCCGCTGGCTCGGCCTGGTCGCGTCCACCCTCACCGTGCTCACCGCGCTGGTGATGCTGGTGATCTCGCGCGGCGAGGGCGACCCGCTCGCCCCGGCCTTCGGGCTCACCGGGTTCGGTGTACTCGCGCTCGCCGTGGCGGGTATCGCCGCGCGCAAGTACGAGGACCGGCTCACCGCCGACTGGCTGTCGCTCGACGCGTTGCTGCTGTTGTTCGGTGGCGCGGCGCTTTTCGTGCCAGGCACGCTCGGCGGACCCCATCTGCTGCTCGGCGCGGCCGTGACGATTGTCGCCGCCGTCGTCGGCCACCGGGTCACCGGGAGCGGGCTCACTCTGTTCACGGCGGCGGCGTCACTGGGCATCGTCGCGTGTGTCGCGGGCGGTGTGTACCTGATCTGGCATCCCGGGCTGCCCAAACTCTCTGCGGCACTGTTGTTCGCGGGCATCGCGATCCTGTCGATGGCCCCGCGCATGGCCGCGCTGTTGGGCCGGTTGCCGGTGCCGCCGGTGCCGACCGCCGGTGCCGCGATCGACCCGGCCGACCACGAACCGCGCCCGACCATCGAGGGCATCGGCGCCATCGGTGCCACCGCGCTGCCGTCGGCCAGCGGCCTCGGCGAACGGGCGCGCGCGGCCAATCAGTACCAGTCCGGGCTCATCATCGCCTGCGCCGCGACGGCCGCCCTCGGTGCGTTCGGTGCCGCCGACCCGCTCGGTTCGGCCCGCTGGCAGGGCATCGTGCTGGCGATCGCCACCGCGATCATCCTGTGCCTGCGCGGTCGCTCCTTCGCCGATCTGGTCCAGGCGGCCACCCTGATCGCGAGCGGTTGCCTCGCGTTCGTCGCGCTGATCGTGGGAATCGGGCTGAGCGGCGACAACATGGAGCTGTTCGCCATCGGGCTGCTCGCCTTCGCGGCGGGCACCGTCGGCTTCGGTGTGATCGGACCGACGATCGAGGTGTCGCCGGTGACCAGGCGCGCCATCGAGATCTTCGAGTACATCCTCATCATCGCGCTGATTCCGCTCGTCCTGTGGATCATGGGGGTGTACTCCATGGCCAGGAACATATGACCGGCTCCGGTCGCCGGGCGCTCCGATTCGGTTGTGCCACCTTGGTTCTCGGTGCGGGTCTGAGCTTCGCTTCGCCGGCGCAGGCCGTTTCGCCGCCACAGATCGACGCGGGCGCGCTCGGTGCGGCCGCGGGGCTCAGTGGGCGCCCGGCACCGCTGGAACCCACCGAACCCTCGGCGCTGTGCAGCGAACCGCTGCTCACCGGGTCGCCGCCCTCGGAACCGCCCATCTCCCAGCAGGTGCTCAACCTGCCTTCGGCCTGGAAGTTCAGCCGTGGCGCGGGACAGAAGGTGGCGGTGATCGACACCGGCGTGCAACGGCATCCGCGATTACCCGACCTCCAGCCGGGCGGTGACTACGTCTCCGGCTCCGACGGCACCGAGGACTGCGACGGGCACGGCACGCTCGTCGCGGGCATCATCGCCGCCAAGCCGAGCCCCGACGACGCGTTCGTCGGTGTAGCCCCCGACGCCCAGATCCTGTCCATCCGCCAGCTCAGCCTCGCCTTCGAACCGGTGAACAAGCAGGGTGGCCAGGATCCCGGCGAGATCAGCAACGACGGCTACGGGAGTGTGCTCACCCTCGCCGCCGCGGTCGTCCGCGCCGTCGACATGGGTGCCACCGTCATCAATATCTCCGAAGTGGCGTGCAGCCCGGCGGGTTCCGATACCGCCGATGCCTCGCTGGGTGCCGCGGTGAAGTACGCCTACGACCGCAATGTCGTCGTCGTGGCGGCGGCGGGCAACGTCCAGACCGACGGGGCGTGCAAGGAACAGAACAAGTCATCGGGGTGGTCGTCGGTGAGCACCGTCGCCAGCCCCGCCTGGTTCGCGCCCTATGTGCTGACGGTCGGCTCGGTGGACGCCGACGGCGGCCCGTCGGAGCTGTCGCTGCGCGGACCGTGGGTGGGCGTCGCCGCGATCGGGCGCAACATCGTGTCCCTCGACAGCAAACCCGGCGGTACCGGTCTGGTCAACGGCGTGCAGACCACCGAGGGCGTCCGGCCCATCGAAGGCACCAGTTTCGCGGCACCCTACGTGGCAGGCCTTGCCGCCCTCGTCCGTTCGCGTTTCCCCGAACTCACCGCGCAACAGGTGATGGACCGCATCACCCGCACCGCGCACGGGCCGGGCAACGGCCGCGACGACGGCATCGGCCACGGCCTGATCGATCCACTGGCCGCCCTCACCGCGCAGCTGCCCGACCAGCCCGTCGCCGAGGGCGCCGACGTGCCGCACCTGGTCGCCGCGCCGGTGCTGCCGCCCGGCCCCGACCCTCGCGCGCGCCGCATCGCCGTGATCGGCACGACCGCGGTACTCGGCGGTCTGCTCATCGGGCTCGGCCTGGCCTACCCCTACCGGCGAAAACGGGCCGAGCTCGACCTCGAGCCGTAATCGAAAGGAACCATGGCTACCGAAGGATTCGTCCGTCGCCCACGGATCGCGCCGCCGCGCGCACCGGGTGGCGAGGTGGCACTCACCGCGCCACCCGAAGTGCCGCGCGCGCTGCCGGCGCCGTTGATGATGAAGATCATGCCGGTAGTGATGATCGTCGCGGTGATCGGCATGATCGCGATGATGGCGACCATGGGCCGCAATATGCTCGCCAACCCCATGTCGATGATGTTCCCGATGATGATGATCATGTCGATGGCGGGCATGATGGCCGGTGTTCGCGGTGGTGGTGGCAAGCGCGCCGTCGAACTGAACGAGGAGCGCAAGGACTACTTCCGCTACCTCGACCAGGTGCGCAAGGATGTGCGACGCACCGGCGGCAAGCAGCTCGAGGCGCTCGGCTGGAGTCACCCGGAGCCCGCGGATCTGCCCTCGCTGATCGGCGGCCGCCGAATGTGGGAACGCCGACCGGCCGACCCCGACTTCGGACATGTCCGGGTCGGTGTCGGCAGTCATCGACTCGCCACCAAACTGGCACGCCCCGAGACCGGACCACTCGAAGACCTCGAACCCGTTTCCACCGTGGCCCTTCGCCGCTTCGTCCGCACCCACTCCGTGGTGCACGAGCTGCCGACCGCGGTGTCGTTGCGCGCCTTTCCGGCCATCAATATCGCAGGGCCAACCGAGGATTCGCGGATGCTCGTTCGCTCCATGTTGATGGAGCTGGCCACCTTCCACGGACCCGATCACCTGGCCGTCGCCATCGTCTGTGCCGACCCGGACGGGCCGTGGGCGTGGGCGAAATGGCTGCCGCACCTGCAACACCCGAACCAGCGCGACAGCCTTGGTTCGGCCCGGATGATGTACACCTCGCTCGGTGAGCTCGAGACCGCGCTCGCCTCGGAACTGATGGAACGCGGCCGCTTCATGCGCAATCCGCAACCGACCCAGGGGCGTTTGCACCTTGTCGTCATCATCGACGACGGGTACGTCAGCGGCAACGAACGCCTCATCAGCGAATCCGGCCTCGATTCGGTGACCGTCCTCGACCTCACCGCTCCCGAGAACGGCCTGGCCGCGCGCCGCGGTCTGCAACTGGTCGCCGAGGCGGGCGAGGTGTCGGCACGCAGCGCCTCCGGTGTGGAGAAGTTCGCCACCGCCGACACCGTCAGCCTCGCCGAAGCCGAGTCCTTCGCCCGCACCCTGGCCAGGTACCGACTGGCCACGGCGGCCCAGATCGTGAGCCTGGGGGAGGGGACCACCGCCGATCCGGGCCTGATGGCGTTGCTCAAGATTCCCGATGCCGCCCAGATCGACCCGTCGAAGGTATGGCGTCCGCGGACGGCCCGCGAACGTCTCCGGGTGCCCATCGGCATCACCCCCGACGGCACGCCCGTCGAGATCGATATCAAGGAATCCGCCGAGAACGGTATGGGCCCGCACGGCCTGTGCATCGGCGCCACCGGCTCGGGCAAGTCGGAATTCCTTCGCACACTGGTGCTTTCGCTGGTCACCACGCATTCGCCCGACGCGCTGAACCTGGTGCTCGTGGACTTCAAGGGTGGCGCCACCTTCCTCGGGCTCGACTCGCTGCCGCACGTGGCGGCGGTCATCACCAACCTCGAGGAAGAACTCTCGCTGGTCGACCGTATGAAGGACGCGCTGGCCGGTGAGATGAACCGCCGCCAGGAACTGCTGCGCTCGGCGGGCAACTACGCCAACGTCACCGACTACGAAAAGGCAAGGGCCGCAGGCGTTCCCCTCGACCCACTACCCGCCCTCTTCGTGGTTGTCGACGAGTTCTCCGAATTGCTCTCGCAGAAGCCGGATTTCGCGGAACTGTTCGTGATGATCGGCCGACTCGGCCGCTCATTGCACGTGCACCTGCTGCTCGCCTCGCAGCGGCTCGAGGAGAACAAACTGCGCGGCCTGGAGTCGCACCTGTCCTACCGGATCGGTCTCCGCACGTTCTCGGCCAACGAGTCGCGCGCGGTGCTCGGCATCACCGACGCCTACCACCTGCCGAGCGTGCCCGGCGCCGGCTACCTGAAAAGCGATGCTTCCGAGCCACTCCGGTTCAACGCGAGCTATGTGTCCGGCCCGTACGTCGCACCGGCGGGCACTGTCGTCGACGACGACGGCGCCCCGGTCGGCAGGCAGCGCCTGGTGGAATTCACCGCCGCGCCGGTCGAGGTCGCCGAGGTGGCGGCCGAGGAAGCCGACGAACCGGCCCAGCGTGTCAGGCCGGAACTGCCGCCGCCACCGCCGAGTGGCGCTGTCGCCGGTGAGGAGGGCATCCCCGACTCGCTGCTCGACGTCGTCGTCAAGCGGCTCACCGGCCACGGCCGCCCCGCCCACGAGGTGTGGTTGCCGCCGCTCGAGGAGTCTCCCACCGCCGACATGCTGCTGCCCGATCCCGACTGGCGTTCGCCGGTGAACCGGCACGGCCAGCTGTGGATGCCGATCGGCGTGGTCGACAAGCCCTACGAGCAGCGCCGCGATGTGCTCACCATCAGCCTCGCGGGCGCCCAGGGCAATGTGGCCGTGGTGGGTGGTCCGCAGTCGGGCAAGTCCACGACCCTGCGCACCATCATCATGGCCGCCGCCGCCACCCACACGCCCGAACAGGTGCAGTTCTACTGCCTCGACTTCGGTGGCGGCAGCATGGCGGGTCTGGTCGGCGTCCCGCACGTCGGCTCGGTCGCCGGTCGCCTCGACAGCGACCGGGTGCGCCGCACCGTCGCCGAACTCACCTCGCTCATGCGTCAGCGTGAGGAGCGCTTCGCCGAACTCGGCATCGAATCCATGGCCGAGTTCCGCAGGCGCAAATTCTCCGCCCTCGAAGCCCGCCAGATCAACGGGACCAAGGCCCCCGCAGGCGACCCGCTCGCCGCCGACCTGTTCGGCGACGTGTTCCTCGTCATCGACGGCTGGAGCGCCATCCGCGAGGAGTTCGAGGTACTCGAACCGCAGATCAATGCCATTGCCACCCAGGGTCTTTCCTTCGGTATCCACCTGATGATCGGTGCCTCGCGCTGGGCCGAGATCCGCCCGGTCGTCAAGGATCAGATCGGCACCCGGCTCGAGCTGCGCCTCGGTGACCCCGGCGACTCGGAGATGAATCGCCGTACCGCCCACCAGGTTCCGGTGGGCAGGCCGGGCCGCGGTCTCACGCCGGAACAGCTGCACATGCTGATCGCATTGCCGCGCTTGGATTCCGACTCCGATCCCACGACCATCGCCGACGGTGTCACCCGGGCCCGCGAGGAACTCACGACCCTCTATCAGGGCAGGCGGGCCCCGGAAGTGCGCATGCTGCCGCTGAGCGTGCCCCGCGACCAGGTGGTCGCCGCCGCCAAGGCCGAGGGCGTGCACCTGGACCGCAGCAAGATCGTCGTGGGCCTGGGCGAGTCCGAATTGCAGCCGCTGGTCCTGGATTTCGCTGTGGAACCGCACTTCATGGCCTTCGCCGACGTGGAATGCGGCAAGACCACGCTGCTGCGCAATATCGTGATGAGCATCGCCGAACAGTCCACCGCCGACGAGGCGCGCGTGATCCTCATCGACTACCGGCGCACCATGCTCGGCGTGCTCGACGGCGACCAGCTCGCCGGATACTCCACGTCCTCGCAGACCTGCGGACCGATGATCTCCGAGGTGGCGGGCTATCTCAGCAAGCGCATCCCCGGCTCCGACATCACCCAGCAGCAGTTGCGTGACCGCAGCTGGTGGTCGGGCCCGGAGATCTACGTGGTCGTCGACGACTACGACATGGTCGTCACCGGATCGACGAACCCGTTCGCCCCGCTGCTCGAGTACCTGCCCCAGGCACGCGACATCGGTCTGCACCTGATCGTGGCCCGCCGCATCGGCGGCGCCTCCCGCGCGCTCTTCGATTCGGTACTCGGCGGAATGAAGAACATGTCGGTGCAAACGCTCATCATGAGCGGCTCACGCGAAGAAGGGAAACTCGTCGGCGACGTACGCCCGAGCAAGATGCCACCCGGTCGAGGCACCCTCGTCTCGCGCAGTCTCGGCATCGAACTCGTCCAGATCGCCGACCTGCCACCGCTCTGATCGACCGGCCCTCGGTCCCCACCTCAAGCAGAAGGTGAAATCTTCTGCCACGCACTATGTTACGGCTCATAATCACGGTATCGTCGCTGTGAAACGCTGTGCGTAACAGTGCTCGGGTGGGGATTCGAAGGGGAGCAGGATCGATGTCAGCACAAGGGGGGTCGGCTTCGCACGCCGATGCGTTCTTCGCGTTGTCGCGAACGGGGGCGATCGAGGTGCGCACCACCGAACAGGGGTTGCCGCTCGGGGTCACCATCGAAGCGGACGAGTTGCGTCGACCGCCGGGTGAGCTGGCCGCCGAGGTCTTGCGGTTGTGCAAGCAGTCGGCGAATCGTGCGGCCTTGGCGCGGCGGGCGGAGCTGTCTGCCGCCGGTGTGAGCTCGGATGTTCTCACCTCGTTGGGTCTGCCGACTCCGGAGTCGGTGGCGGCCGCGGAAGTCGTTGCCGAGCAGGACTACGACACCGAGCCGGACAGCTGGCTGCGGTCGGTGTGATCTATCACTAGGAGATTGTCATGAATACGGTAGCTACCGAGCCTTCGGCCATGGAGCTGTTGCGTGCGAGCGCGATCGGTCCGGCGCTCGATCTCCCGGTGAGTTCGGCGCTCGCGAACATGGGAGTGCCCGCCCTGCCACAACTTCCGGCGCTGCCCGCACTGCCGGATCTGCCCGCGCTGCCCCTGATCGACATGTCGGCGCTCGTCCAGCCGCTCACCGACCTGGCCGCTGGTTTCGGCACCGGGCAGATCGGGACCGGCACGGCTTTCGATCCCACCGAGGCGTTGTCGAACGCGGGCACCATCTTGCAGACGGCGCTGGAAGTCGGGGTGAGCGCCTTACAGACGCTCATGCAGGAATGGGAGGGTGAGGGCGCCGACGCGGCGTCCTCGAAAGCGCAAGCCGTGCAGCAGGATTCGGCGGAGGTCGCCGCGCAGAGCGCCGAACAGAAGTCGGTGGTCACCCAGGCGGCCGCCTCGGTGGCCAAAGGGCTGGCGCAGCTGACAGCCATCACCGCGAGGTTCATCGCCACCGCGACCGCCGCGGCTCCGCTGGCGGCCACACCGGGTGGTCAGGTGGCGCTACTCGGTCTCGCAGCCGAGGCCGGCGCCGAGGCGCTGGCGGTCGTCGCGCAAACGCGTGCGGAGATGACCGCCCACACCGCGTCGATGAACGCGGCAGGCACCAAAGTGGATGTGACGAGCGCACCGTCCGGTATGGATTCCTCGAACATGCTCTCGCAGCTTTCCAGCCTCATCACGCCGCTGCTCTCGTTGGCGACGACCGCATCCGAACAGCTCACCTCCGCGTTGACCGGTGAGACGACCACCGACACGAGCACCGTGGACGATGTCGCACTGGAACAGGATGCGAATATCGGTGCATCGGCCGGTGGCCTCGGTGGGGGAGCCGGCGGTGGCGTCGGAGGTATCGGCGCGGTGAGTGCGGTCGCACCGGCTCTCGGGGCATGGTCCGGTGGACGTGGGTCCACCGGTGGCGCCACCACCACGGGCGCCGCTACCGAGGCCACTGCCAGCGCGTCGAGCGGTGGTCGTGGCGCGGTCACCGGTGGGCCCGGCATGCTGCCGCTCGGTCAGGGCATGGCCAACGCCGCCCGGGCGGGCGACGCGAGCAGCGGTCTGGACGTGCGAACCAACCTGGTCACCGGCGAGCACGGTGACGAGGTCATCGGCGATATCGCCGATACGGCCCAGCCGGTGGTCGGTGCGGCGGCGCAACGCGCACCGCGATCGGGGCAGGTCGACCTTTCGGTCTGACGATCGCGATGCGATGGTTCGCAGCACCTCGAGCGGGTGCTGCGAACCGGATCGTCTAGAAGTAGGCAGTGATGGCCGCGTCGTAGATCTCGTCGGCCAGATCGACATCCGCTGCCGGCTGATAGTTCCGCGCGCGAACATGTTCGACGAATTCATCCGGAATCGCGAGATCGTAGCGGGTCAGATAGTGAATCGAATCGACCCGCCACAGCCACGTGCCGTCCGAGATCAACGACTGGCCACTCCTGATCGACGTATTCGGGTCGAACAGGTCGACCACGCTACCCATGACGTCGAATACCGGCGTGGCAGCGACCATGTATTCGAGGATCCGGGCGCGATCTTCGAGCTGATGCGTGGTGCGTGATTCACGCAGCGAGGGCAGGTCGTCATGACCACTCCGATACATTTCCCGGTAGATGCCGACCGGTTCGAGTTCCAGCATGTGCTTCCTTTCAGGAGCAATTCCCCGATTTGCTTCCCGCAGCGGAGGCCGCGGCCCTCCGATCCCCGCGAAGTTCGTCGACGTGAGCATAGCGCGCGACGTTGTCGAACCCGTTGTGGCAGTTCGGGTCCTGCATTTTCGGATCTACATTTCGAAGATCCCAGGCGAGCCGCCGGAAGTTGTATCAAAGGTTGCCCATTCGCCGCATTTGCGGAATGCTGTACGGAGCAAGATCTTTCAGGGGGGAAATCTCGTGGTTCAGTCAGATTCCGGTGTGCCGGAGGCCGATCCGGCGACGTTCACCGCGACATCCGCATCGGGGGCGATCGCGGTTCGCACCACCGAACGCGGCCAGCCGCTGCGGTTGCGGATTCGCCAGGACGAACTCTACCGACAGCCCGACGACCTCGCCGCCGAGATCGTCGCGCTGTGCCGCCGCGCCGCTGACCGGGGCGCCCTGGCCAGGCGGGCGCAGCTGGAAGCCGCGGGAATGAGCGCGCAGTCGCTCGCCGCCATCGGCGTTCCCACCCGCGAACAGGTCGCGCGCGCGGAATTCGAATACGAACAGCGATACGGTGCCGACCCGCAGATCTGGTCCCCGTCGAACTGAGGAGAGCGATCATGGTTCGTTCGATGGACGAATTGATGGATCGGGTAATGCGCAAGGCATACCGGCTGCAAGATCTGAGCGATCAGCTCGCGGCGATCCGCGTGCGCGTCGGTGCCGCGGACGGAGCGGTGATCGTCGTGATGGATGGCACCGGCGCGCTGGTCGATCTCGAATTGACCGAGGACATTTCCGAACTGACGGCCACCGAGTTCGAAACGGCGGTTGTCGCGGCGGCGGAGGCAGGCGCGAAACGCGCACTCGAACAACACAACCGGCTCGTGGCCGAATTCACCGAAGCGACCACGTCCTGACGTTGCCGACTTTACTCATCCAAGCTCGAAGGAGAATTCAATGAACCAGGTTTTGCAGACCTCACAGGCCGCGATCACCCAATTCGGCAGCGAGCACGCCGCTCTCGCCGGTCAGGTCGCGAGCGCGGGCGCGGGTGCGGCCGGCATGGTCGCCGCGGCGGTTCCGATCTTCGGCCTCATCGGCCAGGACTTCCTCGCGTCGTTCGCGGTGGCCTCCGGCAACCACTTGAGCACCATCGGTGAGATCGCGGCCGTCCACGCCGCCACTTCGGCCGCGGCCGTCAGCGCAGCCGGTGCGTACCAGACCACCGAAGTCAGCTCCGCGGCCGATTTCAACACGGTTATGCCCTAGCCATGGCGACTGAAGACAGCGCGCCCGCGGAAGGGATGGTCGCAGATCCTGCCGCGGCCACCCAAACCGCCGAGGGCGAGACACAGCAGACCGTCGAGGAGATCATCCGCGAGCTGCTCGAAGCCCACGGGCTGGGATCGCTGCTCGACATGTCGGTGCCGGACGCGCTCAGTTCGTTGCAGCTTCCGCAGCTGCCCGATCTGTCCTCCGTGGCCGAGGCGGCCTCTTCGATTCCCCTGTCGAGCCTGATCGAGCCGGTGCTGGAAATGGCGTCCGCGTTCGGCAGCGGTGATACCGGTGGTAGCTCGGGCGGCGGTTCCACCGGCGGTTCAGGCGGCGGCTCGAGCAGCTCTCCCACCTCGGCACTGTCCGGCATCACCGACACGCTCTCGACGGTGGTCGATCTGGCCAAAGACGCGCTGTCGGCGGCGACCGCGCTCTGGGAGGGCACCGGCGCCGATGCCGCGGCGACCAAGTCCACCGAGGTCGCGCAGAACACCACCGATACCGCCGCCCAGGCGGAGAAGATGAACCAGCTGGTGGCAGCGGGCGCTGCCGATGTCAGCACCGGCGTGGCCGAAATCAACGCCGTCATCGCACGTTTCGTCGCGGGGATCACCGCGCTCGCACCGATGCTGTGGACCCCGTGGGGTCAGGCCGCCGCGATCGCGCTGGCCAACGAGAGCATCGCCGAGGGCGGCGCGATCGTCGCGAAAACCCAAGCGGCGCTCACCACCAAGGCCGGCGAAATGACCGCGGCCGGCCAGAAGATCGCCGTCACCGAGGCGCCCAACATCATCTCCGGGCTGACCACCGCACTCAACGTGGCAACCCCCCTGATGAGCATGGCCTCGACCGGCGTGGAGGCACTGTCGGGCCTGGCGAGCAGCGCCACCAGCGCGGTCAGCGAGGGTGTCGACGCGGCGACCGAAGCGGCATCGACCGGCGCCGATGTCATGAGCACCCTGACCGACGCGGCCACCCAGCTCGGTGAAACGGTGTCCTCCGAGCTCGCCGAAGCCAACAGCCTCACCGAGAACCTCGGTGCCACCACAGGTTCCGAAGACAGCGGTGCCGCACTGTCCACCGACCCGAGCTCCGCCTCGGCCGGTGCCGGTGGTGGAGGCGGCGGAATGGGTATGGTCGGCATGGGTGGCATGGGCGGACTCGGCGGCATGCCACCGAGCAGCTCACCACTCAGCAGCACCCCACTCGCCGGTCGGCAGAGCATCGACGTGGCGGCAACCGGCCAGGCCGCGGACTCCACGCGCCAGACGACGGCCGGTGCACCGGGCGGTATGGTTCCTGGCGCGGGCGCGGCCCGCCGCGCGGGTGACGCCGGAACGCACGACCCCGAGCGCACCGGGTTGGTCGCCGGTTCACACGGCGACGAGCTCGTCGGTGCTGTGAGCGGTACGTCGATGCCGGTGATCGGCGCGGACGAGGAGACGTTCGACGAATCGTCGGGAAGTTTGGTGGTCTGACCCGGGGGCCCGGAAACACTTCGCGGTGTCCGGGCACCCGGTCGGTCAATACCTGCTGACGGTGCCGCCGTCGATTCTCTGGCGTAGGCGCGTTCCGTCCAGGTCGATGTAAGGGCAGTCGGTCGCCCCTTCACGGAGAGTTGCGGTGGGGTCGTCGGGGGCGATCCAGAGCAGCTTGCCGGTGTCGAACCAAGGGCGAAGGTCGAAGTCGTGATCACCGAGCGCCCAGGTGTGCTCGTCCCAGCCACGCCAGACCCCATCGACGTCATAGGTGTCGTAGTTGTCGGCGCCCCAGGTGTTTTCGAGGGGCACCCCCAGCTCGCGGACGGTGCTGTAGTAGGTGGTGGCCCACCCGGTGTGTGGGCCGATGGTGATCTGAGTGATGACCGCACGGACGGTCGGGTGGTTCAGAATCGCTGGGATGACGTAGGGAACGTCGGGTCCGGGCCTGCGCGAGAAGGGCGCGGGGGCAACAGGTTCGGTGAGGCGGACAGCGCCACCCATGGCGAGCCAGGTGCGCGGCACGATACTCGACCGACGACGATGGGGCTTGTCGTATTCCCAGTACCAGCCGTTGAGGTCGACGTTGTCCATCGGCCACCGGAAAGCGGCGCCGGAGAACGGGCACCGCGAGACGAGTACTTCCGGGAGCAGTTCGACATATCGTTCGAAGTATTCGAAGGCGTCGTAGATGATCGCGTCGCCCTCTTCGGTGTCGGGCGCCGACTTGTACAGCTCGACTATCCGGTTCCCCGCGTCGAGCAGATTGCTGCGCTCCGCCCTGAAGATATCGCTCATTTCCTATGAATCCTATGCATCGTCGCCCGAGTTCGTGGAGGCAAGGCCCAGCAGCGGAAGGTCCAGATCCCTGTTGCCCGCCTTGCCGTTCCACGCCCGGTAGGTGAGCAGTGCCGGTGCCGCGATACCGAAGACATCGCGCAGACCGACAACCGCCATCGACGCCAGTTTCCGGTAGCTGGTCGAGGGCGCGGGCCAGGGAAGTTCGACCCACCAGTTGTCGACGTGATCGGGATGAGGTTCCTGCCATCCGGTTTCGGTGAGCAGTCGATGTTCGTCGGCGGTGATGCGATCGCTCTCATCTATCCACTCGTCGCCGGCCAGTTGGCCGTAGATTTCGTCATCGGTCTGGGCGAACTGGACGAATCTGCGTGAATCATGGGGTGGTTGCGACGCGGTGATGACGAGGAAGGCGCCGGCGGGGAGCCGCATCAGTTGCTGTGCGAGTCCCTCCGCGAACTCGGTCCAGTCGGTCAAATCACTCCTTCTGCTTCGAGCCGCACGGTTTCGTCGTGAATTGCCAAGTCCGCGTTCGTATCCAAATACAGGTGGATACTGCTGGTCATCTCGATCAGTCGGAGTGTGGTGTCAGACCCGGCCCAGCGGACTTCGGCGTACTCGCCGGGAATTCTGCTCGTCGGCGCGCCGACCGCACCGGTGATGGCGGTTGCCATCGTGACAAAGGTGTCTCGGATATCGGTTCGGGTAGCGGTGGTCTCGCTCGTGAATCCGGTGACGGCCAGTGCGATCTCGTTGGCGCGACCCCGATAGCCCTGCACCGAACCACTGGCGCGACCGAAGCCGGAGTCCAGGCGCACCGAATCCGGTCGGGTGGCCTCGACTCGCCAGCCGAACCTCGCGGCGAGTGCGTCGACGTCGGTCAGCTGCCAGGACCAGTCGAGGTCGCGCAACCGGGTGGCCAGATCGGCGATCTCGTTTCGCGAAAGTGCTTTCCACTCTTTCATATTCGCGTCCTCTTCTTCCCCAGCCGATATATTCGGCAAGAATAGCTCATCGGCCGCGTTCCATTCCTCGTGGATCGCGCGTCCGCTCCCGCTCCCGCGCCAACTGCCTCAACATCGATGGACTACGGCCCTCCTGTTCCATCCGGATGGCGATATCCGGGTGGACTCCTTCGCCCATTTCGACCATCATCCTTACCTCCGTCAACTGGAGCGACACCCCCCGGCTGAGTAGGCTCGCAGCCAGCGCCAGCCGGCGTTCCCGAGAATCGAATTCGACAACGGGTGGCTGACGTGATTTATCGCCGGCATCGAGTGCTCTGTCTTCGACAGCGCGCCCCATATCGTTGGATGCCTGCCGGTAGGCACGGACGTCCAATGTCTTCGCAAGCTCCGGGGCTATCCGGAACCGGGAATCACCCACAGTCCTATTATGGTCCTGTCGAACCAGTTCCCTGTCGAGGGTTTCCATGGAACGGCCGAGAAGTTCGGTGCGTTCCAATTCCAGTGTCTTGACGATTTCCTGACGGTGTTCGTGACTCAGGCCGAGTGCTTCGAGGGTGCGGGCCTCGGCCGCACGCTCGGCCTGAACCAGCCCGCCGAGCGTATCCATCGTTTCGCGCACCAGGGCCGGACCGGGTTCGCGCCCTTGCTCCAGTGTGCGTTCGATCTCCTGGACTCGGGTCAGGGCCAATTCGGCCACCCGACCTCGTTCCAGCGCCGGGAGTTCGCGGGCTTCGACGGCCCGGGTAGTGCCCTGCCTGACGATTTCTCGGCCGAGTGCCTCCACCGGACGCCCGAAGTCGTTGGTTCGGTCCATATCGAGAATCTTGGCCAGTTGTTCGGCGTGCCGGGCGTCGAGCCCCATCGCCTCGATAGTTCGAACCTCGGCGGCACGTTCGATTTGAATCACCTGTGCCAAAGCACTGTATTCCTTGACCAGTTCAGTGATCTCGAGTTCGGCGCCCTGGCTTCGGGCCACGGAAATCTCGCGAGTCAACTCGAGCATGTGCTCGACGAATCTCGCCCGTGCCGGATCCTCGTGCTCACGGAATCGAATCGCGAGAGATTTCGCATCGCGCAGCATCACACGTTCGTTGTATTTTATTTCTGTAGTCAGCGACAGCGCGCGACTCTCGACATCGAGTCGGATCAGTTTCTCGACCAGGTCGCGGTGGGGGCCGAGTTCCACGTCTCTGAACACGGCGATTCTGCTCTGGATTTCGATTTCCTGCATGCGGGCAGCCTGTTCCTGCGCGGCGGCGATCAGTCGGCTGGCAGCCTCCGGCGCCAATCCGAGTCGCAAGTCGCGACTGATTGCTGCTTGCTGGGCCGAAAGCCGGTCAGCCATGTCCGTGGCCTTGCCGATGGTGCTGTTGTCGCGTGCTCCATAGCTGAAGCCGACGGCATCTGGCACAGCACGAAGGAGATCGGGACTGTCGATACCGCGGAGTAGCGCTTCCCTTTTCCGTTCGATCTCTCTGGAGAGGACCTGCTCCAATTCGTCGCGGCTTCGGTACGGGTATTCGGCGTCACGCACCACTCCACCGATTGCGGAGATGCTGGTGTTCGGGCCACCGTCGACGAGGAACCTCGATACCTCGATGGTGCCGTCCATACGTGCGTGCACGTAGTGGTACTCCATGCGCAGGGTTCCATCGTGCAGCGCCCGCGTGAGATCTTCACGGGCCTCGATGACCCGTCTACCTTCGGGGCTGTCGGGGTCCACCCCCCGAGCCCGCATCTCGTCGTGGGTTTCGGTCAGGATGCGCTGGAGGTTCTGGTCGATGTTCAACGTGTGCAGTCCGTACTCGGTCGAACCCTGCTCGGCTTTCCCATGAACTGTGAGCGCGTCACCCAATGGCGAGCCGAGGCCCTTGTTCTCGGTACCGATAAGCGTTGGAGGGGTGCTTTCCGTAGCCGGAACGAACGCTATGGTGTCGATGGTCTTGTAGCCGTCGAAGGCGCCTGCGAAGGGTGAAAGCAGCGTGGCGCTCGGGCGGAGTTCGCTGTCGACCGCGTAGGTGTTTCCGCCCAGCTCGCCCATCGCCTTGGAGGTGGCAACCATCTCGTTTCCGAGGCGGTTGTATATTTTGGCGTTGTCGCGCAGTTCGTCGAGGCGATCGAGTTTCGCGTCTACCTGTGCGTCGCTGAGTTCCCGATCGGCGAGCACGGCTTCGCGCTTGGCGACGATGATCCTGTCGAGTTCCGCGGCTTTGAGATCGTGGACGCGTTCGATCCCGAACTCCGCCATGTGGCCTTTGACGACAGCCCCGGCGCGGTCTCTTTCATGCTGCTGCGCTCGGCGCTCCTGCGAATGCCGCTCCAGTTCCTCACGAACCGCTTCGTCACGCACGACATAGGTTTCCGGAATCTCTTTCTGCGCCTTGTGCACGACGTCCTGCGACGTCAGTGGGTCCGTGACGAACCGGTTCCCATCATGCAGCGCGAATTTCGTGTCCCGGAATGTACCGGGGGCGTCCAGGAGATGATGCAGGCGCCCGTCTTCGGTGCGGTAACTGTCGGCTCGATCATCTGGCTTGTGGAGCAGTCCGTCATTACCGACGATCATGCCGGCCGGTATCGATCCCACATGTGGAGCCGGGCCTGGCGGCCCTGAGCTTCGGGAGTCGTGCGTTGTCTCGGGTATCGCGTAAAGACCGTCGATCGCAGGCGGATCGCTCGATTCGTCGGCCATGAAGTCCCAGCCGTCGCGCCCGTTTACCTCGGCGCGTTCCGATGTGCGTTCCCCCGGCGCCGACGTGGCGTCAGCTCGCCCCTCGGAGGCGCTTTCCGGCGAGAAGGTGAGCCAACTGCCATCGTTGTGGACCACGGCGGGGGAGTTCGGGCGCTGCCGGACACCGACGATATCGGTGGGCGCGTGTACCGGAACACCGAGCCGGTCGGCGATCTGCTGGGCCCACCCGATGTCACCGCCGCTGAAGCAGGAAACGAGCCGGACCGGTGTTCCGGGAACGTAATTCGGGTTGACGAGGATCGCGTCGGCGACCTGCTGTGGTGACAGCGGGGCACCGTTGCCGTCGAGTGGGTGCCCGGATTCGTCGCCGTGCAGGATCACATCGTGCGCGCCGTCGTTGCGCAGGTTCTCGGTGACACGTCGCGCCGCGGGGTCGGAACCAATCGTGGTGCTGTGCGTGCCGTGCGAGAAGGAGACCCCTGCGAGGGTGGACTGCGGTGCCCCGGCGACCGCGTGAGCGAGCTCGTGGCTGAGCCGGTTGATGTCCGTGGAGTCCACGCCTGCGGTGGCGTCGACGAGTCCCATGTGTTCGCCGATGGCTCGAACTACCGTTTCGACGGGGACATCAGGGTCCCAGTGCGGGCCCGTCACCTCGGCGCTGGGCGCAATGGCCGCTCGTAGGTGTGCGTGTTCGGGATTGTCGACGAACTCGATATCGACCCGCAAGCCGTCACCGTTGAGCAGGATGTGTTTCGGCGCGGAAGTGTCTGCCGCACCTGCCTTCTCGGGGAACAACGCGGCTGGTGGCGCTTTCGACGGGTCACCGAACAGCTGTGAACTCGCCTCGATCATGGTGCGCGCGACCGTCTGCATTCGGTCGGCTGTGACCCCCGGCATTTGCTCGAGGTAGGCACGGATCTTCACTTCGGTTGTCCGGCGGCCATTGCCGTCGATGGTTTGCCGGAAGTCGTACCGCGCAGTGCTGACGGTCGTCGGCTGCTGAACGGGTGGCCCGGCCGGGTAGGCCGCCGTCAGCTCCGCACCGGTGGTGCTGCGCGTGACGGTGCCGTCTTCGTGATGGGTGCGCCAGTGGCCGTCGGCTGAGATGCGTGGACCACCGGTGCCGTCAGGATTCACGGTGGTAGCGCTGTGGATACTGCCGTCGGCATCGATCCACACCGCCCGGGCCGGGGCCAGGACATCGATGCCGAGATGTTGGGCGAGTCGGGTGGCGAACCCGTTCGAGGACGCATTGCCCGCGATGAGCCGGACCGGGGTGGTGTGGTCCCAGCCGTGTGCGCGCAACAGGTCGCCGTATTCGGCAGGGGTGTAGGTGTGGTCGCCGATGAGCGCGTGGCCGTCGTCGGAGAGATGAACGTCGGCTGTGAAGTAACCGGGGGCGGCCGGCACCTGGCGAGCAAGGTCGGCGCGGCCGGGATCGTCGGTGTGATGGGCGATGCCCGCGGCGGTGCGCTCACCGCGCTCGGCGGCGAGTTGTCCACTGTGAGTGAATGCTTCGTCTCGTCGGTCGGCGAGATGGCGCAGTGCTGCGGCTTGCTTCTCGAGGGCCGCCAACTCGTGTTCGGGCGAATCCGTCGGGACGACCAATGGGGGATGGTCCTGCTGAGTTCGGATGGCCGTCATCGATTGCCCGTTCGGCCCGTCCGGGGCGGAAGTCTTCGTGTTCTTGTCTGCCCAGGCGTGAAAAACCGTGAGGTCGAAATCAGGGTGGGCTTTGAGTTCGGCGGCGCGCTGTCGAAGGTGCTCGACGTCGGTTTCGACATGTCGGCGGAGTTTTTCGGTGTGGTGCGCTCGTTCGCTCTCGCCGGCTTCGGAGTCCCGGAAATGCGTGTCGACCAGCCCGGGAATGCTTGCCAGCCGGGCACGTTCCATTCCATCGATGACCGCGGCCACATGCCACGGCGTCATTTCCCGATCGACTTCCTGCAGGGTCTTCGCTGCCCAGGTGACGGCGGGTTGCGTACCCGGCCGGAACTCGATCAGGGGTTCGTTCTTCGACTCCGGTGTTGGGTCGAACTGGTGCTGGTCGATGATGCTTTCGTAGTTGCGTGCCCGCTGGAAGGAACTCTGTGGGTTCCAGTAGACGTGGGGACCGTGCATGATGCCCGCACCGATCACGGCGAGCCGGCGCTCGTAGAGACTCAGCTCCGCTGGTGTCAGGCGAGTTCCGTCGGCGTGCAGGATTTCGAACATGTCGTGGTCGCCGGTTACGGGTACCTTGTCACCGTTGATCTTCTGATGGACGATGCCGTTCTCGACCACGAAATCGTGCGCCAGCTCGGCCATATCCGCCGCATACGCGACGAAGTCCTCGGCGCGGTCATGTAGTCGCTGCTCGAGTGCTTCGATCTGCGTGTCCGACATGCCGGTGGTGTCGGGCATACGCAACGTCCCCGGCTCGAACCGCCCGACCAGCCCCTTGGCGTGCGCCGGTGCGCCGAGCGCGACATCGAGATCGTTGATCGTCTTGTCTTTGATCACCATCGGTTTGGGCGCGGCGCCGGCTTTCAGGTGCGGCACCGAATCAGGATTGGTCGGGCGGACCTGGATGATCAGGTTGAATCTGTCGATGAATCCTTGGATACGGCGTTGGTTTCTGATCGGAATGCCGTAGACCGATTCGATGTCGGCGGATGTCAGCGGATCCGTCGGCAGGGAGTCGTCGGCCATGAGGTCCCAGTCGCCCTGCCGACCGGGGTCCGAGTTCGCCGGATCGACGGGAAGCGCGGTCGGCGGCCGATGATTTCCGTCCGCATCCGCCGGATGGAACGTGCGCCAATTGCCGTCGTTGTGAACGACGGCGGGGGAGTCGGGGCGTTGCCTGACACCGACGATGTCGGTGGGTGCGTGGACAGGCACACCGAGTTCGTTCGCGATGTGTTGTGCCCACCCGGCGTCGTTGCCGCTGTGGCATGAGACGAGTCGGACGGGAGTGCCCGGCACATAGTCGGGATTGGCGCGGATGGCCTCGACCACCCGCTGGGGATCGACCGGGATACCCATATCGTCGACGGGGCGGCCGATGTCGTTGCCGTGGACGACGACGTCGTGGGCGCCCTCGTTGCGGAGGTTCTCGCTGACACGACGCGCGGTGGGGTCGTCGCCGATGGTGGTGCTGTGGGGCCGGTGCTGGACGGGCAGACCGACATCCACGCGGTGCTCGGGAGTACGCGCGTCGTCATCGGCGAGTGGATCGGTAGCGGCCGAATGGTCGGCCACGGTGTGGCTGTGGGTGCGCGCAGCTTCGATACCCGCGTCGTAGTCGGTGACCGATCGTCCCGCGCCCGGATGGTATTCCGAGCCGACCGCCGCGGGGTCGTAGGCCATGAACACCACGTCGGGCCGACCACCGTTGTGCTTGCGGAAGGTCTCGTAATCCCAACCGGGCGGAGCATACTCGTCGTTCCAGGCGAGGCGGGCCACCGGCACGAAGCCCGCCTCGGCGTAGAGCCGAGGCAGAACTGTGTCGAAACAATCGAGCCTGCGGCCGCCCTGATCGATCGCGATGGTGAGCATCGCGATCGACGCGCCAGGATAGCGAGTATCGCGATGGGCGAAGACCGAAACGATCTCGTCGCCTTTCAAGGCGATGCCCGCTTTACCGTCGTCGGTGACGAACAACCGCATGGTGCGGTATTCCTCGGTGCTGTAGACGTGCACCGACGCCGCGAAACGATTGTTCTCGGTGAGCAGGACCATTTGCCGACGGAAGAAGTCGGCGTCGGCCGGTGCCAGCTCGAAGAGGTCCGGCGTGCTGTGTCCGAGAGCGGCGAGACGGTCCGCGTCGGCGGTCGTCAGCGAGCTGACCCCGACCGGGGTGATGTCGCCGAGATCGGTCAGAAGCCGTGGGCCTCCGCTTCCTCGATCATCTCGTCCGTCCAGTACTGCTCGATCGCTGTCCGTTTGTCCGTCGGAAGGTCCGGTGTCCACCCCCGCCGCCGCCAGAACGCTTGGCGTTGGGCCTCGGTCAGTGGTGGAACGCTGCTGTCGGTCATCGGAGATCTCCTGGGCGGGCTGGCTTGTCGGGCTGGTGGTTTCGTGCGCGTCGGCGGGTGGTACGTCGGCTGAGGGCGCCAGCCGTTCTTGCCGATTGTCGGGATCCCCGGACATCGCCCGGCCGGGGTTCGCCGTGGCCGGTGAAGTCGAACCTGCGACCGGGACAACGTATCCCCGGTCGTTGATCGGGCCGCCGCGTGGATACTCTCCCGGTGGTAAGTCGAATACACCTTCGTTGTCGAAGAAGCGAACCTGGCCGTCACGGCTGACGACGGCTTCGACATGCGGCGTCCTTTTGAACCGGAGATCCTGGTGCATGCTGTTGACGCAGTCGGGTCGGAGTCGACGCTCCTCCGGCGACGGCGGACCGGGTAGCCGATCCTCCGGATGCGTGTGCAGGATGAACTTATACGTGGATGCCAAGCCGGGTGGGATTATCGAACGGGTTCTCTCACCGCGGAAAAGTCGCAGGTCGCCGTCGGCGTTCTGAACGACGGCATGCTCGTTGTCCGCGAACTTCTGCAGTTCGGCGAGGTGGGTGATGTTCACCTCGCCCGGCCGGATCGGAATGCTCTCGTTCGTCGCCAAGGCGTTGACCAGTTGTTTGGCCTTGGGCGACAGTTCGCCGAACGTGATCTCACCGCCCGGCATCCGCGAGTTGGATTTGTAGTGCTTGGCCATCTCCCGGGTTCCGTCGGTCGACGTCTCCGGAGGCGGAGCGGTCTCCTGATGGTGGGAAGTCTCGGCCGTCGAATTCGACGAGGGCGGAACGACATTTGTGCTGGCGGCTTGGACGGGCGCGGTTGTCCCCGGCGTATGGGAGTCGATGGCGGCCCGAGGACCGGACGCTGGAGCGACCGGCGGACCGGGGTGACCGGGTCGCGATGTGGGCGCGCTGTTCTCGGCAGCAGGCGCGTGCCGTTCGGAATCGGTTCTATCCGAAGTCGCCTTCGGGGACGACGTGGGTGTGGTAGCCGGCGTCGATGGCATAGCCGATGGAGTGGCGCCCGCTGCGGCGACGGGCGCGGTGGGCGACGGCGCCGCAGGAGCACTGGCTACCGGCGATGTTGTTGTGGTTTCTGTTTCGGCAGCCGATGCTGCGAGATCGACCGTGGGCGCAGCGGTGTGCGTGGCCGGTGCGACAGTACCCGGGTCGCCGACCTGAGATTGTGGATCGCGAGTGGCATCTGTCTGCGGCACGGCATTGCCGGTGCTGGTTGTGGCGATGTCCGGTGCCGTCGGGTCGGCATGGCTCCCACCGAATTCGGTTGTGGATGAATGGGAGTTCTCGTCGACAACACTCGATGGGGCTTCCACTCCGGTCGACGCCGCATCGATAGCTGAATCCGTTGGAGTGTGAGCGGTATCAGCATTGGCGTTCGAGGGACTGACGTCGCTTGTGGACTGTGCAGCGGGGGCCCCGGCACCGACGCCGGGATCAGTCTGTCCGGGGGGTGAGGTTGTCTGTTGTGTGCTGGCCGAATTCTCCGAGGACGCTGGGTCAACGGTGTCGGCATTTCCAGAGCTTTGGTTGGTGCCTGTGTCGGCCGGGCCGGCCTCGGTGTCAGTTCCGTTGTTCGAGCTGCTGTTGTCGCCGTTGTTCCGGCTGTCGCCTGCTCCGTTGTTCGTTGCCGTATTCGATCCGGCGTGGTCCGTTTGGGAGGGACTGCCCGTGCGGGTGGTGTTGCCGGTGTAGTTCATGGGTCCGGCGTTGTCGGTGTGTCCGCGGTAGCCGTGGATGGCGGAGGGGCCGGCGCCGGAGGCGGCGCCGCCGGTGAAGGAGCGTGGGTCGAAGTCCCAGTTGCCGGTGAAGGCGCCGGTGGCGAGGTAGGCGGCGGTCGCGCCGGCGAGGCCTGCGCCTGCGCCGGTGGTGGCGCCGTTGCGGGCCCCTGTCCATTTGCCGTTGGTGGTGGGGAGTTTGCGGCCGAGGCCGAAGCCGGTGGCGCCGCCGACGCCGCCGGCGATGGCGGAGATGCCGGCGTTGAGTCCGACGGCTTGCCAGTCGTAGCCGTTGATGTGGCCGGTTGTGTTCTGGATGTGTTGGACGGTGAGTTCTTGGCTGGTGCCTTGTCCGAGTTCGACGAGGGATTCTTGGACGGTTTCGTAGACGAGTTTGACCGCTATGCGTTCGAGGACTTCTTCGGTGACGTTGGTGGTGATGGTGTGGGCGATGGCTCTGGCGAGGCGGTTGCCCATCCAGGTGAAGAGTTTTCGGGCTTGGGCGATGACGATGGCGTGGGCTAGTGGTGCGCCGGGTCCGGCGGCGGCGGCCCAGGCGAGTTCTGTGAGGAGCCAGGCGCCGGCGATGTAGAAGTTGAGTTTGGCGGCTTGGAGTTGGTCGCCGCCGGAGTCGGCGGCGGCAGCGAGTTTGGTCCAGTGGTCGGCGAGGTGAGCGAGGGATCCGTTTTTGTCGGGGCCTTGGCCGTCGATGAGGGGTTGGATCCATTCGAGGATGGATTCCCCGCCGCGGCCTTGGGGGTAGGCGGCGTTGACGGTGCCGACAACGGCTTCGAGTTCGGGAACGAGGGCCTTGGCGTCGTCGGCGGCGGCTTGGAGGTCTTTGCCCATTCGCCACATGAGGTCTTCGTTGCCGTGTGGCCAGTCGGCTCCGACGAGCCATTCCACGGGTTCGAGCCAGGACGGGAATCCGAGTGCCACAGCGGGTTACCGGTACTCGATGCGGAACACCCGCGCATCCACCGGCACAACCCACGGCAGATATGGGTAGGCGACAGCACTCGTCATCGAAGCCCCCCACGGCTGGTGCAACCAAACATTAGCCGACATCGCGGTGTCGACGAGTTCGACTGTGCCACAAGTGGATATAAACTACAACGCAGCAATTCGCTGTTGTTGCCGAGTGATTCGAGCTGCTTGCACCATCACGCATGATTCAGCGGAGGTGCGCACGGGCTACGGCCGGGTGCCAGGCCACGGCAGGTCTAGCGCGAGTTCAAGCGTCTTCTAGCCGTTTCGGCACATAGCCGGACAGGTATTCACCGAAGAAGCGGGCGAGGTCCGAGGGGTATGCCTGAATGCAGGACAGCGAATAATCGAGCACCAGGCCGAAGCGGTTTCGCCCGGAGTCCACGTAGCGGTACTTCGGCTCGAGCGTGTCCAGCATCTCCTGATAGAGGTCGCGCACATCGAGGAAGTCCAACAGTTCCACCAGGTCCCATGTCGATACATCGACCTGTGGGTCCTTGCTCAACAGTATCGATCGCCCGCCGGCGCTACCGCGCACACGTTCGCCTCGACCGAGAGCCTCTGCACGGTGCATGTCGATGAAATGAAAGGGGCCGGATTCCTCGACATACGCCCATTCGTTGAACCGAGGATTCTCGTAGAGCTCCCCACTGGGAAGGCGGGCCACCAGATCGGTAAAACCGAGTCCGCGGCGGGGCACTTCGTGTGTTTCGCCGTCACCGCCCCGGAGCAGCACCACATCCTCCACCGTCGAAACCCAGGTAGCAGCCTCCCGCCTGAACGTTTCCCGTTCCGGGAAGTTTCGGATGCACCCGAGGTGGAACGAGCCCCAGAAGAAGCTCGCGTTCTCATCCCACGAGGCACGCATTTGGTGGTAGGGCCGCATGGACTCCGCCCATCCGTCCACCTCGAGCACGAATCGGCCACAGAATCGGCACGCCTCGTCGTCGTCGATCACTATCTGTCCTCTCGGCGTCGACTCGGTGGGGATAGGGAAGCTGGTCCGGATGGGCGACTTATCAGTGAATATTCGTCCCCGGACCGAGCGGGTCGACTGTACGACATCGCACCGTCGAACCGGGCGCGGCAACTGGACTCGAGTCCACCGGCCCGGTAAACAATCCGGCTACCAGCCCGAATCTGTGACCCCGGTACGACGTTCGGCCGTCCACCTGGCGTGATCCTCGGCATTGTCGAAGGTCGGCGCCGCCTCCTCGGCTCTGACGCGTTCGGGAGAGTTGGGTGGTGCCATCGAGGCCGCCGGCAGCGTAGGCGCCTGACTATCGAGGTCGGGAAGGTTGTCGATGAGTTCGTGCAGCTTCGGCATCGCGGCCCGCTGATCCGCGATCGGTTGCATCAGCTCCTCGGTCTGACGCCCGACATCGGCAAGAGCGCGTTGCGCGGCAGTCGTGACAGCTTTGGCGATTTCGTCATAGGTGAGTTCGTCGATGTCGGAGGAGAACTTCGTCTCGATCACCGCACCATCGGCGTTCATCGTCACAGTGACACGTTTGTCGTTGGTGATCCCGGTCCCGGTCAGCAGAGCGCGTTTCTGCGCCGCTTCCGCGATCGCACTGATCTGCTGGCTGAAAGTGACCAGCAGAGAGGCGGTTTCGGCTTCATTGTTCATCGAAAGTCTACTTCCCGAAGCCGTCGACGTTTTCCTGCTCGCGTTCGTCGCTACGCTTGCTGCCCGACAAGATCCCGTTGGACAGGTTGCCCATCGAGGTCGACAGCGTGCTCGTGCTCTCCACGATGTTGGTAGCCCCGGCTTCGAATCCGTCTGCCCCGTCCGCGAACTTGCTGCCGAACCGGTCATCACCCCAAGCGGCCGCTCCCGGCGCGACAGCTGTCTTACCGGCGGCGGCGATCGTATCCAACTGGTCCGCGATCGCGGCGATGTCGTGGATGACTTGTGCCAGCTTGGCGGTGTTCACTTCGATCGGCTCTGTCATCGGTTCCCCCGGTCTGTTCCATAGTGACCGTACCTTTGGCCACCTATTCGACTGTGCCACAACGAGTATGAAGGCACAATGGTCTTGGTTGCGGCCCGTGACTGCACACCCGCGCTTGCGCCAAGAGTCAACTGTAGGACTTGCGTTCATCCCTGATCGCACGAATGACCGCGGCGATCCGAGCATTGACCATCGAGATCAACTGAGCTGAATCCGCAGGGATCGCTGTGGAACTCGGTCCCGGAGTCACCGCGTATCGACCGTCGTCTTCTAGATCCCGCCACTGGAGCCAGCGCTCGGTGATGCCGCGTGGTCCGAATTCCGAGTGGCCTTGCACCACACCTATCGATCCGACGGATGCTGTCGGCATCGCGAGAAACTTGCTGGAACGGACCTTCGTCCGCTCATCGAAATCGTCCTCCACGAACGAGCGGCCGTAGTCGTATTCGACATCGGTCACGGCAGTCTCGATCAACGGAATCTCCGGCATCTTTCCGGCCTCGGCCGGGGGCAACGCGCTGACAATGATGTCCGCCAGCTTCAGCGGATCACATTCGGTCACCGTGAACCCGCCGCTGTGCATATACGTCTCGCCGGGCAATTGGGTGATCAGATAGCCGCGATTCGCGCGGCGCAACGCCAACATCCTGACCCGGCCGTCGGCGCGATGGGGGTCGCGCGAATCCAGACCGTTGACCACGATCCGGATATCTGGCTGGGTCAGTGCTTCGAGGACGTTCTTGAACGAGTTGTCCAGCTTGGTGCTCAAACCCTCACCAACTTCCCGTTTCTCACGCAAGTAGTCGTAATACATGGGGGTCCTACTGATGAATACGAGTGGATGGGGGAGCGTGCCGGCTTCACCGAGCGACTCCCAGATCACCACGAGCTCCAGATCGGTGAGCTGCCACGTCCGGCTCATCGTTCCACCACCGGCCGAACCACGACCGGTGCGTCGCCAAGTGCTTCATCGAGATTCTCAGTCGAATTCAGATACTGCGGGCGCTTGTGCTCTTTGCCCTGGCCTTGTCCTTGCCCGGCGGCGGCGGGGCTCATGCCCGGTGCGCCGGCCGCACCGGTGGCCCCAGCCGTGATCCCGGCACGACTCACCATGGCGTCGGCCGTCGTGATCGCCGCTGCGCGAGGGAACAATCGGGACTGGGTCGCATCTCGAGTCAGTGGAGCCGCCGCGGCCGCTCCGCCCCCAAGACCGGCTCGGGAGCCACCGCCACCACCGCCACCGCCGGCCGACGTGGGAAGTCCCGCAAGTCCGGTGGGTGCCACACCGTTCAGCGCACTGTTCTCCTGAGCCGTTTCGACACCCTCCTGAGCGGCCTGCAAGCTCTCTTCGGCCGCCTGCTGCGCAGCCTCCAGTCCTTGCTCGAGAGCGCTCGAGGCATCCTCGGTCGCATCCTGCGCGGCTTCCTGCGCGCTGTTCGCTGCGTCTCCGAGGGATGAGGTGTCCGCAGAATCCGTGGCGGATGACAGGAGATTCTGGGCGGCCTCCGACGCGCTTTCGAGAGCGGAAGTCAGGTCACCGGTATCGGGCGTTGTCGGCGTCGTCGGTGTTTCCGGTGTCGTTGGAGTAGTGGGGGTTTCAGGCGTGGTGAGTTGAGGAGTGCCGCCGCCTCCTCCATTTGCGCCCGCGCCACCTCCGGTATTCACGCCGGGTACAGCGGCAGGTGCCGGTACCTCCGGTGCGGCCTCCTGCGGTGGGAGAGCAAGACCTGCTCTGCTCTTCGGCGACTTCAAAGTCAAGAGTTCCGAATTGTACCGAATGATGCCGGCGATGTAGTAGGCATCGCAGTCCTCTTGTATGTACTTCAGTCTGCTTTCAGTTTTTCCACTCTTGTCTTGTTCAGCTGGATCCTGCGGCGTAGTCGGCATGCGCACTCGTGTCTCTCTGAGAGACGATGCCAAGTCGTAAAGTCGGCTGCTGACGTACTTCATATTGAGCGTCAGACCTTCGGTATCGGCGGTGTAGTCTTCGATGGCTTTCAACGCCGCATCTGCCCCGGCACCGGTCCAGCCCGACCGCATTTTCGGGCCATCGGAGCGGAACAGGGCGAAGCCGTTGGCCAGTTGGTTTGCCATCCACTCCCAATTCTCCGCCGCGAATGCGATCGTCCCCGCATTTATGCTTTCGCCGAGCTGGTAGAAGGAAACCCAGGGTTTGGAGAAGGCGTTCTCGGGTGGCACCGCGCGGGTGTCCGACGGAGGTTTGTGGTCACTACCGAGATTGCGTCTCTTCCTGTCCAACAGTGGCCCATACGTCTGAACCTCGGGCTTCACCGTCTTGGCTGGATAACCGAGCTCGGGTGTCTTGCGTGGTGCTCCTGGAACAGGCACGTCGTAGGACGGCCGGTACGAGTCCGGAAGGAAAGGTTTCGGTGTGGTCGGTCGGCCTGCGGTGGTGGTGTTCAAGATGTCCTTGAACGCGTCAGTCGACTGGTTTTCGGCCTTTGCGTAAGCGATACCGGCAGCCTTGAATGTATCGGCCATCGCATTGACGATATCGACGTGCGACTGCACTATTCGATCGAGATTGTCGGCCTGGGTGGAGAATTCCATCGCCAGCTTGGTTCCTGACCAAAAGATAGAGCTCGGGCCCGCGAACGGCTTGAGATTGTTCACATTCGGAATGTGCTGCTTGACGAGCAGTAGATATCCGAGGAGTTGGTTGCAAGAGTTCAACGCAGTGGCTGTCACCGATGAGTTGAACATCAGCGCATCGCTCGGTAATTGCGCTTTGGCTTGTAGCTCTCGCCAGTCGGTCACGCCAGCTCCCCTCGAGTGCTTCTTTTGGCTTCGGAGTTGGTCGTGCGACGGTAGCGATCATGTCTCCCCCGCCTGTCCTGTCCCCCCGGTAGCCCGTCTTGCGTCGGCGAGCTACCTCTGGGGATTATGCCGCTCTGGCGGGGTGAGTGCCACAGGGCAGATGGTTTCGGCATCGGCGCCGTGCGCTGGCGTCCGTAGGGGACACGGGGCAGGATCGGGTAGCTACATCTGGATGCCGAGTGGAGTGGGGAGGGTAACCGAGGTGAGCGAACGGGGAGGCCGTGCAGCGTCGGACGCTGAGGGTACTGGGGGCAGGCTGCTCGGTTCCACCGACATCGGATTCCAGCTCGGGGCAACGCCTGCGGACGACGGGAAGGCGGTGAACCGCCCAACCGCAAACGGCGTCGACTCGGTGCTCGGTTCACAGGGGGCGTCGATTTCGGACGAGCTCGGTTCGGATACTGCGGGAGTCGGTCGTCCGGTGTTGTCGGCTCAGGAGCCACTGGCGGACACATTGATTCGTCGGCTCGGCGAGGTCGGTCCAGCGGGGTGGAGGAGGCTCGAGGCATCTGTCGCATTGGCTGGTGGCACGGGTGTGGCGAGAGTCGACTGGTTCGACCGGGAAGGTCGGGCGGTGCGTTCCGAGGTGCCGGAGGATGTGCTCGATCTGATTCGCGAGCAACGCGTGCGCGAAATCGGTTCGCTCCGTGGGCCGTGGTGGCGGATGGTCGTGCGGGCGTCGGCGGACGGGCGTTCCGAGGTCGAGTACGACTACGGCGACGAACCGTTTCCGGGTGATCAGTTGCTGACTCCCGATGCGTATCTTGCGGATCTGCAGGCGTTTCCGCGCCCCCGAGTCCCGGTGTGGTTGGCGGCCTATGTGCGGCAGGAGGATTCGCAGCGACGCTCGGCGCGGCAGGCGGCTGCGCGGGCGCGTTCGGTAGGGGTGGCTTCGGCGCGAGAGGTGGAGGGGCTGCCTGGGTTGGCGGCGGTGTGGGGACGGTGGGCAGTGCTCTCGGCCGCGTTTGTCGCGGGTGAGCTGGAGCGGGGGCCTCGGGTGTTCCCGTCGATGGGGATCTTCGAGGGGGATGGGCGTAGCGGGTCGACGTTGTATCTGCTGCCGGGGGACCGCGCCGTGTTGTCCGGCGGTGTCTGGGGGGCTCCGGATCTGGAGGTGGCGTACAACAGCACCGGAGTGCTTCCGGACTACTACGCGGGTGCGCCCGAGTGGGTGGCCAACCAGGTACTCAATCCCCGTGCGGCGAATGGGCTCTTGTCGTTCTGCTTCTGGTGGGATCGCGGGAAGTGGTATCGGGGCGAGTCGGCCGAGGTCGAGCAGTTGGCTGTCGCGATGCCGGGGATCCGGACTGCCGAGGAGGTCGTGGACGCCGTGTGTGCCGCTGGTTCCGCCGATGCGCCGCGGTCCGCTGCGGCGGTCTTGGTCGCGGCGGCGGAGGTGGGGGCGGTCACCCGCGATCTCCTGAAGGATGCTTTGGGTTCAGTCGGCGATGTCGACGGCGCGTGGTATCAGCTTTCGCTGGCGGGACTGGTCGACGCGCGCGGGTAGTCGCCGATGAACTCCCGAAGTGAATGACTCGCTGCGCGAGAATCGAAAATCCCGCCGACAAAATGTCGGACATGATCAGCGGTCATCATTTCGGCGCTTGTCGAATGCCATGAACACTTTTCAGGTATTGCGACCCGTCGGCTCGACCGTTTTGCCGCCGATAGTGACAGAAAGACGATGATCTATGGTGTTTTCGGTGCCGAGATGGTAGTTGTAACAACAGGTTTGGAGTCTCGTCGGTAGGTGACGAGATGGAAGGGGGGAATCGTGGTCGATTCCATGGACGAGTTGGTCGATCGGGTGCAGCGACAGGTCTATCGTATGCGCGATCTGCATGACCAACTCACGCGTATCAGGGCGCGAGAAGCGTCCGAGGACGATGCGATGACCGTCGAGGTCGACGGAAATGGTGCAATGACGGCGCTTGACTTCTCCGACGCGGTTACCCGCATGACGCCGGGCGGCTTCGAATCCACCCTCGTCGCTACCGCCGCAGCGGCCGCGGCCAGTGCTTTTGCGCGCCGCGCGCAGTTGATCGAGGAGTTCAACACCGAGGTCGCGCGGTAATGTCTCGTTAACTTTCGAGCGCCTTATGATTACCTTAAGCCTTGTAGCACAACGTTTTTCAGCGATGTATGCTGATGTCGACCATCAAATATTCTGGAGGGGACGATGGCCGTTCTGATTCGTACCGATACCGCGGCGATTTCTTCTTATGGTGCCGCCAATGCTGCTATGGCTACGCAGGTGGCGGCCGCTGGTGCTGCCGATGCCGGCGCATCGATGGCAGCCGCGGTGCCGATCTTCGGTTTGATCGGGCAGGATTTTCTTGCCGCGTTCGCTGTCGCACAGGGCAACAACCTGGCATCGGTGACCGAGATCGCGGCGGTACATGCGGGTACTGCCCTGGTATCGGCGCAGACTGTCGGCGCGGTTCAGCTCGACGAGCAGATCGGCGTCGCCGCAATGAATTCCGTCAGGTCGCGCTGACTTTTCGGTCGAATTCGTAACCGCTGCGAACTATTTCGGAGCGGGATTTTCGTTCGCAATTAGGAGCAGTGGCAATGGGGATTGATACAAACGCTTCTGTCGGGGGTGAGTCGAGCGAGATCCGGTTCGATTCGGTCGCGGCAACCAACGCGGCCGCGCAGCTGGATGCGCTGGCTCAGCGGCTCGAAAATGATCTGCGCCTCGAACAGCACGCACTTTCTCCCGCGCCGGCGGGCAGTGACGCGGTGTCTGTGCGGGCCGCACAGACGCTCACCACCGTCGGTGAATCGTTTCAGCGCAACCTGATCGAAGGGGTGCTCGAGCTACGCAAGATCGCCGCGAACCTGCGCGCCCAGTCCGATCGGGTTGTGCAGAACGAGGAAATCAGTGCCGACGAGTTCCGTTCGCGGAACGTCTGACGGGACTCGCTGATGCTCGAACCGGCACCCCCGGGATTCACCGGCCAGGTCTGGGAGGCGAAGTTGCCTCAGGATCTTTCCCAGGACTTGTCCACCGGGGCAGGCGCGCGGACTCCGGCCGAGACAGGATTGGCGTGGGCGCGGCTCGGCGCCGGTCTCGGTCTCGCGGTGGTGGAATTCGAGAAGATTCTCGGCGGTATCGACGGTGCGTGGCAGTCCGATGGAGCCAGAGCAACGGTCGAGAAGATTTCCGCGCTGCGGCATTGGTTCCTGGACATGGCGACCGCCGCCGCGTCGAACGCCGCGCAAGCGGAAACACACGCCGCCGCCCACCAGGTGGCCAGGTTGGCGATGCCTGACGCAGGCGCGATCGCCGCGATCCAGTCCGCACAGCAGACCTTGGAAGCGGTGAGTGCCACTCTCGGCGCGCCGATGCTGGCGAAGGCTGCGCAGATCGACGGGGAAGCCGACCTCGCCAAGGCGACAGCCGCGCGGGTGATGCGGACCTACGAACTCGTCACCGAGCCGTTGGCAGCACCGTGGGAACAGCCGCAGCCGCCGGTCATTGCGACGGCCGACGCGTTGCAGGCCGAAACAACGACGGCGACAACAACACCCGCCTCGACCGGCAGCATCGCCATGCCGCTCGGCCTCGGCGCACTGTCGGTTCCGATGCGGCAGACGGCATATCGTGGCCGGATGGTGGCCGCCGGGGTGACCTCGGTCGCCGCACCGGTGACTAATGCTCAGCCCGTCACCGTGCCGCAGGGTTCGGTGCCGATGGCACCGGGCGCCGTAGCGGCGTCTAAGGCAGAAGAAGAGCACACGAGCCGGGCTGGTCTGATGTCGACGGGCGAGGGTGATTTCGTCGACGCCGGAGTGCAAGCCGCGCCCGCCGTGCTCGGTGGTTCCGCGGCCAACGTGCAGCAGGCAGCCGCACCGGCGCAGGAGGCGAGCGCGTGACGACTCTGACCACCGACGGGCTGCTGACGCTGACCGATCGGCTCGGCGTGCAGACATTGCCCACCGTGCTCGCGGTATGGCCGCAGTGGGAGACATACGACGAGCTGCTGAAAGCCCGCGAACATGCGCTTGCCGAGCTGAAAGCTGATGGTTCGGTCGATGCCTACGGCGAGGTCGCGCTCGAGCTGAGCGACGCGCTGACCACACTCGCCAATCCAGAGCGCGAGTTGGTCGTCCGTGTCTACGGCGAGGGCGAAACCGTGCGGATGTGTCTGGTCCGGCGTGGCGAGCACCATGCGTTCGCGATCCGGCGCGGTGACCACTTCGAGATCAGCTCGATCTGGAGCGACGGATCAGGGGCCGCGCTCGCGCGCCCGATCCTGGACGCTCTCGGCCGCTGTGACGCCGCCCAAGTGTCGAGTTTCAGCGCACCGGCGGCCGAGGTCGCCGAACGACTCGACGGTGCGACGGAGTCATCCGACTACGCCGACGCGGTATACGCCCTCGGAGTGCAGGGACGTGACGCCACGGCATACGGGTTGGCATTTGGTTCGTGCCGTTCATACGCCGAAATCGTTGCCTATGCGCACGAGGACGGCGCCACCACAAGTTCTCCGGGAGCCGTTGTCGTCTACGACACCGCGCAGGGCCGCATCGCGGCCGCTCCCGGTTCAGCCCCGGACCAGCAGGCGTGGTCGACCGTCACGCCTGGGACCGATCACCGGGTCGCGCAGGCGATTGCGGGGTTGGTCGAATCTCTGCCGGGGGGGAGGTGGATGCCCAGCTAGATCAGGGTTTCTCCACCAGAAGTAGAAGCCGGTGCTGCCGAATTCGGCGAATCGGTCCGGAAGGTCCGGAACACTTTCAGGAAGGTGCCTTTCATGGCTCAGTTTCAGGATGAAGTGAAGGCTGTCGCGGCAGCCAATGTAATGGAGACCTCTATCGCGTCCGTCCGTCGGACGTTGCAGGAGATCACGTCGTCTATCGAAGCGTCACGGCCCGGCTGGGTGGGTGACGCGCAGACTCAGTTCGACAAGGTGTCCACCCAGTGGAACCAGGAGTCCGCGGATCTGAACCAGAAGCTCGATGCGATCCACGAGGCAGTTCAGAGCGGCACCCAGGGCCTGTCGCAAATGAACCAGGCCAACGCCGCAGAGTTCACAGTTCTCAAAGTCTAATCGCAAACTTTATAAACGGAGGCAATCATGTCCGAACAGCTTTATAACCCGACTTACATCAACCCGCTGATCACTTCGCTTCGTGACGAGGTCACGAAGCTGAACACCGTCGCGGGCGAGATGGAGCACGGCTACACCGAGATGCAGAACGCCTGGATCGATCCGAATTCCGGCGAGACCAGTGAGTCCTTCACCGGTTTCAACACCGTGTACCAGGTCTGGAAGACCGACTTCAGCGACACCGCGGCTCAGCTGACCGACCTGGCGAACAAGGTGGAGACCGCGCTGCAGAACGCGACCACCACCGACCAGAAGGTCGGTGACTGGTTCATCCAGTAGCGGCCATCGGCTAGGCACCCCTTTCGAACAACCGAAAGGGGTGCCTAGCCATATCGGCGACTACTGTGCACCGGTTCGAATAGTTCATTGGAGGAACAGTGCCTGCCCAGCTGACCACCCGCGCGCAGGTCAACGGCTACCGCTTCTTATTGCGCAGGCTGGACCATGCCCTGATCCGGCGTGATGTGCGAATGCTGCACGACCCCATGCGTTCTCAGTTGCGCTCACTGGTGGCCGGTGCGATCCTCGCACTGCTGATCGTCGCCGGGGCGGCGATCATGGCGTTTCTGCGGCCGCAGGGCGCGATCGGCGATGCGAATATCGTCATGGGGAAGGACAGTGGTGCGCTCTATGTTGTTGTCCGGGACAACAACAAGAACATCACCGCGCTTCATCCGGTGCTGAATCTGGCGTCGGCCCGGTTGATCACCGGGAGTAGTGAAACGCCTACTTCGGTGAAGGATCGCAAGCTGGATTCGGCGCCACGCGGGCCTATTCTCGGCTTGCCGGGTGCGCCGGGGGCGCTGCCCGGTTCGAAGCAGAGCGAACGTTCGGATTGGACGCTGTGCGACACGGTGCAGCTGTCCAAGTCGGGTAGCGCGATTTCCTCGCCCGGTGTGGTGACCACGTTGGTTGCCGGTCGGCCGCACGTGAACGCGGTGATCCGCGAGGCGGATCCGGCGGCGACGCTGCTGGTGAGCCGGGGTGACAAGACCTACCTGATCTACGACGGCAAGCGCGCCGAGATCGACACGAAGAACACGGCGGTCGCACGGACGCTGCGGCTTTCGGAGTATCAGCCTCGGGCGGTGAGCACCGGGCTGCTCGATGCCGCGCGGGAGGTGCCCGTGTTGACCCCGCCGAATATCGCGCTGGCCGGTCAGCCGGGGCCGGGCAGGTTGAGCGACGTGCCGATCGGTGGCGTGATCAAGGTGTCCACCGCGGAGGGAGAAGCGCTGTATGTCGTGCAGGCCGGTGGCGTGCAGCGGATCTCGCCGTTCACCGCGCAGGTGATCAGGAACGCGAATTCCCAAGGGATGTCGGAAATCAAATCGATGCCGCCGGACATCCTCGATGGCATGGCGACGGTGTCGGGACTGCCGGTGAACGAGTTCCCCGACGAGATTCCGAAGATTCTCACGGCGGAGGACGCTCCGGTGGCCTGCCTGTCGTGGACGAAGGCGAAGGCGATCCCGACCAAAGCCCCGGATGCCACCGAGGCGCCCGCCGACCGGGCCGTTGTCACACTGCTGGCCGGTACCCGGTTGCCGCTCCCGGACTCGGCGAAGGCGGTGACCGTGGCCACCTCGGACGGCACCGGAGACCGGATCGACGGTGCGTACATCCCGCCGTCGTCCGGCGAGTTCCTCCAGATCACGGGAATCAGCTCGGGCAGCCCGCGACGTGGCAGTTTGTTCTACGTCGCCGACAACGGAATCCGGTACGGCATCCCCGATCTCGATACCGCCGAAGTCCTCGGCCTCGGACGTACCCCGAAGCTGGCTCCGTGGGAGATCGTCGGCCAGCTCGTGCCGGGAGCGACGCTGTCCAAGCAGTCGGCCCTCACGAAATACGACTCCCTGCCCACCGGCAGCTGAGCCCGTCGACACAACAGAGCCCGTCCAGCCGACCCGGCCGGACGGGCTCTGTTGTCTGTAGGGGACCGCTCAGGCCCCGAGGTAGTACTGCTCGGTGGGCGTGGTGACCAGGGTGGCGGTGGCCTTCGAGGCGGGGGTATGCACGGTGATCGTGGTGGCCGACCGAGGATCCTGGATGATGGTGACATCGACTTCCGGCCTCGGTACCGAGGTGAATTCGCGGGCGATATTCACCACGGTCGCCGATCCGGGAGGTGCGGAGGCCGGAACACCGTCGAACACGATGACGATCGCGGGCGCGTGTGGTCCGCCGCCGGCGGGCGTCACCCGGGCACCCGCATTGCGCGGTGCCAACGTAAGAGCGTTCGGCGCACCGACATTGGCGACCATCGTGTGCCACGAGGCCGGACGATCCGTGTGGACGATCGCACCGGCTCCGAGCGCGATCGCGCGCAGAATCACTTGCTGGGCCAGATAGAGGTTGCCGACGATCTCGATCCGGCGGCTGCCGACACCGACCAGCGGAATGGCGACGCCCCGGCCCGAGCTGTCGGCACCGATCAGCTGTCCGCATCCGGTGGTGGGGATACTGAGGTCGGCGAGCGCGTCGAGCCCACCCCGATAGCCCACCGCCCCGGTGTCGCGGCTGCCGATCGGCAGGCTGTCGGCCAAGGCCCAGAGCTGACGGCGGGGCAGCGGTCGCAGGCCCTCGAGTGGTACTTCCTCGAACTCGGTATAGGTGTCGTAGCGAACTCGCGCGTCCACTTCGATCATCCTGCGCCGCTGCCCGAGTCGGGCTCGGGTGTCGTCGCCGGACAGCAGCCGTACCATCACCGTTGTCGCCAGACTCGGCACCGCCCACACCCGCGCGAAGCCGTCGGCGGTGATGAGTTCGTCGCCGATCTGGTAGCTCGTCAGAAATACGTCGGCTTGCTCCAGGGTGTCGGGGCGTTCGTCGAACTGGTCGATCGCGATGCCGCGACTGAGTTCCCTGATCGCGACGCTCATGTCGGCCGAGGTCAGAATCGCGGCCTTGATGCCGTTGGTCGCGAGCCGGTTGGTCACCCGCAGGGTCGCGATGATGGCCGCGCGCAGCGTGCCTTCGTGTCCGCTGCCCCGGTTGGCGATGGCCTCGGCGTTGGCCAACGGATCGAGGCGGAGCACGATCCACATGGTGCGCTGGGCGATGGCGGGCAACGGGCCGAGGATCTGATCGTACATGCGGCCCAGCGGTGCCACCTGGGCGGCGTACCCGGTGAGCACGGCGTCGGTGCTCGTGGTCCGGGTCCCGGTGCTCACCACATCGATGGAGTCGAGCGCGATATCGAATTGCCGTAGGCAATGGGCGATTTCGGTGAGCGGCAGCACCTGATCGGTGCTGAGCGAACCACGGTCGAGCAGGGTCAGCGTGTCCGGCGGCGAGTCCACGCGCAGCATGGTGACCAGGCATCGGCCGTCCCAGCGCACACCGGCGCTGCCGCCGTCGGGTAGTGGGACGTCGAAGGTCGAATCCTGTTCGATGATGGTGCGGGTGCGCCGGCGCCACCGGTAGTGGACCCAGGCGCCGATCCGCAGACCGATCGGCACCCCGCGCACCGGAGCGAATCCGCAGGCGGCCACCACGAGGCAGACGATCATCGTCGCCCACCACTGCGCGTCGAGCGCGATCGAGATCAGCGACGCCGCGACCTCGATGAGGGCCATCGGGATGACCAAACCCAGTGGTAGGTGCCGAAACAACCAGAACTCCTGCGAGCTCAACCCGGCGGTGCCGGGCTCCTCGGGTTCCGGCTCCTGGGATGTCCGGTCTTCTGACAGCTGCTGAATACTCACCGATCTCCCCCGACCCGAGCGCATCACCGACAGCTGTGCGCTCGTCTGCCTATCTCAGTTGGTGTCCGCGCAGGTCGATCCCGAGCCACGCGGGTGCGCCGCGCGCTAGTTCGCCGAAAACCCCAGCGAGGCCAGCAGCCCGTCCAGAGCCACCGCCATGTCGGGTTCCTCGATGCGCATCAAAACCGAGTCGTCGACGTCGGCCAGGTCGAGGGAATCGTCGTTGGCGAGCCGGAACTCGCGTTCTTCCTCGGCCGCCTCGACGACATTGCGGATGAAACGACCGTTGCCCGCCAGGTCGACACCGCGGCGGGGCTGGCCGCTCTGATCGGTGCTGTGTGTTTCGTACAGATCCCGGCAGGCGAGGACCAGTCGGTTGAGCGCGCCTTCGGAGAGCGTGGAGTCACGTGACGCCGCGATCACCTCACCGATCTGACCGAGCTCTTCCGGTGTGTAGGACGGAAACTGCAACCGCTTCGAAAAGCGCGATGCCAGACCGTCGTTCGCGGCGAGGAAGCGGTCGATCTCGCCGTCGTAGCCGGCGATGATCACCACGAGCCGGTCGCGGTCGTTCTCCATGCGGGCCAGCAGGGTGTCCACGGCCTCACGTCCGAAGGCGTCACCGCCGGACAGGCCGGTCTGGATGAGCGTGTAGGCCTCATCGATGAACAGCACGCCGTCCATCGCGCTGTCGATCACCTTCTCGGTCTTGAGCGCGGTGCCGCCGAGATTCTGGCTGACGAAGTCGACGCGCTTGGCCTCGACGACCTTGTCGGTCTTGAGAATGCCTACGCCGCAATAGATCTTGGCGACGACCCGCGCGATGGTGGTCTTGCCGGTTCCCGGTGGACCGGTGAACGCGAGATGCTGTCCGCGAGGCGCACTCGACAGACCCTTCTCCGCGCGGATCCGGGCCAGCTGGGCGGTGGACTGCAGCTTGGCGACCTGCGTTTTGACCGAGGCCAGCCCGATCTGTTTGGTCAGTTCGGCGCGCGCCTCGGCGAGCACGGACTTGGCCCGATCCTGGATTTGCGCGTCCTCGAGATCGGACATCGATGGCGCCGAGGCCGGATCCCACTTGTCGGTCCTTGCTTCGAGGGCCTCGCGGGTGGTCACCGTGAGCCGGTAGGTCTTGTCCCGCATGGCAGCGGTGTTGGCCTCGAAGTCCGGTGCCTGCGAATAGACCTGCTCGAAAAGTTTCTGCGCTTCCTCGGCCTTGCCGGATTCCCGCAGGCACAGGCCGCGACAGAACATGGCGGTGGTGCGTGCTGCGGGAATGGGGCCCGCCTCGGCTTGCTCGAGCCGCCGGATGGCCTCACCGAACAAACCGAGTTGCGCACAGGCCGAACCGACCATGACGTGTGCGCCCGCGGCCAGATACGGGTCGTCCCATTCGGCGGATCCTGGCAGCACCGACATCACGTCGGACCAGCGTTGCGTCTGGTAGTGCAGGACGCCGCGGATGTAGGCGCAGATCCGGTCGTCGGCGAGTTTGTCGGGATCGGCCGGTTTCGCGGCCCGATGCGCGGCCAGTTCGTCGAGGACCCGCTCGGCGTCGCCGTACTGCTTGTCCGCGATCAGATGTGCCGCGTAGGCGAGCCAGATCTCGGTGAAGCTCGACAGCGGGTAGTCGATGTAGAGACCGGGTGTGAACCGGCCCGCGAGCTGACGCGGCGCCAAACCGACCCTGCGCTGCTCGCGATTGAGTGACATGGTGCTCGTCCGGTGCAGATTGACGAGTACTTCCTGGGTGAGTTCGCCTGCGGCGGCGCGGCCCAGCCAGGCGTCGCACATTCCGTCGTCCCATTCGGTGGCTCGCGTGAATGCCAATCTCGCGTACTCGAGGTCGCGGCTGGATTCCTGTCCGTCGATGCTCAGGCCGAGCGATAGGACCCCCGCGTCGAATGCCCGTTGTGCCTGGCGAATATCAGCCATCCGCGCTTCCCCCGAAATCTTTGTTCCCCGTGTAGCTTTCGCCACTGTAGCGTCCGAACGTCGTGGCCGTGCACCGACTCGAACGGTCGGATACATTATGAACGATTGCCCGATTCGGGCAAACCTGACATGCAGGGGGAGTAGTTAGCAAGTGTCAGCACAATCGAGCGGTGGCCTGGGAACCACCGAACCCGAATTGTGCCGTGTGTCCGTCATCGGGGGAAACACCCAGCTCGACGTCGGCCTACCGGCAAATGTTCCGATCATCGCATTCATCGACGACCTGGTGGCCCTGATCGAGTCCCGGGATCCGCAGCAGCCCGATCAGGAGGACGGCGCGGCGCCGTTGGAGGCGCGTCACCACACGCTCGCCCGGCTCGGCCGCGACGCGCTCGCGCCCAACCAGACACTGTCCGAGGCAGAGGTTTTCGACGGTGAGCTGCTGGTGTTGCGGTCGGTAGCCTCGACCGAATCGCCGGCGTTGTTCGACGATGTCATCGATGCCGTTTCCCGGCTGACCGCCGAGGTGTTCCATGGCTGGTCGGCCGACGCGGCGCGGATGGTCGGCTTGGTCCTCGCCGCGATCGCGATCGTCGCCGGTCTCGGGCTTTCCGCGCTGACCCGTGGCCAGGGGGCCGACCTGATCGCGCCGATCATGCTGGCCGGTGGGGCGATCGGCTCGCTGGTCGCCGCGGTGATCGCTGTGCGCAAGCTCGGCGCCGAGTTCGTCGGCGCCATGCTGGTGCTGTACACGCTGCTGCTGGTTTTCGGGACGGGCGCGCTGATCGTGCCGGGAGCCCTTGGCGCGCCGCACGTTCTGCTCGGCTGCACAGCCACTTTCGTCGCCGCGATCGGCTGCTATCGCCTCGCGCGGGTGGGGACGACGATGATCGCCGCGGCCGGGACCGTGAGTGCGCTCGGTGCCGTTGCGGCCGCGGTCCGGTTGTTCTGGGAGCCGAGTCTCGACTCGATCGCCGCCGGGCTCGTGGTCGGTGCGACTGTGCTCTTCTCCGCGGCGGCGAGGCTGGCGGCGGGCTTCGCCAAGCTGCCCATCCCACCAGTCCCCACGGCCGGCGCGGCGATCGACCCGGCCGACCATGAGCCGCGCCCGACGATCGAGGGCATCGGCGCGATCGGTGCGACCGTGCTGCCCTCGGCGACCGGCCTCGGCCTAAGAGCCCGATACGCCAACAACTTTCAGACCGGAATCGTCGCCGCCGCCGCGTTCGTCGCGGCAGCGGCCGCAGTCGTCGCGGCCGACCCGTTCGGTGACGCGGGGCGCCCCGGAATCGCCCTGGCGGTTGTCACCGCGACGATCCTCTGCCTGCGTGGCCGCTCGTTCGCGGACCTGGCCCAGGCATGCGTCATGATCACCGCCGGTTGCCTGAGCTTCATCGCGCTGATCGTCACGCTGGCGCTCGGCGACCCGGACATGCTGCTGACCTCGGTCGGGTTGCTGTTGTTGTTCGCGATCGGCTCGGTGGTGTTCGGTGTCCTCGGGCCGCACACCGAGGCGACCCCGCCGACGCAGCGCGCCATCGAGATCTTCGAATACATCCTGATCATCTCGATGGTGCCGCTGGTGGTGTGGATCATGGATGTGTATTCGATCGCTCGAAATCTATGACGCGCCGAGTACCCGCGCGCCGCACAAGAGCGCGAATGATTTGTGCGGCAGCACTTCTCGTGGCATCGACACCGATCGTGGCGCAGCTCGGCGGACAGCAGGCCGCCGCCGCACCGCTGTCGCCGACGATTCTGCCGCCCGGAATCGACTCCGCCGCGCTCGGTGTCGCCCAGGACATCAGCGGACGGGCCGCACCGCTCGAACCGACGGAGCAGCGAACGGTCTGCGCTCAGCCCCGCCTGATCGGCTCACCGCCGAAGGAAGCACCTGTCGCGCAACGTGTTCTCGACCTCGAGTCGGCCTGGCAGTTCAGTCGAGGTGCCGGTCAGAAGGTCGCTGTCATCGATACGGGAGTCAATCGGCATCCGCGTCTGCCAGCCCTGCAGAGCGGTGGGGACTATGTCGCCGATTCCGACGGAACAGTGGACTGCGACGGTCACGGCACCCTGGTCGCGGGCATCATCGCCGCGCGGCCGAGCCCGGACGACGCCTTCGTCGGGGTGGCGCCCGAGGCCGAGATCCTGACCATCAGGCAGCTCAGTCTCGCGTACCAGGCCAAGAACAAGCGGGGCGACCCGCCACCGGGCACCATCGACGACTCCGGCTACGGAAACGTGCTCACGCTGGCGGGGGCGGTCGTGCGCGCTGTCGATTTCGGTGCGACGGTCATCAATATCTCCGAGGTCGCCTGTGCGGCGGCCGGTAGCGACACCGCCGACGGCGCGCTCGGTGCCGCCGTTCGTTACGCCTACGAGCGCAATGTGGTGGTGGTCGCGGCCGCCGGAAATGTGCAGAGCGACGGCGGGTGTGCGGCGCAGAACGACGGCACCGGCTGGGGGAGCGTGAAGACGATCGCGAGCCCGGCCTGGTTCTCGCCGTATGTGCTCGCGGTCGCGTCGGTGGATCCGAGCGGGGCACCGTCGGAGCTGTCGCTCAACGGCCCGTGGATCGGTGTCGCCGCGATCGGCAGGCAGATCGTTTCCCTCGACAGCAAGCCGGGCGGTACCGGATTGGTCGATGCCGTTGAGACATCGGAGGGACCGGCCACGATCGAGGGGACCAGTTTCGCCGCACCTTATGTCGCCGGCCTGGCGGCGCTGGTGCGGGCGAGGTTTCCGCATCTGACTGCGCAGCAGGTCATCGACCGGATCGTCCGGACGGCGCACCAGCCGGGTGCGGGCCGCGACGACCGGATCGGTGCGGGCCTCATCGATCCGACCGCCGCACTGACCGACCAGTTGCCCGATCTGCCGATCAGCGCGAACGCGCAGAGCCCGCAGGCGTATGTGCCGCCGCCGCCACCCGCGGCCGAGAGCCCATGGCCGCGGCGCATCGCTGTCTTCGGGTCGTTGGCCTGCCTGAGCGGTCTGGTGATCGGCTTCGCGGCCGCGGCGCCGTACCGGCGTAGGCAGGCGAATGAGCAACTGCCCGAATTTGATTCGTAACCCGGAGGGGGAACCATGGTTACCGAAGGTTTTGTCAGACGCCCACGGATAGCACCACCGAGGGCACCGGGGGGCGAAGTGACGCTGAGCCCGCCGCCGGAGATCCAGCGACCGATTCCCACCCCGATGCTGCTGAAGCTGATGCCGGTGGTGATGGTCGTCGCGGTGGTCGGCATGCTCGCGATGTTCGTGATGATGGGCCGCAACCTGCTGGCCAATCCCATGATGATGATGTTTCCGATGATGATGCTGATGTCCATGGTCGGCATGTTCGCGGGCATGGGACGCGGGGGCGGCCCGAAGGCGGCCGGTGAGCTCAACGAGGAGCGTAAGGACTATTTCCGATACCTCGACCAGATCCGCAAGGACGTGCGCCGGACGGGCAACAAGCAGCTGGAAACCCTGATCTGGAGCCATCCGGCCCCCGCCGACCTGCGGTCGCTGCTCGGCACCCGGCGGATGTGGGAGCGCAGGCCCAACGATCCCGATTTCGGGCACGTTCGGGTCGGCCTGGGCAGTCATCGTCTCGCCACCAAGCTGGCCCGCCCGGAGACCGGTCCACTCGAGGATCTGGAGCCGGTATCGACCGTGGCGTTGCGACGCTTCGTGCGCACCCATTCGGTGGTGCATCTGCTGCCGACCGCGATATCGCTTCGCGCGTTTCCGGCGATCAATGTCGGCGGCTCGATCGAGGACGCCCGTGGGCTGATGCGGGTGGTGCTGATGGAGCTCACCGCTTTCCACGGGCCGGATCACCTGTCTGTCGCCATCGTGTGCGCCGAGGCCGACGGGCCCGCGTGGTCCTGGGCGAAGTGGTTGCCGCATCTGCAGCATCCCACCGTGAAGGACGGAATGGGATCGGCGCGGATGATGTACCAGTCCCTCGCCGAACTCGAGACCGCGATGGGCGACGAGCTCCTCGACCGTGGCCGGTTCATGCGCAACTCCCAGGTGCCCGACGGTCGTTCGCATCTCGTGGTCGTCATCGACGACGGGTATGTCAGCGGCTCCGAGCGTCTGATCAGCGAATCGGGCCTGGACGCGGTCACCGTCTTCGACCTGACCGCGCCAGAGAACGGTCTGGCCGCTCGACGTGGGTTGCAGCTGGTGGCCGTCGCGGATGAGCTCTTCGCGCGCAGCGCCGCCGGGACGGAGAAATTCGCCACCGCGGATCTGGTCACCGTGGAGGAGGCCGCGACGTTCGCCAGGCACCTGGCCCGGTATCGGCTGGCCACCGCGGCCCAGATCGTCAGCCTCGGCGACAACACGTCGGGGTCGACCGATCCCGGTCTGATGGCCTTGCTGCGGATCCCGGACGCGGCCCAGATCGACCCGGCCCAGGTGTGGCGGCCGCGCACCGGCCGTGAGCGGCTGCGGGTACCGATCGGCATCACACCCGACGGCAGCCCGGTCGAACTCGACATCAAGGAATCCGCCGAGAACGGTATGGGCCCGCACGGCTTGTGCATCGGTGCCACCGGCTCGGGCAAGTCGGAATTCCTTCGGACGCTGGTGCTTTCGATGGTCACGACACACTCGCCCGACCAGCTGAACCTCGTACTCGTCGACTTCAAGGGTGGCGCGACCTTCCTCGGCCTCGACCCGCTTCCACACGTCGCCGCGGTGATCACCAACCTCGAGGACGAACTCGAACTCGTCGACCGCATGAAGGACGCGCTCGCCGGTGAGATGAACCGTCGTCAGGAGCTGCTGCGTTCGGCGGGCAACTTCGCCAACGTGAACGATTACGAGAAGGCACGTGCGGCAGGACAGCCACTCGACCCACTGCCCGCGCTGTTCGTCGTGGTCGACGAGTTCTCCGAACTGCTCTCGCAGAAGCCGGATTTCGCGGACCTGTTCGTCATGATCGGTCGGCTCGGCCGGTCGCTGCACGTGCACCTACTGCTCGCCTCGCAGCGGTTGGAGGAGAACAAGCTGCGCGGCCTCGATTCACACCTGTCGTACCGGATCGGTCTGCGCACCTTCTCTGCCAACGAATCCCGCGCGGTACTCGGGATCACCGACGCCTATCACCTCCCCGGCGTCCCCGGTTCGGCCTATCTGAAGAGCGACTCGGCGGATCCGTTGCGATTCAACGCGACCTATGTGTCCGGCGCGTATATCGCGCCGCGAAACGTCACGCGTCGATCCAACGGTGAGGTCGTTCTCGACCTGCCCGCCCGCGTTTTCACCGGTGCGCCGGTCGAGTTGCCGGAACTTCCCGAACGGGCACCGGAGCCTGCGGACCTGGACGACCCACTCGGGCTGCCACCTTCACCGGACGAGGGCGTGCCGGACACGTTGCTCCAGGTCGTCGTGAAAAGGCTTGTCGGACACGGACGCCCCGCTCATGAGGTGTGGCTGCCGCCGCTGGAGGAATCACCGTCGGTCGACATGCTGCTGCCCGAACCCGATTGGCGTTCGCCGGTCAACCGCAACGGTCAGCTGGTGATGCCGATCGGCATCATCGACAAGCCCTACGAACAGCGCCGTGACGTTCTCACCCTCAATCTCGCAGGCGCCCAGGGCAATATCGCGGTGGTCGGTGGCCCGCAGTCGGGCAAGTCGACCACCCTGCGCACCATCATCATGGCCGCGGCCGCCACACATTCACCGGTACAGGTGCAGTTCTATTGCCTGGACTTCGGTGGCGGCAGCCTGGCCGGTCTGGTCGGACTTCCCCACGTCGGCTCGGTGGCAAGCAGGCAAGACGTCGACCTGGTCCGGCGCACCATCGCCGAACTGAGCACGCTGGCCCGCCAGCGCGAGGAACGGTTCAGCGCGCTGCGGATCGAATCGATGGCGGACTTCCGGCGGCGAAAGTTCTCCGCGCTCGCCGCGAACGGTGGGGTACTGCCCGCCGACCACCCGCTCGCCGACGACCTGTTCGGCGACGTGTTCCTCGTCATCGACGGCTGGAGCGTGATCCGCGAGGAGTTCGAGTCGCTGGAGACCCAGATCAACGGCCTCGCCGAGCGCGGGCTCTCCTACGGCATCCACGTGATCATCGCCGCTTCTCGCTGGGCGCAGATCCGCCCCGTTGTCAAAGACCAGATCGGCACCCGCATCGAGCTGCGGCTCGGCGACCCGTCCGATTCCGAAATGGGCCGCCGCGCAGCCGTTCTGGTTCCGGTCGGCCGTCCCGGTCGAGGACTCACCGCGGACCAACTGCACCTGCTGATCGCGCTGCCCCGGCTGGATTCGGACTCCGACCCGGAGACGGTGTCCGACGGCGCCGCCCGCGCGAAAGCGGATCTCGCCGCAATGTACGGCGAGATGCGCGCTCCGGCGGTGCGGATGCTGTCGCTACAGATCGATCGCACCGAACTGCTCGACCGTACCCGCGCCGCAGGTATCCAGCTCGGGCCGACCAAGGTAGTCGTTGGCGTCGGTGAATCCGAACTGCAGCCGCTGGTCCTAGATTTCGGGGCGGAACCGCATTTCATGGCCTTCGCCGATGTGGAATCGGGCAAGACGACACTGCTGCGCAACATCGTGATGGGAATCATCGAGAACGCCACGCCCGAGGCCGCCAAAGTTGTTCTCATCGACTACCGGCGAACGATGCTCGGCGTGGTCGACGAGGCACACCTGGCCGGATACTCGTCGACTTCGCAGACTGCGGTAACGCTGGTCAACGAGATCGCGCACTACATGAGCACCCGACTGCCTAGTGACGACATCACACCGCAGCAGCTGCGCGAACGCAATTGGTGGACCGGGCCCGAACTGTACGTCGTGGTTGACGATTACGACATGGTCGCCGGCGGTGGGCTGGGCGGCGATCCACTGACCCCGCTGCTCGAATACCTGCCACAGGCTCGTGACATCGGGCTGCACGTGATCATCGCGCGCCGCGCGGGCGGTGTCTCGCGCGCACTGTTCAACGGTGTGCTCGGCGCGATGAAGAACATGTCGGTGGACGCGTTGGTGATGAGCGGCCCACGCGACGAGGGACGGATCCTCGGCGATGTCCGCCCCACCAAGCTGCCGCCGGGTCGGGGCATTCTCGTCTCGCGCACGCGTGGGGAGGAAATGATGCAGGTCGCGTACTTGCCGCCGCTGTAGCAGAGTCGAGGGTGTCGGCGCCGCGAGGCGGATGATGGGGGACATACGCGCCGAGGAAGGCGAAGAACCATGAGCAAGACGGTCAACGGAATCACGTTCTCCACTCCCGAGGAAGCGGGCGTCGAGCAGCTGACACCCGAGGAATTCGCCGCGGCGCGAGCGATGTTCGCCGCGGCGCGACGGCAGGCCGAAGACGAGCAGGTCGACGGACCGTTCTATCCCGCGATCGAACCGTACGACCACGGCATGCTCGGGGTCGGCGACGGGCATTCGATCTACTGGGAGGTCAGCGGCAACCCGGACGGCAAACCCGCCGTTGTCGTCCACGACATCGGTGCCGGTGGTGGCCGTGACGTCCGGCAGATGTTCGACCCGGCGGTGTATCGCATCGTGGTGTTCGACCAGCGCGGATCAGGAGCGAGCACGCCGCACGCGAGCGAGCCGACCACCTCGATGGAGTTCATCACCACAACGCACCTCCTCGCCGACCTGGAACGACTGCGGACTCATCTGCGGGTCGATCGCTGGTTGATCTACGCCGAAGCGTGGGGATGTGCCGTGGCACTGGCCTATGCGGAGCAGTATCCACAACACGTGACCGAACTCGTCCTGGTCGAAGTGGCGCTGTTCCGGCGTGAGGAAATCAACTGGTTGTTCGGCGGCCTCGCGCGGATCATGCCCGCGCAATGGGAGATCTTCACCGATGAACTGGAATTGATCGGTGCCAAGGAGGATCCGGTCGCGGGCTACCACACTCTGTTGAACCACGGCGAATTGTCGGTGCGCGAGCAGGCTGCGGCGAGCTGGTGCGAATGGCTCGGTTCAGTCATCGCTCGCGAAACGCCGGATGCTCCCTGGCCGTTCAGCGAGCATTCACCTGCCGAGCTGATGGCCGTGGCGCGAATCGGTGCGAATTTCTTCGCGCACAGCGCATGGCTCGACGACGATCAGATCCTGCGGGATATCAACAGGATCGCCCATATTCCCGTCACCCTGGTCCAGGGTGAACTCGACCTCACCACGCCCGCGAAGAACGCGTGGGACCTGGGCCGCGCGTTGCCGAATTCGCTGCTCTACACCGACCACGAAGCGGGGCATATGTTCGGATTCGGGCTCCTGTCGACGGCGATGTATGCCCTTGAACAGTTCGCCGCGGACCGGCCTTTCACCGGGTGGAACTCGTCGATGATGTGACGCTTGAGGTCGCGGGCTGGTGGGAAGTTGTGCTTGCGGAAGTAGTGTGGGACGGCCCCGGCCCAGATCCATGCTCCGTCGGTGCGGTAGTTGCGGGGGACATCGAACTCGCCGGGGGCGAATTCTTCTTCCTCTTCCCGGCCCTGATCTTTGTATTTCTCCTCGAACCCGGGGGCCAGTCGTCCATGCTCGGGAACAGTTGGTGTTCGTCGAGGAACGAAAAGAAGCGTCTCCCACTCGCTTTGTTCCGTTCTTCTAGAAAATCTTGCATTAAAATGTCGTCCAATATGGCGTGCTCGGCGGGTGAGCAATCGGGGCGGGTGGCGCTTATTCTGGACTCGATGTTCTTGACGGAATCTCGTAGTTTTCCTGAGTCCTCGTTGAATTCGAAACCTCGGCGTGCGCCGACAGGGTGAACGGCACATCGACCGGTGGTTGTCGTGCCGTGATCGTCGGCTCGGCGATCGGTCGGGCGGTGTTCTCCTCGTGGGTCGGGCGCGTGGGGTTCGGGTCGAGTGTCGAGCGGTCCGTCACCGGGGTTCCGGGGGCGAAGCCATCGGTGGTGGTGGGGGTGGTCGTGCCGTCGGGGTGGTGGGTCACCCACTCGCCGTCGGGTGGGATGCGCGGGCGACGGTTGCCGGTCGAGTCGATCTCCACCGCGCTCGTGTAGACGCGGCCGTGTTCGTCGGTCCAGGCGCGGGCCGTCGGGGCGAGGACATCGGTGCCGAGATGTGCGGCGAGCCGGGCGGCGAAAGGACCCGAGGCGGCGTCGCAGCCGATGAGACGGATGGGGGTCCGTCCATCCCATCGCGTGTGGTGTCTGAGCAGATCGCCGTATTCTTCCGGGCTGAAGCGCCGCCCACCGATAACTGCCGCGCCGGCGTCGTCGAGGTGGACATCGGCGGTGAAGTACCGGTCGTCGCGGTGTACGCGGCCCGCGAGATCGGCCATCGCCGGGTCGTCGGAATGGTGCGCGACACCGGCTTCGGTGTCCGATCCGTACCGCGCGTGGGCCTCGGCGACGGACGGGGTCAGTATTTCACCGAGTGGCTGGGCGGAAGGGGCAACGTGTTTCGGTTGGGTCTGGTCCTCGGCCGGGCTTGCCGGTTCCGTTGTAGTGGCGACCGGTGGTGCTTGCTGTTCATCAGCCGAGTCGACCGGCTGTCGATAAGGCGACCCGGTAAGGGATGTGTCGGGGTCGGACGTGGGTGTCGCTACCAGCCCGCTGTCCATCAAGGTGATCTCCATGACTCCGGTCTCGGAGTTCAACTGCCGCGAGATCACCTGGAAACTGAAATAGCTGTCCAGAATGACAACAGGATTTCCGTGCTTGCGGGCGTACGCGCTGACATCTTTTCCGGTAGCCATCAGCATTGTAAACGCGACCTGGCCTGCGTCCGCAGGAATCGGGCTCTTGAATGCTATTCGGTCATCCTGGTAGAGGACAAAGTTCCCTGGGCGATATTTGCTGATGATGGTGTCCAACTGCAATGAGCCGACTCGATACGCTAGGCCTTGATAGTTCGGCAGGCTGATCAATGCATTGTAGAAATCGGTGCTTTCACTGCGGGTGAGTGGGCCGTGCATAAATTTGCGCAGCGCCCGCTTCTGGAACATGTTGATTTCGAGGGAGCGTGGACTGAAATTATTGCGATACCAACTCTGCTTCTTTTCCGCATGTCGACGGAATTCGCTGGTATCGGGTATTGCTACCGGTCCGGCTTCTGACGGGGCTGCGGGCGTACCCGCCGGGTCGAAGAAGAATGTGTGAAACCTCTTGTAACCGTGGAATTTATCCTGGCTGACCTCGGATAGGGGTGAGGTGCTCCGAGTTGCCGGATCGTAGATCGAGATCCGGTCGCCGTGGTTGGTCAGCAGGACGAAGTCGACACTTCTTTGGTTTGGGTCTCGGCGGCTTATCGTCGTGCTCTGGTTCTCGATACCGACGATCGCGGTGCTGCCGGTGCCGAGGTTGTGAAGGTAGTGGGCGAGCCACGTCGAGTTCGAGAACGGTGTGGCTGGGCGGCCCGTTATCGCGGCTATCTCCGCCGGCGTCATCGCGTTCGCGGCAACGCGATGGATATCGACCAGCGGCGCGGCGGTGGGAGGTGTAGGGGTGTGCTCGGCGACTGCGGACCGGAGTTCGTAACGCTGCGGATCGGTATCCGGTGTGTCGGTATCGGGTGTGGACGGGACGGCGATGGCGCGAGTGAGGGCGTCGGTCGCGACATCGAGTGCTCGGTGAAGGTCGCCTGTTTCCATGAGAGCGACTTCCATGACCCCGGTGTCCGGGTCGAGGTGGCGGGAGATCACCTGGAACTCGGTGCCGAGGCCGAACACGATGGAGTTCGCCGTACGGCGGAAGTAGTGGCCGAGATCTTTTCCGGTCGAGGACAAGATCGTGAACTCGACATCCCCGGCGACGGTCGGCAACCGTTTCTTCGACGCGGTCGCATGGCCCGGGTCACGCACGATTTCACCCGGCATGTAGTCCGCGAGGAGGGTCTCGATCGGTAGCGTTTCGACACGGTATACGACGGCGTGGTAGTCAGAAAATTTGGCGAGCGTTTCGTGGAATCGGGTGCTGGCGGTCCAGCGCGTGCCCGCGCCGGCCCGCAATTCTTCGTTTATCGAGTCCAGATCATCATCGTAGGTTCGAAGCGCGGCCCGGTCGCTGGACGTCAGCGTAATCGGTTGCGGGCTGACTCGGCTCCGGTAGATTCCGGCGGATTTCTCGGAGGCTTTCTGCAACTCGGCGATATCGTCTACTTTGGTGGGTCCGGGCTCGGTCGGTGCTATCGGCAGACCGGCTGGATCGATAAAATAGGTGAGAAATCCGGTGGCGAACCCGCGCCCGGTCTTTCGGTATCGAGTAGTCTCGGAGAATACAGCTGTCGATTGCGTGGCCGGGTCGTAGAGTGTTATTACTCCGTGGTTGTTGGTGAGTACGTAGGTATTTTCGTTTACTGCATCGTCGATCAGTTGATCGTTGCGTGCACGGGATCTGGCATTCTTTCCTTTTGAAAGTCCTTGTTGCTGAACGCAGATCATGGCCATGCTTCCATGACCGTGGTGGCGTAGGTAGGTCTCGATCCATTCCGGGTCGTGGAACGGCGTCGGCTCACGCCCCATAGCGTCGTTGACCTGGGCCAGACTCATGTGGTTCTGCCCGACCGGTTGCGGCTGGATAAAGCTGCTCGCGGTCATCGCTCGGATGTGGGTGACCGCGAGGACGGCGCGATGATGGATGCCCGGCTCGGTGTAGTCGCTGGTCAAAGCTCGTCGGCTCGGCCTCGCCGCCTCTGGCACCACCAGCTCCACCAAGTCGATGTGTAAGATTCCGGTGTGCGGATCGAGTACGCGGTTGACTACGGAAAATGATGTGCCGCGTTCGAAAACGATATCCGAGTATTGCTTGTCAGATATGAGTGACCCTGCACGCCGGTAGAAGTTCCTCGGATCGCCGAAAAGTCGTGCGGACTTGGATTGTATGGCGAGGTGTACGTTGAGACTACTGTCTGTAGGCTTGAAATTCCGCCTAGTAGCTAAAATGTAGCCGGGCTCATGGACAACAGTGCTTTCCTGGTAAAGGACGGCTTCTGTCCAGGGTAGTGTGGTGTAATGATGAGCGATGCCTTCGTGTGGGGGGAGCGCTCTCAGGGACGTGTCTATATTGTTGATCCACTCGCGTAAGTGAGGCGTGAAGATATTTTCGCGCAGTGCCTTTGTGTACGAAGGTGCGTTCATCAGCAGGACTTCGAGAGTTCTATTGTCGGATTTGCTTCGGAGTGCATGCCTACTGAACGGGGAGGGAATTCGCTTTTCGTTCGGGCGGTCCATCGTCGCGATGTGCCGGTCGTCGAGGCCGGGTTCTGCCGACGCGGTCATCGGCTCGATGGGATGTCCATCGATATCGTAGAAGAGGGCCTTCGTCTGACTAAGGGTTCGTTCGGACGGCCGGTATTCCTGGGTAGTGTCCGTAGCCGCGTCGTAAATGGTGACGAGCCCGTCGCCGTGGTTTGTCAGGACCGCACAGCGGTTGTTCAAGTTGGCAGCGGCACTGTCGTCTCGGTGCTGCTCGACGATGAACGCTGTGCTGCCCGGACCGTGTAGTTGGAGGTGGCCGACCACCCAGTCGGCTTGCACAAGTGTTGTCCAATATTGATGCCCAGCGCGCGTGAGCACCTCACCCATGGTCATCCAGCGCCCGCCACCTGGCTGAATGGCGACACTCCCAGTTTTCTCCCGAAGATGGGTCAGTGCCAGTTCGGCTCTGAGCCCGTCGGCAGCGGGCCCGGGGTGTGGTGACGGTGGTCGTTCGAGGTCACGGAACGCCGTCGGTGATTTCTTCACACCCGGGCTCGAAGGATCACGAACAACGTTCCCTTCGGAGTCGAAGTACACAGCGCTGTACTGCGGGTACGCCAAAGGAATCAACGGGGTAGCGGTGCTGACCGTATGGGTACCCGGATCGTAGAAGCTGAGCTCACCGTCGCGATTGGTGGCGACGAAGGTGTATGTGTTCAGTCCTCTGCGTGTCTCGGCATTTGACCAGTCCTGATCTCGACCGTAGTCGTAATCCCTCGGGAAGCCGACTGCGCTGTACGAATCGCCGAGCTCGTGCAGTCGTTCGAGGATGTCGGAAAGGTTTGTCAGCCAGAACCTACCGCCGGCTGCGGTCGTGAACTGCTCGAAGGTCATCCCATCTGGCTCGATGTGATCGGGGATCTGAATGGCTACGCTGCCGGTCACCTCCTTCAGGTACTTCAGCGCCAGCGCAGCTCGCTGACCACCGGCGGTCGGATCGAACAACTCGATTCGGTGGCGTGGGCCAGGGGCAGTTTGCGCGAGACCGGGGGATGGATCTGCCGGGTGTACTCGGTCGCCACCGTTCTGGTTGCCCAGCTCGGCCACTCGGCTTCGGTTGTGGTCGGTAGCGACCTCGGGTGTGAACGTTTCCGGGGCGGGAGTTTCTGTGTCGGTCAGTACTCCGCTGTCAGTTGCTGTGGCCAGGTGCCGTGGGTCTGGAACCAGCTGCGGATGTGGGCCGCGGCCATGCTGTGCGGGTTGCTCGTCGGGGAGTAGGCGAAGTTCCTCGGATAGATCACCAGGTCGGAGTCGGGTTCGGTCGCGCCCGGAAGGGTCAGTGACTCCAGTTGCATCCGGTACCACACCCGGTCCCCCTCGTCCCGGGTCAGTGTCAGGTGCAGGCGGGTCTGGAAGGGGAAGATCTGGGGTCCGGGTTGTTCGCCGTTCCGTATCGCTGCCCGGTACCTCTCGATCGCCATGTTCGGAGACCAGCTCGGAAACAGGTAGATCACTCCTGTTTCGGCTGTCAGGATCATGATCGGCAGCCCGGTCGGGTACTCGCGGTCCGCCGGGACCCGTTGGATCACCCAGCCTTCGGTGAATTCCTCGACGATCTCCGTTTCCGGGTCTTCCCATCGGAGGTTCTTCGCGAGGTACTCCTTGGCTTCTGCTGCGGTCTTGATCGGTAGCGGCACGGAATGGGCTCCCATCGGCTCGTATCGGAATTGTGTTCAGCGCGTCCAGTTCTCGGATTTCCCGGGGTGGCGCATCCCACGTCTCCTGAGATTGCGCGTCCCACCACACTGGCCCGGACGCGTCGACGGGGTAGACGACGACCAGGATATGCCGCATGCCGCTGGGCCAGGTGAACCCGACGAATGCCGACGCGCCCGGGCCGAGTTCGGCGATCAGGGCATGCAACCGGTCAGCCGGCGAACCGGGCCCGTGTGCGAGATCGACCGACTCGGCCCCAAGCCATTGTCGTATCGCGTCGAGGTCGCCGATGCCGTGATATTCCGGAAGTCGTCCGGGGATGATGATCGATTGCGCGGCGCGGGCGACCGTTGGCGCGCCGTTGAAGGTCATGATCGCGGCGACGGCGGCTTCCCAGCAGTTCGCACTGCGGCTTTGCGTCGAACGGCCACCGGGGTTGATCAGCCGGGCGGTGGGGTGGGTGCGTGGGTCGGCGCCACGCGTATAGCGGTCGCCGTCCAACGCAGCAGCACGCAGTTCTTCCTGGTAGTGCTGGTGCTCGAGGGCAACTGGTGGGTGGAACGCGTAGGCACGCGCGTCGGCGATCGGAGGCAGCGGCGATCCGGTGTTGGCTGCGGCCGTCTGGTGGGCTATTTCGTCGCGCAGTTCGTAGAGCTCCATGCCGTCCAGGCGCATCCCCTTGTTCGGGGAGTTGTTGACAGGCTGCAGGCCGAAGTGGTTACGCAGGTACATCGCGATTTCGGACGAGGTGGCGTCGGGCGCGATGCCCTGTGGGATGAGGCCACGGACCCGGGAGATCGGGACGCGGAGGTGGGCGGCTTCGGGGTCGTCGACGAACTCGCTGCGAACGTGGAGGGTGGTTCCGTCCGGCAACCGCATCGGCGGGTTCTGCGCGTCGTCGTTGTCGTGGCTGGAAAGTGCTTCGGCTCCGAATATTTCGGCTGTTGCTCGCTGAGTCAGTGCACGGATGTCGGCGAGTTCAGCCGGGCTGATTTCGCCGACTGGTCGAAGGTGAATTCGCAGGGTGAGTTCGGTGATCGGGCTCTGCCCGGTGCGATGACCGATGTCGAAACCGGGAGTCGGGGTAGGTGCGTCCGAGTCGAGATAGTCGGTGTCACCGAGTGGTTCTTCCAGCTGACGGTGCGGGCCATCAGTGTCTAGACCTCGAGTGTGCCCGTCTCCGGCCAGTCGCCCGTCTCCGCGCGACGCTCCAGGATCCAGTGCGCCGCCTGAGTGTCGAGATAGGACGTCGGGCTGTACTCCGAGTCCAGTTTGTCGATCGTCAGCAGGTAGCCCGCCGCCGGTTCGCTCTCCTCGGACAGGGATTGCAGTCGGATCAGGTAGCGGACCTGCATTATTTCGTTGGATGTCAGTTGCAGGTGTATCCGGGTGAGCGGCGGGTACAGCTGGTGCCCAGGTAGCGGGGCCCCGGTTTTCATTGCCTCGATGTACTGGTCGATCAGCGGATTGTTCCGTGTGCTCGGCAGACTGGTGATCACTCCGGACTGGGAATTCAGAATGAACTTGGGAGCTCCGACCGGCATGTCCAGCGGATCCTCTGGGATCGGCCAGCACACCGTCGCTATCCAGCCGTACTCGAACGGGTAGACCGACACCGGGTACGTGAGCCCCAATGCTCGGATAATGTACTGCTGGGCCTGCTCCGGCGTTCGGATCGGTGTATTCAAGGGCGGGTGTCCCATCTGGTCGTAGGGGAATGGCGGAAAGGATTACGGCGCCCTCGACATACTTGCTCGGCGGGCCGTCCCATACGGCCTGTTCTTGTGGACACCACCACACCGGGCCGGGTGCGTCGAGCGGAAAGACAACGAGCAGAGCATGGCCGTTGAGGGTTCGGGTTCCGTGCGCGTCGGTCTCCTGCCATCCGACGAAAACGGGTGCGGCGGCACCGGGCCCGAGTTCGGCGACGTATTGCTGCAGCATCTCGAACGAAGCGAGGTCGATTTTTCGGTTGCTCCACGACATGAGGCCCGCGCGCAGCCAATCGGCCATGGTGGCCGCTGTACCGGCCGCCCTGTCGCCGCGCACCGGCGGGGCGACCTGTGGGTCACCGTGAAAGGTGAGCAATGCCGACACCACAGCTGCCCAGCAGTTGTTGCCGCGACCGAGCACGGTATGCCCGCCGGGGTTGATCAGGTCGGCAACCACACTGGTCCGTGGATCGAATCCGCGGATATACCCGCCTTCTGGCAATCGAGCTGCCCGTTCCAGCGCGATCTGCGGGGACTCACTTTCCAGTAGCGCCAACGCTTCTCGGGCCTTGGTGGTCCCGAATGCGTAGTGGGCGTCCGGGACCGCAGGCCGGAATCCGCCCAAACGGGCTTCTCGCGTGAGTACATCGACATCACCCTCGTCGACGGTGAGTCCGTTCGGCATGGAGCTGGTCGGCGGCAACCCGAGGTGCTCACGCACAGCGACCGCGAGCAGCCGCGCGGCCTCGTCGATATCGGCCGTCTCGACAGGCGCAGGGACAGACAGGTGGGCACCGTCGGGGTCCGCGACCGGATCGATGGTGAACTGATAGGGCGTCCCCGTGACGGGCGAATACCATTTACCGGACCCGAAAACGATGGTGTGGGCCGAGTCCACGATTGATCGGACGTGTCGGCTGTTGTCGCCGGATTCCGGAATACCCAGATCGAAATGCAACCGAATACGGAGTTCGGCCGCCCCGCCGTCCGTGGCCGTTTCGGCGATGAAGTCGAAGTGGGGACCGGTGAATACCGCAGAACTCACAGGTGGCACGGACGCAGTGGCGGGGGTGATCGCGGGCAACCCGCTCGCGTTCGAACCCCGAACCGGGGTATCGATGCCGCTGTCGCGTGCGCCACCCCGGAGCTCGGCCTCGACGACGTGCACTCGGCCGTGTTCATCGACGAAGACGCGCCGAAAGGACAACTGTTCACCGCGCGCGAGGCGCTGCCAGTGTTCTTTGGCCGACAGCGTGTTCAGATGGGGATCTGCTCCCTCGAAAGCGACAAGTGTGCGCCCCGCCACCCCTGGCAGCGCGCCGATGCCGTGGTCTGCCGGTGCGACGCCTGCCGCGGCGAGCACGTCGGCGATGGCCAGGTCGGTGGCCTCGTCCGACAACAGTTTCGCCTCGTCGCGGGCAGAAAGGTACTTCGAAAAGTGGTCGCTCGCGGCACTTTTCAGGGAACGTAGGGTGCGGATGTCCTGGTAGTGGGCAATCTCCTCGGCCTGCGTCGCCCCGTTGCGGCTGACGGCCTCTCGCGCTGCCGCGATCGCGGTGTCGATGTGCTGGTTGATCCGGTCGTGGGTGATGCGTGGCCCGGCCGTGGTCGCCCCGGTGTCGAGCGCGCGGTAGATCTCGGTCAGTGTGTCGGCGGCGGATTTCGCGTGCCGCATCGCTCGGTTCGCTCGGGAGGTGTGGTCGGCGATCGTCGCGGCGGCCAGTGGTGAGGTCTCGTGTGGCCGGGGTGTGCCGTAGCTCCAGGCCGCCTCCGGTGCGAGGGAGATCTCGTGCGCCGAACGTTGCTGTTCGACCGTGGCCGTGAACTCAGCGACGATATCGGCGAGTTCGATGGCGAACTGCCCGCCTATCCGCGCGGTGCTGTCTGCCCTGTCGGCCAGGTCGACCGATTCCGCGATCACCGCATCACGAGCGGTGGCGAAGCGCGCTATCGCCTGGCCACGCGCCTCTTCGATCCGGTCGACGGAGGCCGAATCGAGGACGAATGCGGCGTCGGTCGGCACGGTCGCGCGGACGATCGCGTCGAGCTGGTCGAGGGCGACCCGCTCGACGGCGTCCAGGTGTTCGTTGGCGGTTCGGTACGGGTTGTCGCCTTGTGGCGCCGACCGATCCACGACATGTATCTCGCCGGCCTCGTCGACCACGACCCGCTGGAAGTCGATCTCCGTACCGGCCGCGGTCAATTCACGCCACACCCGGTCATCGATCAGCGGCTGCGTCACGCGGTTCGGGCTGACCACGAGCGCGCGGGCGTCTTCGCCGTCGAGGATGCCAACGCCATCGGCCGGCACAGTCGCCCCGGCCGCGTGCAGGACTTCCGCCACGGCCGCGTCGTCGACCAGTTTCCGGAGATCACGTTCGAGGGCATGCGCGTCGATCAAACGCTCGATCAGTTGCTCGGCCTCGGCGCGCACTCGCGTCAATCGCTCCTGTTCGCGATCGCGCTCCAGCCGCTCGAGTGAGAAGCGCACCATCTCATCCGGAGATGCGGGTGCGCGGTCGAATTCCGGGGCAGATCGCGACAGCTCGGCGTCGATCCGGTCGATGAGTGCTCGCCCCAGCGCTCGCGGGCCGTCGCCCGTTCGTTCGAGACTGTCGCCGAGAACATCGGTGGCCAGCGCCGTGATTCGGCGGGCCGCGCGATGCTGCTCCCCTTGCGCCGCGGCGATCCGGCCCATAAGGGCGGCGCGGTCGACGACTTGCTGACCATGCGACGGCAGGTCGGCAGCTCGCGCGGTGGGCGACTGGTGTTGCTCTGCGGTGCTTTCCGCCACCGGCAACGCTTCATCGGCTCGCGACTCGGCCGGTTCCAGCGCCCTTGATGGCGACCGGGCCGGGAGTGTGGGCTCAGGCTCGAGTGGCTGCGGCGCGTATTTGATACCGGCTCGCCACGCCTCGGGCGGTGCACGGTGACTGCTCCAATCGAAACCGAGCCCGATCGCGTGCCTGTCGCCCTCGCGCCAGCTCGCGTCCGGGTTCTCAACGAGGTACCGGCTGCCGACCAAACTGTTGTGGAGCAGCAGGATGTCGTCGTCCAACGGTGTGCCGTCGGTCAACCGGTTCCATGCCTCGGCGATATCGGCGACGGCATCCATCCGCTGACGTACCGGATTTCCGGTGCGACGGTCGATGACCAGGTGCCGATCGTGCATCAGGTGATTCTTTATCTGCCTGATTTCGCCGTGTGTGAATTCTGTGCTCGCGAGATGTTCGAACACCGAGGTGGCGACCGGCGAGTCATAGTCGAGAACAGATTCGATGAGATCGGCGGCTGTGTGGCGCAAGTCTTCGCGCAACTGTGCCGAAACCCAATCGGTGAGCTTGCCGAGTGTTTCTTCGTTTGCCCGCCAGAATCTGTGGTCGAGGCCGCGTACAGTTTTTCTGATCTTGTCGATGACCTTGTCGGCCTGTTGAATTCGTCGGGCGTCATCATGGGCCGCCAGATTGGCTATGATTTTGTCGATATCGCTGTCGTCGGCCCGAAAACGCGCATATTCCGCATCGGCCCAGGCCTGTACTCGCGCCCAGGACTCTCGCTCATTTTGCGCGCGCTCGCGCAATGGTTCGCTCGGCGGGTCCGTGAGGTCGACATGTTCGGAGGCATCCCACTGATGGAATCGAGGCTGCGAGTCGACGGGGACCCGGTAATCGAGGTCGGTGAATCGGTACATTCCGCGAAGCCACGGATGCCATTTGAATTTGAAGGCCAGTCGTGCGGGGTTGGCCGGGTCGTGATACCGCCGCATGCCCGCGAAGACGCCGAACGTTTCCAGAACCAGACGCGAAAGGTTGTACAGCAGGCCATCGGTCGCCAAGGAAGCGGTCTGCATCCCGGTATCGAAGTGTCCCCCCATCGGAACGGCAGGAGTCAGTTCGGTAAGGACGTGACGATCGGGAATTCGGTCGAAGTTGGCAAAAATCGAGGTCTGGATCGGGTCCATCGCCCAGCCGGTGATCCCCTTCGGCGGCTCCTTGGTCGGGTCGAGCTCCTTACCGTTCCCGAACCATTTCGGAGTGGAATCAGGGCCGGTCGTCCACGGTTTGGAGGGGTCGATGAAGCGCTCATGCCCTGCTCCATCACGCCAGATGGTGATGTCCGACGGCATGTGTGCCGCGAGACCGGTTCGTCCGGGACCTGCCATCACCCGCTGCGGTGGCGTGGCGTCGACCAACTGCCAGTTGCCTCGCTCGTCGGCTATCACGTGCTTGAACTCGACGCTGGTTGCCGGTGTTCGAAACGCGCGTGCGACCGCGGGGGATTGCTGAAGGGCCGACAGCAGTGTCTCGTCCAGCTCGGAGCGGAGGGTGCCCATGGCTGTGCGTGGAGCGAGGACGATCAGGCGCGGATGGTCGCCCGTGATCAGACCGACACGGCCGGTGAGCATTTGTCCGCCGAGGCGCGTCACTTCCTCCTGGCCGGCGCCTCTGAGTAGCGCCATCCTGTCGAGCGCGCGGCCGATCATGTTGTCCGCGAGCTCCACCCGACGCGTTGCGTCGGCCAACATGCTCGACAGGCGTCGGCGTTCGGTCGGGCTCTCGTTGTCAGCGGCCAATCGCGCCGCGAGGTCGTCGCGCATGGCCCGGTATGGTTCGGCCGCGAGGGTTGTTTCGGCGCGCTCCTGTGCGATGGCATCCAGGGCGTCCAGGACGGCAGGCGAAATGGATGTTCCCCGCGACTCGCCGGTCAGCTCAGCGATCCGACGGCCATAGGCGGCCCAATCCCAGTCCAGCTTGGCAACGCGCCATGCGGCGGCCTGTAGTTTGGCGATCTCCTTGCGCCTGCGGTCGAGCGTCTCGTCCGAGACCGCCTCGGCGACGGTGTAGTCGTAGAGATCGCCTTGGGCGGAGACGTTCTCCCGGCCGATGAGGCGGTCGTGCAGTCGGCGCACGGTGGCTTCGAGGTTGTGCGGGATCAGTGCGACATCAGGATCGTCGATTCCATGCCGTCCGGCGCGCTCGTCCCGCTTCGCTCGTTGCAACCAGCGCTCTTGGGCGAGTGCGTCTCGTTGGGCGACCAGCTCATCGATCGCACGGCGGTGCAATGACTCTGGATCGAGGCTCGATGTTGCTCGCGTCTGGGGCAACCGGACTGTCACGTCCGCGACTGCCTGCGTGCGCAGGACATTGACGTGGGCCGTCGAGTCGATGACCAGTACCCGCAGAAAGACGATCTGCGTGTCGGGCCGCGTGAGCGCGGAGGCGAGTGTGGGGCTGTGCGGGAGCGCCTTGCTCAGCAACTGGTGCATGCGCTCTTGGTCGGGAATATCGCCGTAGACGAGGAGAAGAATCCTGGTGGGATCACTGCCCGACATCGCGACGCGGTCCGTCACCCGGTGCGCACCGAGCGCTGCGAGATAGTCGGCCCCCGCGAGCACGGTGGCTGCCGCGGTTTTGGCCGCGGACTGTTGGACGCGCGGGTCGTCGGGCTGTGCTACCCGGTCGCTGCGCACCGACTCCATCAGCTCATCGCGCTCTCGACCGAGCGCGTCGACCTGTCGCAGTGTTTCCGGCGAGAGGGTGTGCTGAGTTGAGCGCGGCCCGTTCGGCAGCGTGGCTCGCGGGGCCGATGGCGCTGATGGGCTCGGGACAGTCGAGAGGGCTTGTGGGGCAACCGGGTCGGTGGCCGGCTGCGGTGTGGTCGCCGGTCGAGTCGCAGCTCCCGATTCGACGTCGGTCAGTACGATCTGGCCCGCAGCTGTCAGTTGGAGGTGCCGGTACCGGACAGATACGTCGCCGAGTGCGGCAACAGCCGCTTCGTCGAGCACGGTGTGCGGGTCCGGCGAGGTCGTAACGACCAGGTATCGCACCGGATCGCCGGCAAGTACACCGATGCCGTCGACCACGCGGGCGCCGGCAGCGGTGAGAACATCGTGTACGGCGGCCTGTTCGGCTTTCGTGCGGTTGTCTCGGTTGGCGCCGTGCGCGTGCTGATACACGTTCAGTTGACGGCTGACTTCGACCATCGTGTGGCGAAGTCGCCCGGCCGCGGCATCGGCCGCTTTCAGGTGCTCCATCTGCTCGACGTTCGATAGCCCGCCCGTATGCGCGCCGAGCCCCTCGCGAGCGATCTGGGCATCAATGGCGGCGAGCAGGCGGGCCGCGAGTGCAGCAGGTTCGCCCGTGTGGTCGATTTCGAGGTCGCGCGCGATCTGGACGAGCTTCGCCGCGGCAGCATCGCGCTCGGCCGCGGCGTGCTCTGCGGCGCGCAGAAACTCGTTGATATGCGGGCGGTGTACTGGACTGATGGTGGGGGTGCCCGCGACGGTCCAACCGGGGACGAGGGTCGGCGTGTGATCGGCCGGATCCAGTGGCCGATCGCTTCCCGGTCGGGCCGGTGCCTCTGCGGGGTGTTCAGTGGCCGTAGTCGGCGGTGTCGCCGAGTTCGTGTCCGAATTGATTGCGGGGGAGGGTGGTTCGAGTTCGGACCGTCGTGCCTGGATCGGGATGTCGTTCGGGGTGGCTGATGTGGCCGCGCCCGCTGTGCGGCTCGACGGCACTTCGGCAGCGGTGTGGGCTGCTGATGTCGGGTCGGGTCGCGTGGCTGATCTGTGCTCGAGCGCAGTGTCGCGATTCGCACTCTCGTGTGGACGGTTCGCCTTTGATCTCGGGCCGGGGGGTGCCGGGCTCGTTGTCGCAGAACCGGATACGGGTGCCGCGGTAGCGGGGATCGCGCTCAGTGGGGGGAGCGTAGTCGAGGCAGGCGTGATGCTCGGTGCGCCCGCGGCGGACGTTGGTGCCGAGCCTGTTGCGGTGGGCGACTGGTTGTCGACCACAGTGGCGGCGAGGTCTTCGGCGGGTGACATCGTTGCGCCGGTGGGCGTGAGGTCGGTCTGCCCTGCGTCGACAGTGGTCTCGGCGGCTACCGGCGCGTTCGATGTGCCGTTTACGTCGGTGCCAGGAGCGCCTGTGTCCGCAGTTTCGGTGGCGGCTGCGGGGGGCGATGCTGTTGTGTTGCTCGGCGAGTCGGTAGTTGTCGGTGTCGTGGACGTGGCCTCGGCCGGTGCGCCGGCGGCCTGCTCGGTGGAGATGTCGGTCTGGTCTTGGGCCTGCTGATCGTCGGTGGCGGTGGTATCGCTGTTGTCAGTGGTGGCTTCGCCGTTCGTCGAACCGGCGTCGATCGGTGTTCGAGTGGTGTCGGTTTCGGGGTTGACACCGGCCGTGGGGGCAGCGGTGTCGGTTTGTCCAGTGGGGTGGGTCGTGTCGGAAGTGGTTTCTGTGGTCGCGGCCGAGCCCTGCGCGGTTGTGGTGTCGGCCTCACCACCGCTGTGGTTGGTTCCTGTCTCGGCCGCGGTGCTCGAGCCTGCTCCGTTGCCGTTGCCGTTGCCGTTGCCGTTGCCGTTGCCGTTGCCGTTGCCGGCTCGGCTTTCGGTGGTGCTGTTCGGTTCGGAGCTGGTGCGGGGGGTGTCGCGGGGGTCGGTGAAGGGTTGTCCGGCGAAATCGGAGTGACCGCGGGCGCCGTGGATGGCGGAGGGGATTGCGCCGGAGGTGGCGCCGCCGGTGAACGAGCGCGGGTCGAAGTCCCATTGGCCGGTGAGTTTTCCGGTGGCGAGGTAGGCGGCGGTGGCGCCGGCCAGACCTGCGCCTGCGCCGGTGAGTGCGCCGTTGCGGGCGCCTGACCAGCCGCCGTTGGTGGTGGGGAGTCTGCGTCCGAGGCCGAAGCCGGTGGCGCCGCCGACGCCGCCGGCGATGGCGGAGATGGCGGCGGTGTCCCAGAGGGCTTCGGAGTTGTAGCCGTCGGTGTGGCCGGACTTGTACTGGATGTGTTGGACGGCGAGCTCTTGGCTGGTGCCTTGGCCGAATTCGACGAAGGATTCTTGGACGATTTCGTAGACGAGTTTGGGCAGGATGCGGTCGCGGACCTCCTCGGTGACGTTTTCGGCGACGTTTCTGCCGGTGGCTCGCATGAGGCCGCGTCCGAGGGCGGCGAAGATTTTGCGGGCGGTGGCGATGACGACGGCTTGGGCGAGTCCGGCGCCGGGTCCGGCGGCGAGTGCCCAGGCGATTTCGGCCAGGAGCCAGGCGCCGGCGATGTAGAAGTTGAGTTTGGCGGCTTGGAGTTGGTCGCCACCGGTGTCGGCGGCGGTGGCGAGTTTGGTCCAGTGGTCGGCGAGTTGGGCGAGGGACCCGTTCTTGTCGGGACCTTGGCCGTCGATGAGGGGTTGGATCCATTGCAGGATGGATTCGCCGCCGTGTCCTTGGGGGTAGGCGGCGTTGACGGTGGTGACGATGTTCTCGAGGTCGGGGACCAGTGCTTCGGCGTCGTCTGCGGCGGTTTGGAGGTCTTTGCCCATCTGCCACATGAGGTCTTCGTTGCCGTGTGGCCAGTCGGAGCCGACGAGCCATTCGAACGGCTCGAGCCAAGACGGGAAGCTCAGCGCCACAAGAGATCCCGGAGTCGCGATCTGCACGGGCAAACGTCGATTTCCGCGGACGAAGTCGTAACGCTGTGGATGACGACGCCGATCATGAAGCCCCCCGCTTCGTTCAGGCGTACCTCGTCAGGAAATACGGGTCGCCTTCACCTATGCGAAAACGACTGTGTCACAGCGATTTATGACGCGCAACCCCTGCGCACAATGCGCTCGACGCAGTCCCGCATTCTCCGGGCCGACCCGCCCCTAGGGGCCATTTTATTCACCGATCGAGTACTCGAGGTTTCGATCGAATTCATTCTCTGTACACATTTGTATCCGGCTCAGCCGAGAGGCAGCAGCCTAAATGGCTAGTTCCGTGTCAACCCAATACTTGGGCGCGGGGTCGAGTGTATGGGTCCACGCCCAGTCGCCGAATTGTGGTGTGGGCCACCAATATCTGTCGATGTCGACCTGCTCGATCCGTTCGCTGAGGAGCTTGCCGCTGTCCGGCTCGGAGACCGTGGCGCGGGCCCAGCCGTCGGTCCTGACCTCGTAAGCCGCGATCCGTTCGACCTCGCGGAGGTTTCGGGTTGTAGGTTCGGGATAGATCAGCCGTAGCTGCTGTCGCTGCAGGAGGCGATCGCCCACGCGGACAAACATATGTGCGGTGCAGATGCGTTTGTTGTCATCGAATATGTTGACGACGAATTTATTGTCGTTGCGACTCACTGTGATGAGAATCCGGGGATCGCTCAGCTCGCCGAGGATCACACCGTAAGTGGCACCTTCCTCGTCGCGTGCTCGAGCTTCGTAAGCCAAGATCAAGCCCTGCGGGCGGGCGTGCACATCGTCCCATGACAAGCAGTAGTGCACCGGCATGTCGCCATCGCTCGGCGGCTGGAACCGCTCCAGATCGCGGACCGATGTCCAATCGCCGAACGAGGGAACCGGCGTCCACAAACTCTCGACACGAGCACCACCGCCGGTGCTCTCCAGCCACTCGCGTTGGTCATCGAGCCAGGTCATACGGTGAGCAGTGCCATCCGGTTCGAAGTTGAACTGATCGACGAAACCGCCGTCGAGCGGATCGGTCGATTCACCGTTGTATCGATACTCGGTCATCCTTCGCAGGAACATCATGGCGGGGCTCGTCCGCTGGAACTCCCACCACACATGCGGTCGGCCGTGGTCGTCGAGTTTGCTGACGGAGAGTTCCTCCGCTGCCCAGTGCACATCGACGATGGCATCGGGGCGGGCGGCCTCGCCTAGTACCACGGTGTATGCGGTGCCGGTACGATCGAATTCTCGGGCTTCGGATTCGCTGAGGTAGTCGCGTGGTCGTCGAGCGTCATAGTCCCAGCTACGACAGTACGTGAGGACCGCGTGCGCGAGAATCTTGCGGCCGAGCTCTGCCGCCGTGCGGGCAAGGTTGTCGCCGTGGGGTTTCGGCCCGAACGGCCCACCGCGGCGCAATCGGCCGGCGAGTTCGACGAGCGCGTCGCCCACGTAGACGCCGAGTGAGCTCGGCACGACCACCGGAGCTACTTCGACGTCGTTTCTAGGCAACAGTTCTGCGATATCGGAGGCTTCGTCGGTGAGTTCGATCGGTTGCGGGTCGGTGGTGGTGCCCGAGCGCCTTCGCAGGTGTCGCGCGGGGTCTTGTACGAGCGGAAGAGCCGTGCGGGCGGGGCGGTCCTGCGCGAGTAGATACAGATCGACGGTCGCGCTGCGCCAATCCGCGTCCTCGGGAATTCGCCAGCCGTCGCGGCCGTCGGCGACAATATCGAGCCACCGGATCGCGGCGTCGCGCAGGCGTCCGAACCGGGTCGGGACAGGTTCACGCGCGGTACCGGTGACGACCGGACGCCGCCAGTCCGAGAGTGCGCGCAGCTCCGCCGCCATTTCGGTCACCTCGTCGCCCTTCTGTGCCTGCTCGCCGCTCGGTCCGAACGCAGCCCCCGGGTGCAGCCGTGCGGCGAGTTCGTCGAGCAGATCAGCGGCGACCGCGACCTCGGCTGGTGAGAGTAGGACTGCCTGCCGCACCTGATGCGCCACTTCGTCCGGTGTCGCACCCGAGACCTCGAACCGCTGCTCAGCGGGGCCGCGAATCGCCAGGTGCAATCGGCGCGCGGCTTCGGCGAATTGGTGATCGGACGCGGTCTCGTCATCGAGCAGGCCACACAGGTGCACCGCTGCCTCGCGCAGTTGTTCGTACTCTTCGAATGAATCCCCGTTCGCGGGGTCCACGCTGGTGATGAAAACCTCGGTCGGTGGCGTGAGATGGTCGACGGGGTCGAGGACGTTTGTTCGCGTTCCCTCGGAACGCAAGCGGTCCGGGGCTGTCGTCCACATTCTCGTCGGACCTGGATAGAAAGTTGGTCGACCGAAATATGTTTGCGCCAGGAGTTCCGCGGCGAGATCGCCCGCGACGATCCCGAGTTCGGAACGGACAGCGAGGAGCCCGTACGAAATACCCGGTCGCAACCGCGCGACGAGTTCTTTCAGCAATAGTCCCGCCGTGAACGCGGTCTTCGCGTTCAGCGCAACCATCGGCGGCTCGGTCGTCGAGTCGGCTTCGGCCGCCAGTAGGTTGCGCAGGTCGTTGGCTTCGTCGAAGAGCGTCCGGCCAGGGGTGGATCGGAGGAAGAACCCAGGATCGTCGCCGGGCTCGACGCCAGACGGCAGACGGTCGCGAACGACTAGAGCCAAACTCTCCACGGCCCGTACCGGTGCGCTCGATTCCCACGTGCCAGTCGGCGGCAACGTCCCGGCGCGCTGTGCGGCTTGTGTCGCGGCCAGCGAATTGATCACGTGAGTCACAGCATTGCGCAGATCGGGCTGCCGGACGAACGAGACGCGTGCGAGCCATTCGGCGCGCTGGGCAGGGTCGTGTACGGGCGGGGATGGTCGGCGTACGGTGGTCAGGTCGCTCAGAGTATCGGCAAGGTGTTCGGTGAAGTCGACCAATGCGAGGCCGCCGGTGCCCAACCCGAACGCCGCTCCGGGCCGAAGGCGTGCGGCGAGTTCCCGCAGCAGGTCCGCGACCAAAACCACTTGCAGGCCCGTCATCGATACGACGGCCCCCGCGACATCGTCGCGGTACATCTGGTTCGGGTCGCTCTCCAGTTCGACCGGCGAACCGTTGGGTGCCCAGCTCAACAGGTGACGCTCCGGGTCGGGTGCGGCGTCGTTGACCAGGGCTTGTGTGTACGTCACGCTGCCGCGGAACCTGTCGACCAGGGTTTTCACACCGGCCGTCAGCAGGTTTGGGTCCCCGCCGGATGCGGAGAAGGCGTCGACCAGTGCTGTCGCTGCATCCTCGAGTAGGACCGAGGGGGCTATTGAACGCAGGTCGTCGTCGGTCACGAGCAATGTCCCACTGTGGCTCCCACCCTCGAAATCCCGCCCTCGATCGGTCTCGATGCTACCCCCGAGGCCGCGCGCCCGAACACCCTCAGCCGACCCACACGTTCGGGAGCAGGCGTCAAGTGGTCAGTCGTGAAACATGCATTGCCTCAAGCGAAATCCGAGCCTGGACCGGCCGCATCGGTGGCGTGTCGCGCGCCCTCTACGACCCCGTACTCGGCGCCATGAAGAACCTGTCGGTGCAGACCTTGATCATGAGCGGTTCGCGCGACGAAGGAAAACTGATCGGCGACGTCCGTCCGAGCAAGATGCCTCCTGGTCGCGGCACCCTCGTCTCCCGCAGGCAGGGCGTCGAACTGGTTCACATCGCCGAGTTGCCCCCGCTATAGCCCTGTAAGGAGTACCGGCTCGGCGCCGTCCGAGCCGGGTGGGCCGGGACCACTCGGCGTTGAAACAGCGCGCGCGAGGGTCCGTGGGCGCCGGGCCCGGCGATCCTGGCCAGCTGGAAACCGGCCCGGCGGTAATAGTCGTGCAGGTCGGAGTTGGTTGTCCAGGCGTCCAGACGCACCCAGGCGCGGTCCGCGCGTTCGGCCAGCCGGTCGGCATGGTCGAGCAGGTGGCGGCCGACCTCGCGGCCCGCGAACCGGAGGTCGACGATCATGAAGTGCACCACCACCGACTCGGCCAGTTCCCACGGCGACCACAGGCCGGGATCGCTGCGCCGATTGACGGTGATCGTGCCCGCGGGCTCTCCGTCCACTTCGGCGACCCAGGTCTCGCCCGCGTCCAGTGCGCGACCGACCTCGCCCGCGAAGATCTCGATCGGACGGCCCTTGCCCGCCACCGTCCACTGATCCGAACCCCGCGCGGCCAGCCACGCCGTGCGCTGCACCCGCAGGCGGCAGATCAACGGCAGGTCACCCAGGGTGGCCTGCCGTAGCCGCACGCTCATGGCATAGCGACGGCGTGACCGGGTGCGATGCCGAGAGTGCGGGCGATGACGGCGGTCCCCGCCTCGTCGCCGAGTTGGTAGGCCAACCGGTTGCGGCCGGCCAGGGAGCGGTGACGGGTCGCCCGGGTGACCCGTTCGTGATTGGCTCCGATACGCAGATGATCCAGCAGTACGGTGCCGGTCGCGACGCCGAGCACCACTGCTTCCTCCGCGGTCGCGGGCCGGGCGACGACCGTGTCGCGGTGCGCGGTCTCGCCGTAGCCGCGGTCGGCCAGGCGCCGCGTGGTGCCCTCGGGGATGTCGTGCGGTGAGTCGATTCCGGCTGCCTCGGCGAGGTCGCGCGGATAGAAACTCACCTCCCACGACCACGGTTCGTTGTCGAGGTACTGCACCACCGTCCTGGCAAGCACCCAGGACGCCGGTGGCACGCCGAGCCAGTGCGCGACCTGGTCGTCGGCCGGTTCCATGCAGGTGCTGAATTCCTTGGCCGGTTGCCTGCTCGCCGCGCGCGCGATCTCCTCGAAGATGTCGTGCGCCGAGCGCGGACGATCACGCCGGATGTGGTCGGTGACCACAGATTCCAGCACTTCCTGGTTTCGAACGATGGTTCCGCGGGAAGTCGCTGTATAGACCAGGTTTTCGGCGACGAGCACCTGGATGGCGTTGCGCGCGGTGGTGATCGAGACCTGCATCTGCTCGGCCAGCTCGGAATGGCTGGGCAGCCGGTCGCCCGGTTTCCAGGTACCCGCGCGGATCTCCTCGCGGAGGAGGTTCGCGATCCGCAGATAGGTCGGACCGTCCGCCATCATGCTCCTCGGTAGGTCGTGCAGGTAACGAAGTGTACTCGTCTGGGTTACCTACGGCCGAGTAATGCTTGACAGTGAGCTTGCGAGGTTTATTGTAATGAACGTCCTGATCCGGTGCTGTGCGGCGACGACGGCGAGGCAACGTGGCTGGTGCGGAGAGTTCTACGGTTGTAATGGCTTTCCCCGACACATTGCGGTGTGTCGGCCCCGCAGGTCCGCACGCTGATACCGGTTTACTGCCCTTCTCCGACCTACTGGTCCGGGCATGTCGCGGTCACCGGGTGGTCGGCGGACCCCTGCTGTGGTTCGCGCGCGACCTCGCGGTGCTGCACGAGAAGCGGGTGGTCGGCCGTGGCGGTCGCGTCGAGACCGACGCCGTGGTGCTGCGTGAGATCGACTGCCGGCGAGCCGAATTGGTCCTCGCCATCGACGACTGGGTGCTGCGCGGCGTGCCGCAGCACCGCCTGGGCGCCACGCTGCACACCGAAACCATCGGCGCGGTCATCGACCGGTTGGCGGAGTCCTCGGTGCGCGCTCACCACGCGCTGATGACGCTGGACGCCAACGACGAACTGCTGCACAGCGCCTGGCACCACCTGGCCGAGTTGGCCGACGCCTACGACGATCTGGTGCGTGATGTGCTCGCCGGGCGGCGTCGGCTGCCCGAATGGTGACCGCTCAGCGGTAGCGGTTGTGTTCGGCGCCGAACTCGTCGGCGACCGTCGCGGCCAGCTCCACGTACGCGCGCTTGGTCGACTTGTGCAGGCGGTGCAGGTCGATCTCGGCGCCCTCGGACAGGTGCTCGTCGAACGGGATGATGTGCACGGCACGGCAGCGCGACAGGAAGTACTCGCGCAGCTGCTGCACGCCGACGTTCGGTGAACCCTCACGCGGCAGGTTGATCACAACCACCGCGTTGCGCACGAGGTGGTCGTGCCCGTGCAGCGACAGCCAGTCGAGCGTCGCGGCGGCGCTGCGGGCACCGTCGATGGCCGCCGACGAGATCAGCACCAGCGAATGCGCCAGGTCGAGCACGCCGTTCATCGCCGAGTGCATCAGGCCGGTGCCGCAGTCGGTGAGGATGATGTTGTAGAACCGCTGCAGAATGCGGGCGACGGCCCGGTACTCCTCGTCGTTGAACGACTCCGAGGCAGCCGGATCGCGCTCGCTGGCAAGCACTTCCAGCCTGCTCGAACTCTGCGAGGTGTGCCTGCGCACATCCGAGTAGCGTTCGATGGCCGGATCGAGCAGCAGGTCGCGCACGGTCGAGCGGGTCTGGATGGCCACGCGCTGGGACAGGGTGCCGAAGTCCGGGTTGGCGTCGACCGCGATCACCCGGTCACCACGGATCGACGCGAAGATCGACCCGAGACCGGTGGTGGTCGTCGTCTTGCCGACACCGCCCTTGAGTGAGAGCACCGCGATCCGGTAATCACCACGCACCGGCTGCCGGATACGGGCGACCAGCTCCTGCAGGCGCCGCTCCTCGGCCGACATTCCCGGGTTGATCGCGCCACCGGAAACATGGTGCACGGCCTTACGCCATCCACTGCCCGGCGCCTTCTTGACCCGCTTGACCGGCACATTGTCCAGTGACGGGGGCTGATAGCCGGGGTTACCCCAGCCGGGTTGACCGTAGGCGGGCTGCTGGTACTGCGGTGCAACGTTGTTCGGGGCGTGGTGCGGCTGCGCCGGTCCACTGTGCGGGGTGCCGTCCGGCGCGTGGAAGGGCTGAACCGGGGCACCGTTGGGTGCTTGGGACCAGGTGCCGTCCGGTGCCTGGAACTGCTGGGGCGCGGCCGCCTGGTACGGCTGTGCTGGTGCGCCATCGGGTGCGTGGAGCGGCCCTGGGTACGGCGGTGGCTGGGAGCCGTCGGGCGCCTGGTACGGCTGAACCGGCGCGGCGGTGCCCTGTGAATACTGCTGGGTCTGAGCAGCATTCGGGCCGGCCTGCGCGGCGTTCCCGTGGGGGTACGTGCCGTCAGGCTGCACTCGCATACCGTCAGGGCGGTACTGGGGGAGCCCATCGCTCTGGTACGGATGAGCGGGGCCCGCATCGGGTGCCTGCGGGTAGGCGCCGCCGATGGGCTGCTGTGCCGGATAGACAGTCGCACCACCGCTCTGTGCGGTCGGGTCGGGGACGGCCTGCTGCTCGGGTTCGGGCTGTGAGGGTGCGGTGTTCGGCGTCAGCTGATGACGTGGAGGTGTTCCCTCGGGGCGGGAATGCGGCGCAGGCTGTGCGAATTCACCTGAGCGGTAAGCAGTTTCAGACGGCCGGCCCTGCGCGACGGCGGCGCTGTCGCTGGGCGACACACCCTGCAGCCGTGGGTCGTCGGCCCGGAACATCTCGGTCTGCGCATCAGGTGCGTGCACGGAAGCGCCGTGCGACAGATCTCCGGGAATCGAATCGTATTGCGACGCAGAGAAAGCCGGTCCCTGCGATACCTCGCCGGACGCATAGGGCGAGACAGGCGCCGCCGAAGCCGCGACGTCACCGGAGCTGTACGGCGACCCCTGCGCGATCCCACCTTGCCCGGCCTGGGCTTGGTCGGCGCGGTCCTCGGTCTGTGTCGACGAAGGGCTCACCGAATATCCGGCGTCAGCCGACTCGGCGGCGACGGAAGCCGCCGATGCTCCAGTGGCCGGCCCGGATGTCGGTGTACCAGAAGTGTTGTGTGGCGCCGCTTCTGGATGCGCGTCCCGGGTCGACGGATCCGGCTGGCCGCCGGTGGACGGCCCAGGTTCGGCTACCTGGCGCGAAGGGGTCGAGAGCGCCTCGATCGGCGTGTCCGATGACAGCGGGTCGACGGGCGCCGAAACCGCTTCGGCACCCGATGCCTGCGGATGTGCGGGTGACTGCGACCAGACCGGAACGGCAGGCGGCGACAGCGAGTCCGCAGGGGAAGGTGACGACATCGGCACGGCGGGCGGTGCGAGCGGGTCGGCAGGTGCAGACGACGACACCGGAACGGCAGGCGGCGCCGGCGGATCGGCGGGGGTAGGCGACGACACCGGCACGGCGGGCGGTGCGAGCGGGTCGGCAGGTGCAGACGACGAGACCGGATCGGCGGGTGCCGGCGGGTCCGCGGGTGAAGGTGAGGACACCGGAGACGCCAGCGGGTCCGAGGGGGACGGCGTGGCGGGCGCGAGCAACCGTGGCGGCGCCTGGGTCGGGCGCGCCGGGGGATCGGGCAGCGGGGGAGGCGGCGGGAGGTCGGGCAGGCTGCGCTGGTTCGAGGGCCCGAGCGGCGTGAAGCCCTCGGACGGGGGAGCGGGGGTCCGCGTCGGGAGGGCCGCCGCGGCCTGCTCGGCAGGTGCCGGTGGCAGTGAAGGGCCCGAATGAGCCGGCGGAACGGCCGCATTCGGGATCGAGTGCGACGGCGAACTGGTGTGCGCAGGCGCGGCCGGGAACTGGGCCGGTGTAGAGGACTGCCCGGTGTTCCACGGGGAGAACGCATCCGGCCCGGTCTGCGGCGGCATGAGCCGGTCAGGTGCGCTCTGCTCCTGGGGCCGAGCGGCGCCGGCCGAGGACCGCGAGCCGGCGGCATGCTGGGCGGCGTCGCCAGTCGCGCCGGAGTCGAGCCTCGGTGGAGCGAGTGGGTCGGTGCCTTGCTCCCACGCGCCTGCCTGGGATTGCTGCGCGGAGTCGCCCGAGGCCGACCGCGGTGGCGGAGCGAGTGGGTTCGGGGCGCCCTGAGCCTGGGGCCAAGGCGCGCCGGTCGAGGCCGGTGGCCAGGGAGCGTCGGCGCCCTGAGTCGGTGCGGGCGCGCTCGATGTCGACTGATTCGGACCGGGCATCAGCGGGTTCGCGGTCGACGGCGCATGCGGATCGTGGAAAGCAGGGCCGGTGGCGCCGGTTACCTGGCTCGGCTGTTCGGGCTCGCGCTCCTTGCGGCGGCGGCCGCCCTTCTTCTCTTTGCGCGCGCTGTCGTCGCCGCGCAGGAACCGACGGCGCTTGGGTGCCTCGTCGATCGGTTCGTCCTGTGGCAGGTTCTCGACCGGTGCCTCGTACCCGACCTGGGTGACTTCGCTCTCCGACAGCCATGGCGGCAACATGGGGAGGCTGTCGTTGTTGCGGCTCACCGGTGCGCTCCGCTCACCAGGGTCCCCCGATCTGATCGACCCACTACTTGCGACGCCGGTGAGTTTACGCGACAACCCGATCGGCGTGGCGGGCGCCTCATGCCTGCCCGCATGCCCACCGTCGACGTCTCCATTGTGCGACGTGCGCCACGTTCAGGGTGTACCGTCGGGGTCTTTTTGCCTCAGCGCACACGGCCCGGTAAGCTTGAGCGGCGGTGCACCTAGGCGCCGACTGTTCGCGTGCAAACCCGGGAAGTTCGTCGGGCCTGTGGGTGAGCAGCTACGAGGTAATCCACTCAAGGTTGAGCATAACCGGGATCGCGGAGGATATGGCGAAGAAAGACGGGGCCATCGAGGTCGAGGGTCGAGTTGTCGAGCCGCTGCCCAATGCGATGTTCCGGATCGAGCTCGAGAACGGTCACAAGGTTCTCGCGCACATCAGCGGAAAGATGCGGCAGCACTACATTCGCATCCTTCCGGAAGACCGCGTGGTCGTCGAGCTCTCGCCGTACGACCTGTCCCGCGGCCGGATCGTCTACCGCTACAAGTGATGCCTGCCTGACGTCGCGAGCCCGAGGCCCGCGGCGTCACACGGTGTTCCGGCCCAGGTCGGAACGCGACAAGAGACTTCCCCAGTCGTCGGCTGGGGAAAAACTGTGTTCACAGACCCTTGTGAACCCACGAAAAGATTGGACGGACGTGAAGGTTCAGCCGAGCGTCAAGAAGATCTGCGAGAAGTGCAAGGTGATCCGCCGTCACGGTCGGGTCATGGTGATCTGCGACAACCTGCGCCACAAGCAGCGTCAGGGCTGAGCAAGCCTCACCGCCGGGCACCGATCGTCTGATCGGACTGACCGAAAAAGAAGAACTCCCAGCTCCAGCGCGTACGCACGTGTGCGCGCCAACCACCGGTACGGAGGCCGGTGCCCCCATTTGCAAAGACGGGGGGACGGACAGGGAGCAGACCTCCGCAACCATTAAGGAACCTGCCACATGGCACGTCTGATGGGCGTTGATCTCCCGCGCGAAAAGCGCATGGAGATCGCGCTGACCTACATTTTCGGAATCGGGCGCACCCGCGCCACCGAGATCCTGGCTCAGACCGGCGTCAGCCCGGACCTGCGCTCGAAGGATCTCAGCGACGACGACCTGAGCAAGCTGCGCGACTACATCGAAGCGTCGGAGTTCAAGGTCGAAGGTGACCTGCGCCGCGAGGTCCAGGCCGATATTCGCCGCAAGATCGAGATCGGCTGCTACCAGGGCATCCGCCACCGTCGTGGCCTGCCTGTGCGTGGTCAGCGCACCAAGACCAACGCGCGTACGCGCAAGGGTCCGAAGAAGACCGTCGCCGGCAAGAAGAAGTAGGGATAGCGTATGCCTCCGAAGAGCCGGGCCGCTGGCCCGAAGAAGACTCAGAAGTCGCGTCGCCGGGATAAGAAGAACATCCCGCACGGCCACGCGCACATCAAGAGCACGTTCAACAACACCATCGTCTCGATCACCGACCCCGAGGGCAATGTCATCTCGTGGGCGTCGTCGGGCCACGTCGGTTTCAAGGGTTCGCGTAAGAGCACCCCGTTCGCCGCGCAGCTCGCTGCCGAGAACGCTGCCCGCAAGGCGCAGGAGAACGGCGTCAAGAAGGTCGACGTGTTCGTGAAGGGCCCGGGTTCGGGCCGCGAGACCGCGATCCGTTCGCTTCAGGCCGCTGGCCTCGAGGTCGGCTCGATCTCCGATGTCACTCCTCAGCCGCACAACGGCTGCCGGCCGCCCAAGCGCCGTCGCGTCTAGCGGGAAAGGAAACAGCTAAAAAATGGCTCGTTATACAGGCCCCATCACCCGCAAGTCGCGTCGTCTGCGCGTCGACCTCGTCGGAGGCGACCAGGCGTTCGAGCGTCGTCCTTACCCGCCCGGCCAGCACGGCCGCGCGCGGATCAAGGAATCCGAGTACCTGATGCAGCTGCAGGAGAAGCAGAAGGCTCGCTTCTCCTACGGCGTCATGGAAAAGCAGTTCCGTCGCTACTACGAAGAGGCCAACCGCCTCAAGGGCAAGACCGGCGACAACCTGCTGCGTCTGCTCGAGTCGCGTCTGGACAACGTCGTGTACCGCGCCGGTCTGGCTCGTACCCGTCGTCAGGCCCGTCAGCTCGTCAGCCACGGCCACTTCCTGGTCAACGGCGTGAAGGTCGACGTGCCCAGCTACCAGGTCTCCCAGTACGACATCATCGATGTCCGGGAGAAGTCGCTGCCCACCCTGCCGTTCCAGGTGGCGCGTGAGACCGTCGGCGACCGTCAGGTTCCGGGCTGGCTGCAGGTCGTCCCCGGCCGCCTGCGCATCCTGGTGCACCAGCTCCCCGAGCGTGCCCAGATCGATGTGCCGCTGCAGGAACAGCTCATCGTCGAGTACTACTCGAAGTAAGCGCTTTTGGTGGGGGCCGTTCCTACGACGGCCCCCGCAATCACTGATTAGGCGTCAAATAGCGGACGCCCTGAACAGGAAGTAGATCCTCATGCTGATTTCCCAGCGTCCGACACTGACCGAAGAGGTTGTGGCGGAGAACCGCTCGAAGTTCACCATCGAACCCCTCGAGCCGGGCTTCGGTTACACCCTCGGCAACTCGCTGCGTCGTACCCTGCTGTCCTCCATCCCGGGGGCCGCGGTCACGAGCATCCGCATCGACGGTGTCCTGCACGAGTTCACCACCGTTCCCGGTGTGAAGGAAGACGTCACCGACATCATCCTGAACCTCAAGGGTCTGGTCGTGTCCTCCGAAGAGGACGAGCCGGTCACCATGTACGTGCGTAAGCAGGGCCCGGGCACCGTCACCGCCGGTGACATCGTCCCGCCGGCCGGCGTCGTCGTGCACAACCCGGACATGCACATCGCCACCCTGAACGACAAGGGCAAGCTCGAGATCGAGCTCGTCGTCGAGCGGGGCCGCGGTTACGTGCCCGCCGTGCAGAACAAGGCGACCGGCGCGGAAATCGGCCGGATCCCGGTGGATTCGATCTACTCCCCGGTGCTCAAGGTGACCTACAAGGTCGAGGCCACCCGTGTCGAGCAGCGCACCGACTTCGACCGTCTCATCCTCGACGTGGAGACCAAGAACTCCATCACGGCCCGGGACGCGCTGGCTTCGGCCGGTAAGACCCTGGTCGAGCTCTTCGGCCTGGCCCGTGAGCTCAACGTCGAAGCCGAGGGCATCGAGATCGGCCCCAGCCCGGCCGAGGCGGACCACATCGCCTCGTTCGGTCTGCCGATCGAGGACCTGGACCTCACCGTCCGGTCCTACAACTGCCTCAAGCGCGAGGGTGTGCACACGGTGGGCGAGCTCGTCGCCCGCACCGAGTCGGACCTGCTCGACATCCGCAACTTCGGCCAGAAGTCCATCGACGAGGTGAAGGTCAAGCTGCACGCGCTCGGCCTCTCGCTGAAGGACTCGCCCGCTTCGTTCGACCCGTCCTCCGTGGTGGGTTACGACGCGAGCACCGGCACCTGGAGCGATTCCGGCACCTTCAGTGACACCGACGGCGGCGAGCAGGACTACGCCGAGACCGAACAGCTCTAGGCCATCGGGGGGCACCCCGGCTGCGCCTTTCACAAGGAGAATCCAATGCCCAAGCCCAAGAAGGGTGCCCGCTTCGGCGGGTCGGCGTCGCACCAGAAGGCGATCTTCGCCAACCTGGCCACGGCGCTTTTCGAGCACGGTCGGATCACGACCACCGAGTCGAAGGCCAAGGCGGTCCGCCCCTACGCCGAGAAGCTCATCACCCGCGCGAAGGCCGGCACCCTTGCCGACCGTCGCGAGGTCATGAAGGTCATCCGCAACAAGGACATCGTGCACGCGCTGTTCGCGGAGATCGGCCCCTCGTTCGAGGGTCGCGAGGGTGGCTACACCCGCATCACCAAGGCGCTGCCGCGCAAGGGTGACAACGCGCCGATGGCCGTCATCGAGCTGGTCCGCGAGAAGACCGTGACCAACGAGGCCGACCGCGCCCGTCGCGTCGCCGCTTCGCAGAAGACCGAGGCGCCCGCCGCCGAGGCCACCGAAGCCGAGGCCGACGAGGTCGTCGAGGCTCCGGCCGCCGACGAGGCCGCTGAGGACAAGAAGGACGCCTGATTCTCAGGAGTTCGACCGAGCCCGTCACCCTTCGTGGGTGGCGGGCTCGTTCTTTTGGTCAGAGTTGGTGAGGCAGGGAGGTCCGATGGACGAGATCGAGCGGGAACGGTCGCGCGTGCGGCTCGGAATCAGTTACGACGGCACCGATTTCATCGGGTGGGCGCGTCAGCCCGGGTTGCGCACCGTGCAGGGCGTGCTGGAGGAATCGCTGTCGAAGGTGTTCCGTGAGCCGATCGTGCTCACCGTCGCCGGGCGAACCGACGCGGGCGTGCACGCCGAGGGCCAGGTGGCACATTTCGACACCACCGCCGAATTCGACGCCGACAAGCTGATGTACCGGATGGCCCGCTTCCTGCCCAAGGACGTCCGCATCACCGATATCCGCACGGCTCCACCGGAATTCGATGCCCGGTTCTCGGCGATGCGGCGCCACTACGCCTACCGCCTCACCACAGCCCCCTACGGTGCCGAACCGCTGCGCGCGCGCAGTGTGGTCGCCTGCAAGCCGGGTGTGGATCTGGAAGCCATGCGCGCCGCCTCCGGAAAGTTGTTGGGACTGCACAACTTCGCCGCCTTCTGCCGTCGCCGCGAGGGCGCGACTACCGTGCGCGAACTGCAGCGTTTCGACTGGGAGCGGGAGGGCGACCTGCTCACCGCGTACGTGAGCGCCGACGCGTTCTGCTGGTCGATGGTCCGCAGCCTGGTGGGCGCGGTGCTCGCTGTCGGCGAGGGACGCCGGACACCGGAGTGGGTCGCGTCGCTGCTGTCGGAAACGGAACGCTCCAGCTCCGTGACCGTCGCCCCCGCACACGGCCTGAGCCTGATCGCGGTCGACTATCCCGCCGACGCCGACCTGGCCGCCCGCAACGCCCAGACCCGCGAGACCCGGACCGTCCCCGCCGCCGAGGGCTGCTGCGGCGACTGACTGCCGAGCGGCCGATGTCTCCGTCACCGTCCTGACCGGCGGAGGTCACCGATCGAGCGTGACAAGGATCCTTGACCGGGGTGGCGCGAGCAACTCGGGAACTGGCGGGCGCGTAGGCATACGCGCTGGTAGGCTCTGGCCGGTTACGAGTCGAGCGGTCCGTCTGGACTACCATTGCGCCGCAGTCGATTTCAGGGAGTTATTGTGAATCCGCAGGACACGAATCAGGGTGCCATCCGCAACTCGCCGTTGTCCGCGGCGGTGCCCGAGCACCGGATTCCGCTCTACGACGAGGCGTTCGCGGCCGATCCGCACGGTGCCTACCGCCGGATGCGTGACGAGTACGAATCGCTGGTGCCGGTCGAGCTGTGGCCGGGTGTGCCCGCGACGCTGGTCATCAAATTCAGCACCGCCGTGCGGATTCTCAACGACCCCGCGAACTTCTCCGCTGACCCGAGGGCGTGGCAGGCGACCGTGCCACGCGACATCCCGATCATGCCGATGATCGAGTACCGGCCGAACGCGCTGCGTACCACCGGCAAAGGCCACACCCGCTACCGCGACGCCGTGAACGACGCGCTCGCCGGGATGGACCTCAATGTCATGCGCACCAGCGTGGAGCGATCGGCCATCCCGATCATCAACTCGTTCTGCACGGACGGGCACGCGGATGTGCTGCACCAGTACATCTTCCCGATGGTCTTCTCGGTGCTGTGCGAATTCCTCGGTTGCCCGCCCGAGATCGGCGCGGAAGTCGCCAGGGCCAATGCCGCGATGTTCGACGGCGTGGACACCGACAAGGTGAACACGATCATGACCAACGCCCTGCTCGACCTCACCGCGCTGAAGCGCTCGCAGCCGGGCGACGACATCACCACCCGCCTCGTCCAGCATCCGGCGCGGCTGACCGACGACGAGATGGTGCATCAGCTGGTGCTGATGTTCGCGGCAGGCGTCGAGCCGCCGATGAACCTCATCGCCAACACCCTGCTGCTGATGCTGACCGATCCCCGCTTCACCGGCGAAGGCAACTCGATGCCGTTGTCCACCAAGATGGCGATCGATGAGCGCCTCGCCACCGACCCGCCGATGGCGAACTACTGCATCACCTACCCGCGCCAGTCCGTGCCGATCGACGGCGTGCTGCTGCCCGCGCAGCAGCCGGTCATCATCAGCATGGCCGCCTGCAATACCGATCCGACGATCAACACCGGCGATTTCCTCGGCAACGGCTGGAACCTGGCGTTCAGCGCGGGCGAACACGCCTGCCCCGCGCATGCGCGCCCGTATGGCGTGCTGCTGGCACAGGACGTCATCGACCAGCTCTTCGATGTCCTCCCGGAGCTGAAGCTCGGAGTGGCCCAGGACGACCTGGTGTGGCGTCCCGGGCCATTTCACCGAGCGTTGTCAGCGTTGCCGGTCGTGTTCCCACGAACGGCGCCGCTGTCGCTGTAACGGCCTGTCAGCTGTTGATGCGGCTCTCCCACGCGCCGGGTAGATCGTCGAACAGCACCGGCGCGCCGAGGATCTCGTCGTCGAAGCCGAAGGAATCGAGCAGGGCCGGAACGTTGTCGGCGAGCGTGTCGATGGCGTCCCGCAGCTGCTGCTTGATGCCTTCCACAGCGGCAACGTCCAGGTAACCGCGGGTGAGGTACCACGCGGCATTCTGATCGAGGTAGTGCAGCGCGAAAACGTCACGCACGGCGGCGATTTCGGGCAGGTGCTCGTACCGGTGCAGCAGCTGCAACGCTTCCTCCGCGCTGTAGGCCTCGGCGAGTTCGAGCGCTTCCGGGATGACGGCGAGCCGATCCGCGAGGTCGCCTGATTCCAGGTGCCGCTGGGCTTCCTGCACGATCGTGAGCGTGCGCGCGGTGAACAGGCCGAGGCGGTCGGTGGTGACGGCGGGATCGTGCAGACCGGTCTGCGGCGGTACCTTGCCCGCGAGGTGCCTGGCCAGGACGCGACCGGCCACAGAGCCGAGCACATGGCAGTCGCCTTCGCCGGTGATGGCCGCGTGGCAGACGCCGATGTAGTCGGCGACCCGGTTGGCACTGAACATGCCCTGCGCACCCATCTTGATGCGGCAGTGGGTCACCGTGTCCAGGGCGTGCAGCTGGATGAAGTGCTTGGCCAGCATCACCGAGACGACGGTGTCGCGATCGGTGAGGTCGCTGTTGGCGAGGGAGGTCTTGACCGCGTTGCCGAAAATGGTGCGCGCGACCGTGCCTGCCAGATCGGTGAGCAGGGTGTTGCGCACATGCGGGATGTCGGCCATGACCGTCGTGGCGGTCGGCGTCAACGGCACCGCGCGCTTGGCGGCGTAGCGCAGCGCGATGTAGAGCGAGGCCCGCGCGGTGGCGTTCAGGCACGACGCGAGGGCCAGGCGACCGACCGTCAGCTGGCTGATCGCGGAGGCGAACGAGCGGCGCTGGCTGTCCTCGTCGTTCCAGGTCAGGACACCGTTGTCGTCGATGGTCGCCAGGTTTCCACCCAGCCAGGCGCTGCGGTCGACGCGGAGATTGTCGAAGCTGATGACCGAGTTGTCCATGATGACCAGCGGCTGCCGGTCGAGCTGGGTGATCGTGACACCGGGTGCGGCCGTGCCGTCGGCCACCCGCAGACGCGCGGTGAACAGGTGCACGCCCTGATCGACACCCGCCGCGTCGATGAAGCGGGCACCCACGACGCACACGCGCGAGACCGGGATACCGACGCTCGGCATGAACTTGCGGGCCCGCGGGTTCGGGGTGTTGATGACGAACCCGCCGTCTTCCCAGGTCGCCGTGGTCTGCATGAAGCCGATGTTGGAGCCGCAACCGTACTCGGTGAGCAGCATGACACCGATCGCGGTGGCGTCGTCGAGGTCGTGCAGGTACGGCGCCGCCGAGTCCGAGTCGGTGAGCGTGGACAGCGAGCCCGACGCCAGGTTGAAGTGGCCCGAGATCAACGGGATGAGGTCGGTCGCCAGCACCGCGGACCAGTCGAACAACGCGAACAATTGGGGGAGGTTGGTCGCGACATCGCTGGCCTTGCCGAGTTCCTTGACCAGGTCACGCAGCTGGGCGTAGGCGTTCTCGCGCCGCTGCGCTTGGCCCTGGTGCACGGTGATGGCGTAGTCGGGGTCGATCAGCAGTTGCTGCAACCGTTCCTGAAAATCTCGCTCACCATGGCGGAGAAGTTCCGAAAGAGGGGTGTCTGCCGTGTTGCTTTGCGCCGTCATCATCGATCCTGCTCTCACGTGGGCGCCACGACGAACAGGTTCACGGCGCCCCTGAATACCGAAAATGCATTGTTGCACAGCGGATTACGCCAATTCTGTGAATCGTCACTTCACAACAGTCGGTGCAGGCAGACGCGGTCTTTCAGGATCGGACGAGTCGCGCGATGGCGTCGGTGGCTTCCTTGATCTTCGCCTCGGCCTCGGGTCCGCCCGCGACGGCGGCGTCGACGACGCAGTGGCTGATGTGGTCTTCGAGCAGCCCCATCGCGACCGCCTGTAGGGCCTTGGTCATCGCCGAGACCTGGGTGAGGATGTCGATGCAGTACTTCTCCTCCTCGACCATGCGCTGCAGGCCGCGGGCCTGGCCCTCGATGCGGCGCAGGCGCTTGAGGTAGTCGTCCTTGGCGGTGATGTAGCCGTGGCCGTGGTGGCCGGCGTGCTCGTCGGCGGGCGCGGTGTCGGGGGTGGGTGTGGTCACCGTGATCTCCTCGTGCGTCGGGCCCGCATACTGCGAGCTGATACCCCCCTAGGGTACAGTTTCGCGAGGGAATTGTCAGATGTGGTCCCGGTGCTCCTCGAGACCGGGCCGGACGGGAGAATCAGCGGTATGAGTTCGCATCCCCGGCCCGCCCTCGCCGTCATCGGCGGCAGCGGTTTCTATGACTTCTTCGACAACGACGCGGTGCACGTCGACGTCGACACACCGTACGGCACGCCGAGCGCCCCGGTCGCGATCGGCGAGGTGGAAGGCCGCCACGTCGCCTTCCTCCCGCGCCACGGCAAGCAGCACGAATACGCTCCGCACACGCTGCCCTACCGGGCCAATATGTGGGCGCTGCGCTCGCTCGGTGTGCGCCGGGTGTTCGCGCCGTGCGCCGTCGGTAGCCTGCGCGCCGACTGGGGGCCGGGGACCGTCGCGGTACCGGATCAGCTCGTCGACCGGACCTCGGGCCGTCCGCAGACCTACTTCGACGGCGGCGGTATCCACGTCTCCTTCGCCGACCCCTACTGCGACGACCTGCGCGGCGCGGCGGTGAAGGCGGCCGGTGCAGGCCAGTTGCGCGTCGAACCCTCGGGCACGATGGTCGTGGTGCAGGGCCCGCGCTTCTCGACAAGGGCCGAGAGCCGCTGGTTCGCCGGGCAGGGCTGGGACCTGGTCAATATGACCGGCCACCCCGAGGCCGTCCTGGCTCGGGAACTCGAAATGTGCTACGCCGCAGTGGCTCTGGTCACCGATCTGGACGCGGGCCTGGAGGAGGGGCAGGGCGTGCACGCGGTCGACGTGTTCGCGGAGTTCAAGAAGAACCTCGGCCCGTTCAAGGAGCTCATGCGCAGCGCCGTGGCGGCCGTCGACGGCACCGACACCTGCGAGCGCTGCCAGGTGCACGCCGGGGTGTCACTGCCCTTCGAACTGCCCTGAGAACAACCGGCTCAGCCTTAGAACTGCCCGGGGGTGAGCCGCACCTGAGCCAGGACGAACAACGGCGTGCCGTCACCCGGCGCGCCGGGTAGGGGTGACACCTCGACGTCGGCCACCAGCCACTCACCCGACTCGGTGGCAAGCCGCAGCCCCGGCAGTGTCGCGTTCGTCGCCCCCGCCAGAATCTGCTCGCGCACCTCGAGGATCCTGACCCGGTCCTCGGGGTGCGGGATGTCGCGGTCGTCGACTCGGTGCCAGCGCACTCCGGGCAGCGGCTCGGTGACCCACCGCACCGGACGCGCCTGCACGGTGTCGATGATGGCCAGATACAGCCCGGGCTGGGTGTCGCGCAGCAATTCGAGGGTGGTCGCCTCGAGTGATTTCGGTTGTGGCGCAATGCTGTCGGTGACGTCGATCGACACACCACGCCACTGGAACCGGTCGTCGGTCTCGTTGCGGGTGGCGATCAGCATTGATCGAGGCCCGATCCCGGAACGTATGGTGGCGATTCCCGACCAGCGACTGCCCGGTTCCGAACGGTTCAGCGCGGCAACGAGATCGAGCGCGGCGTCGAAGCGTTCCACCAGCTGGTACGGCTCGGCGCCACGGTATTCCCTCGGTTCGGCACCGAAATGGGCGCCGAGGCCGCCGGGCCTGCTGCTCACCCGGCGGGTGCGCGCATCGATCCGGAACGGCGAGACACCGAGCTCCTCGGTGGGCGCCTGCCTGCCCACCCACACCTTCACCGCATGTGGCGCCGAGCCCGGCCACACCACGGGGACCGCGCGAAAGCGGTGCTCCGACCACGGTTTCCGCGATTTCGGCAGCACCTTGTCGACCGGTTCGCCCGAGTCGTAAGCGGCCACGACCAAGGGCCGCAACTGCGCCGAGATCGCCCGCTCGTAGGACGTCCACTCGCGCGGCGTCGTGCCCGAAGTGAGCATCGACCAGGTATGCGCTTCCCCCAGTGTTTCCACCAACTGCCAGCGGTCGAGAATCATGAGCGTCCCCCTTCGTCACACGTCGCCGGAACATGAACGAACGGTGACCATCGTGCCTGATCCGCCCGCTCGCATCGGCGCCGGGGCAGCATCGATAGGCTCAGGGTATGGATGAACCACTGCGGTTGGAGGTCATCGTCGCCAGCACCCGGCCCGGCCGGTTCGCGCCCGTGGTGGCCGACTGGTTCCTCGGGGCGCTGGCCGACCGGCCGGAATTCGAGGTGGGGGTGCTGGATCTGATCGACCACCCGATGCCGACCGAGCTCACCGAAACCCCGCAGGTCGCGGCATTCCGGGAACGTCTCGGCGCCGCCGACGCCTTCGTGGTCGTCACCTCCGAGTACAACCACGGCTATCCGGCCTCGCTCAAGGCCGCGCTCGACAGCGCCAAACACGAATGGCGGGCCAAGCCCATCGGTTTCGTGTCCTACGGCGGGCTGTCGGGTGGATTGCGCGCGGTCGAGCAGTTGCGGCAGGTCGTCGCCGAACTGCACATGGTCTCGGTGCGCGAATCGGTGAGCTTCGCCCAGGCCAAACGGCACTTCGACCCCACCGACGGCGCGGCGGTCGACGCCCGCGAGCGGATGCTTCGCCAATTGGCCTGGTGGGGAACGGTGCTGCGGGAAGCGCGGCCGACCTATCCCGGCTGAGACGCCATCGCCCGCTGACCGCGCGGCTGACCGATGTAGGTCGACTCGCGCGGAATGGAGACCAGCGTGAGGTTCACCCTTGTCGTACCCGTCCGCAGCACCACCCGGTTGCCGACCGCGCCCGGTTGGTAGATCTCCAGATCGGGGCGGGAGGCGGGCCAGCCGTTGGGGTCGGCGGTGAGGTAGATCGTGGTGACACCGGCGTGCGGGGCAGGCGCGAGCACACCGTCGACGATGGTCGCGGTGAATCCCGCGTCGGACTGGTGTGTTTCGACCGCGATGGTCAACCGCTCGGGGTTGCCGACGGTGGTCACCAGCTGCTCCCAGGCCTGAGCGCGATCGGTGCGGATCAGCACCCGCTCGCCGACGGCGAGCGCACGGAACACCAACTGCTGGGCCAGGTACAGCTCACCGGCGACGTAGACGGTGGAGATACCGGCGCCGATGATGCGCGTCGCCACACCGTTGCCCTCCTCGTCGGAACCGAGCAGCTGCCCGCACCCGGCCGAGGGCAGGTGCAGCGCGCCGATGACGTCGATCGGGTACTCGGTGGTCGGTACCGTGTCGTCGACGCCGGGCACCGCGATCGGCAGGTGCGCGAGCAGTGCGTCGCGGTGGCGCCCGTTCATCGAGATCATGCCCTTGGTCTTGGCCTTCTCGGGCAGTTCGCGCGCGGTCAGGCGCCAAGCCGCGCCCACGCTCACCGATTCGGCGTCACTACCCGGGCGCAGCCGCACGGCGACAGTCGTGCCGCGCGACGGCGCGACCCACAGCTGGGCGAGCAGGTCCGAGCCGAGCTGCGCGGGGTCGACCGCGCTGCCGATATTGACCGCGTTGCCGATCTCGGCGTACTTCCAGCGTTGGGTGAGCGTGCGCGGATCGAGCCCGACGGTGATCTGCTGCACGGCTTTCCGGATTTCGGGGGCGGTGAGGATGCGGGCGTTGCAGTCGGCGTCTTCCAGCGTGCGCATGATGCGCTGGGTGGCGATGGTGACCGCACGGGACGCGCCTTCGGTGCCGCCGCCGCGTCGTGCCGCGGCCTCGGGGCACTGCACCGCGTCGAAGCTGATCGCCAGCCACACCGTGCGATGCGCGGTGGCGGGCAGCGGGCCGAGCAGCGACTCGTAGATCGCGCCCGCGGGTGTGCCGGAGCGGCTGCGGTGGCCGTGGCTGATGATGTCGATGCCGCTGAGCAGGATGTCGTGCTGGGTGAGGCAGGCGGCGAGTTCGGGCAGCGGGAGCAGGTGGGAGGCGTGCACGGCGGTGCGCGCGATCCGGGTGAGTCCGCCCTTGGGCGGCAGGACCTCGACCACGGTGACCACCCGGCTGCCGTCCCAGTACAGCCCGAGCGAACGGCCGTCGGCGCCACGGAAATCCACGGTGTCACCGAGGGTGTAATCCCGCTTGCTCGCGTAACCGCGGATGGTGGCGAGCCAGTCGAGGATCGTGCGCTTGCCGATCGGGATCAGCGGAACGAGCATCACCGCCACCGCCACCCCGAGCGACGGCAACGCGCCGAGGCCGACCACCAGCGCGACGAGCCCCGCGACGAGACCGAGGACCTGCGCGATGAGCAGATGCGGCAGCGAAATCCGACCGAACAGCGGACGCGGACCCGCACCGGTGAAGTCGGCCATTCGTTCCTCCCCCAAGTACCCGATTACCGATCGACCGATGGCCGAATGCGAACAAGTGCTGCCGGGAACTGTACTGTGTTGCCCGGACAAGAGCACTGTTCGGGGGAGGAACCATGCCTTCAAAACCCACTACGCGCTGGCAGGTCAGCGGTTACCGCTTCCTGGTGCGGCGGATGGAGCACGCCCTTGTACGGCGCGACGTGCGCATGCTGCACGATCCGATGCGCGCCCAAACCCGTGCCTACGTGGTCGGATTGGTTCTCGGCATCGTCGTTCTCGCCGGTTGCGGCGTGCTCGCCCTGCTCAAGCCGCAGGACAAGATCGGCGACAACAAGATCCTGATCGGTAAGGAATCCGGCGGCGTCTACGTGGTGATCGACAATGTCGTCCACCCCGCGCTCAACCTCGCCTCCGCCCGCCTGGCCGCGGGTGAGGCGGCCAAAGCGGTGATCGTCAAGGAGTCCGAACTCGGCAAGAAGCCGCGCGGTCAGCTCGTCGGCATCCCCGGCGCCCCCTCGTCGATCCAGTACGACAAGGACGGCAAGGGCAGGCCCTGGTCGGTGTGCGACCGGCTCAAGGCCGACGGCAGCACCGACCTCACCACCTCCGTCCTCGCGGGCGCCCCCGAACTCGGCGACAAGGCGTCCAAGGTGGAGACCGGTAAGGCGATGCTCGTCAAGGGCAAGGACGCCACCTACCTGATCTACGACGGCAAGCGGGCCCGCGTGAATCTCAGCGATCGGCCGGTGGTCAATGCCTTGGGAATCGTGGATGCGGAGCCGCGGCCCATCAGCGAGGGATTGCTGAATGCGATTCCCGAAGTGCTGCCGATCGTTTCGCCGGTTGTTACCAATCCTGGTGGAACCCCGCCCTACGCGGTGAGCGGCCACCGCATCGGTGATGTCGTCCAGGTTTTCAACGAACCCAATCAGAACTACGTGGTTCTCGCCAACGGCTTGCAGCCGGTGTCACAACTGACCGCGCAGATTCTCCGTAACACCTACGACACCACGATGACCGGCACCACCATTCAGGCGACCGAGGCTACATACGCGGACCGGACAAACGAACTGAATGTGCAGAACTATCCGGCCGAGCGGCCGACCTTGATCACCGCCAAGGATCGGCCGGTCAGCTGCATCTCGTGGAAGCCGATCGCCGGTGCCACAGACAACGACGACAGCACTGCCCGCGCCGAACTGACCCTGCTCACCGGCATCGACATGCCGATCCCGAACAAAGCCAAACTCGTCGACCTGGCCCAAGCCGACGGTGCGGGTCCTAACGCCGACTCCGTCTACATCCCGCCGGGCGTCGGCGCCTACGTGCAGTCCACCGGCATCGAGCCCGACAGCCGCCGCAAGGACAGCCTGTTCTACATCGCCGACACCGGCGTGCGCTTCGGCATCAAGAACGCCGAAGCGGTGAAGGCGCTCGGCCTCGAGAACGTCACTGCCGAACCGGCGCCCTGGGCGATCATCGGGCTGCTCGCCGGCGGCCCGAGCCTCGGCCGCGAGGACGCGATGGTCGCGCACGACGGTGTGTCGCCCGATCCCTCACCCGCGAAACAGCCTGTCGCGTCGGTGAATTAGCCGCCAGGGGTTTGTCGGTCGGTGGTCAGCTCGGCCACCTCGGCGCGCAGCGAACGCACCTCCTCTACTAGTTCGGCGAGGGTTCGTTCGGTGCGGTCGGCGGCCTCGTCGACGGTTTTGAGCTGCTCGACCACCCAGCTGGTCATGGTGCCGATGGCGAAGGAGATCAGGCCGATGCCGAGCGTCATCAGGACCAGCGACACCAGGCGGCCCTCGGGCGTCACCGGGTAGACGTCGCCGTAGCCGACGGTGGTCACCGAGACCGCCGACCACCACAGTGCGTCGGCGAAGGTCTTGATCTTGCTGTCCGGTGCGCCGTACTCGGCGTCGAAGAACGCCAGGCTGCACAGCAGCAGGATGAGCAGCGAGCTCGTCGCGACGAAGGTCATCAGCCGGGTGCGCGGTTTGGTCGCGCGATTGAGGCTGTCGAGCAGCAGTAGTGCCACGCGCAGCAGTCGCAGCGGCCGGAACGGTGGGACCAGGACTACGAGCAGGTCGAGCGGGTGTTTGCGGACGAATCGGCCACGGTCGGTCGAGAGGTACAGCCGAACCGCGAAGTCGATCGCGAATGCCGCCCATATCGCGATATCGGCCCAGATGAGCGTGATATCGAGGGTGGGGGAGGCCTGGGTGTCGAGCACCCGCCAGGCGTAGATGAGCAGGAACGCGATCGCGAGCATCATCAACGGCAGGTTGGTGCGCTGCTCCCAGCGTTGCCGCCGGGTGAGCGGGTGCTCGGTCGTCGTTGTCATCGCTACCTGCTTCGCTGGACTACACGTCTGAGCAGGACAGTAGCGCGCCCGGCGCACCGGCGAGGACAGTGCTGGACCGACGAAAAAGGGGCTGCCTGCCCGCCGGTCGAATCCCGTTGGGAGGCAGCCCCGTCCGTGCGAAAGCTACAGACCGCGCACCAGCGAGTAGAGATCGGCGACCCAGAACACCAGCGGAAGCACCGCGGCGACGAAGCCGTACTCGATGAGTTCGGCGGCCCGGCGCATCGGCGGGGTGGCGGACTGGTTGGGCACGATCAGGCCGATGACCAGCGCGGCGACCAGGATCACCAGCGCGGCCCCGAACACCACGAGCGGCTGTTCCATCCCGACCGCGACACCGATCAGCATCAGCAGCACGATCGCCGAACCACCCGCGATCAGCACGACGGCCTGCTCGGCGCCCGCGTAGGTGCGGCTGCGGAACATCAGGACCACCGCGCACACCAGCGCAAGCGCGATGCCGGGCCAGTACGGGTCGTCGGCGGACGGGTTGGTCGCGAGCAGCGCGCCGACGACGGTGACCAGCGTGGTCGCGCTGACGAGGCCGGCGAGGTAGTTGCGGGCGCGCTCCGAACGGGCGCGCAGATTGTCGAGGGTGGGCAGCGCGCGGTGGTCGTCCGGGTCGTCCTCGGTGGGGTCGATCGGGGTGCCGGGGGAGGGGACCGGCGGCAGCGGCAGCTTGGCCAGCAGCATCGAAACACGCGGCGAGAGTGAAAGACCCGCGAGCGCCAGCGCCGCGACGACGGCGCCGATGGCCTTCACCGGCTGATCGGTGAGCAGACCGACCAGCGCAGCGGGAACGACGAACAGCGAAATCGCGGCGGCACCGATGAACAGCGCGAGCCCCACCCCGGTGACCCGCCACGCGAGCACCGCAGTCGCACCGAACAGGGCGGCGCCGAGCAACAGATTCGCCCAGCCGTAGTGGTCGGGCACCAGCATCATGCCGCCGGTGAACGCGGTCGGCAGGGCACATCCGCCGAGGACCAATGCGGCGGAGGTGTCGCCGTACATGCGGCTGAGCACCGTCCCGGCGATCACGCACAGCACGGCGACGAACAGGGCCAGCGACCCGCTCACCCAGAACGGCACACCGTCGGGGGCGGCGAGCAGGCCGAAGCAGCCGACCAGCATCGTGAGCGCGGCGAGCACGGAACCGGTGATGCGCGCGGTCTTGGGGGTCCAGCTGCGGTAGTGCTCGGCGTCGGCGATCGCGACGTTGTACATGATGTCGTCGAACAGCGGCGTCGGCGCGGTGTGCGAGGCGCTCTCGAGCATCAGCAGCTCACCGTCGCGCACACCGTGTTCGCCGAGGCTCAGCGAGTTCGAGAAGGGCGGATGGCCGATGCGGGCCAGGACCCATTCGGCGGGTTCGTAGCGTTCGCCGTCGTTGTCGAAGTCGTTGGAGCGGCTGTGCGCGGCGACCATGTCGACCACACTCGGGATGACGAGCGCGACCGGAACGTCCACCGGAATCGCCATGTCGACCTGTGTGTGCTTGGCCAGAATCGTCACCCGGGCAAGGTCGGGTGCGCGAACGATTCCGCGCGCGGAATCCTCTTCCACATGATCGAGTCGCGCGTGCGTCAAAACTCCCCCAACTCCGTCTCTACCTCGCGTTTCCGCTCGACCGGTCAGCGGCCGACAGTTTGCGGAACCCACCGTTCGGACAGCAGAATGCCTGACGAACCATACGACATGTCGGCCGCGACCTCTACACTGAGCCCGTCGCGAGGACAGACAGCGAGTAGTCAAGCAGGGGGAGTCTTCGACCATGAGCACAGTCCGGTTCCAGCGCCGTGCCCGGCGCGAGATGCCGCGCACGCCCGGTGGCGAAGTCACCCTCCAGCCGCCGCCCGAGATCCCACGCATCACGCCCGGCAATCTGCTGATGAAGCTGATGCCCGTGGTCATGGTGGTCGGCATGGTCGGCATGATGGCGCTGATGTTCACCCAGGGCAGCGGCATGCTGTCCAACCCGATGTCGATGATGTTCCCGCTGATGATGATCATGTCGATGGTCACCATGTTCGGGCAGGGAAACGGCAAGGGCGCCAAGGCCGCCGAGGCCAACGAGGATCGTAAAGACTACTTGCGTTATCTCGATCAGGTCCGCAAGGACGTCGACGAGACCGCCAAGCAGCAGCGCGCCGCCGTCGAGTGGAGTCACCCCGAGCCCGGCCTGATCTGGATGCTCGCCGGCACCAGCCGCATGTGGGAACGACGCTCCGGTGACAAGGACTTCTGCCACGCCCGCATCGGCCTGGGCGGTCAGCGTCTCGCCACCCGTCTCGTCGCCCCCGAGACCGGTCCGGTCGAAGAGCTCGAGCCGATCGCGGCGGTCTCCCTCCGCCGTTTCGTCCGCGCCCACTCCACCGTCCCCGACCTGCCGACGGCCATCGCGGTGAAGGGCTTCGGCACCATCGCCCTCGACGGCGACCGCGCCCAGGCCCGCGACATGACGCGCGCGATGTTGTTGCAGCTGTGCATGTTCCAGGCCCCCGACCAGGTGCTGGTCGCGGTGGTGTGTGGTCCCGACACCGCCCGTGAATGGGAATGGACCAAGTGGCTGCCGCACACCCAGCATCCCGAGGTGACCGACGGTGTCGGCACCCAGCGCATGTTCTACGGCTCCATCCGCGAAGCGATGTCGGGCCTGCACCCGCTGCTCGGCAACCGGGTGCGCTACTCGCGTAACCAGCCGAACAACCCGAACATGGTGCACGTGGTCATCGTGGTCGACGGCGGTCTGCTCGAGGCCGAGGACGACCAGCTGCGCGAATCCGGTTTCGAGGGCGTCACCATCATCGACCTGTGCAATTACGCACCGCGCCTTGCCGTTTCGCGCGGCATCAAGATGGTCGTCGAGAACGGTGAGTGCCTCGGCCGCGGTGCCACCGGCAACCAGGAACGCTTCGCCACCATCGACCGCGTCAGCGCCGAGCAGGCCCAGCAGGCCGCCCGTCGCCTCGCCCCCTACCGCGCCGCCACCCAGCGCAGCAGCGATGTGGAGACCGACGAGTCCGAGGCCATCACCAGCTGGGCACAGCTGATGAACCTCGGCGACATCGGCAACTTCAACCCCGCCAGCGCGTGGCGTCCCCGCTACGGCCGCGAACGCCTGCGCGTGCCCTTCGGTCTCGGCGCCGACGGTGCCCCCGTGGAACTCGACATCAAGGAAGCCGCCGAGAACGGCATGGGCCCGCACGGCCTCTGCATCGGCGCCACCGGTTCCGGCAAGTCCGAGTTCCTGCGCACCCTCGTGCTCAGCCTGCTCGCCACCCACTCACCCGACCAGCTCAATCTCGTCCTCGTCGACTTCAAGGGTGGCGCCACCTTCCTCGGCCTCGACGGTGTCCCGCACGTCGCCGCCGTCATCACCAACCTCGAAGACGAGGCCGACCTCGTCGACCGTATGAAGGACGCCCTGGCCGGTGAGATGAACCGCCGCCAGGAAGTCCTGCGTCAGGCGGGCAACTTCGCCAACGTCTCCGAATACGAGAAGGCCCGCGCGGCAGGCGCCGACCTCGACCCACTGCCCGCGCTGTTCGTCGTGCTCGACGAGTTCTCCGAACTCCTCACCCAGCACCCCGATTTCGCCGAACTGTTCGTGATGATCGGCCGCCTCGGCCGCTCGCTGCACGTGCACCTGTTGCTCGCCTCCCAGCGCCTGGAAGAGGGCAAGCTCAAGGGCCTCGAGTCCCACCTGTCCTACCGCATCGGCCTGAAGACCTTCTCCGCCAACGAGTCCCGCCAGGTCCTCGGCGTCCCCGACGCCTACAACCTGCCCAACTCACCCGGTGGTGGTTACCTCAAAGCCGACTCCGGCGAGATCCAGCGCTTCCAGGCCTCCTACGTCTCCGGCCCCTACGTCGGCGGCGGCTCGCAGCGCGAGGTCACCAGCGCGGGCATCGTCGGCGGCGAGATCGACGTCAACGCCCGCCCCTTCAGCGCCACCCACGTCGACTTCCGCACCTCCGACCGCATCCCGCTGCCGGTCGAGGCCGAGTACGAGCCGGAGCCGACGGGCGACGAGAACGACCAGGTGTCGAACCTGAACATGCTCGTCTCCCGAATCCAGGGCCATGGGCGTCCCGCACACGAGATCTGGTTGCCGCCGTTGGACGAGGCGCCGACGTTGGATCAGTTGATTCCGCGGTCGATTCTCACGGGGGAATACTCCGCAGCCGCCACATTGCGCGCACCGATCGGCATCGTCGACAAGCCATACGACCAGCGTCGTGACCCGTTGATGCTCGACCTGTCCGGCGCGCGTGGCCACGTGGCGATCGTCGGTGGCCCGCAATCGGGTAAGTCGACTGCGTTGCGTTCGCTCGTGATGGCAATGTCGTTGGCGCACACGGCCGAACAGGTGCAGTTCTACTGCCTGGATTTCGGTGGTGGCACCCTGGGCAGCCTCGAAGGCCTGCCGCACGTGGGTTCGGTGGCGAGCCGTCTCGATCCCGACAAGGTCCGCCGCACAGTGGCAGAGATGTCGACGCTGGTCCGGCAGCGAGAGAAGCGCTTTCACCAGCTCGGCATCGAGTCCATGGCCGAGTACCGGCGCCTGCGCGCGTCCGACCCCAACAGCAGCCCCGCAGCCGCCGGTGCCCACGCCGACCCCTACGGTGATGCCTTCCTGGTGATCGACGGCTTCGGCACGATCCGCCAGGACTACGAAGCCCTCGAGCAGCAGATCACCAATCTTGCGCTGCAAGGCCTTTCGTACGGCGTGCACGTGGTGATCTCGCTTTCGCGGTGGATGGAAGCCCGCCCCGCCCTCAAAGACCAGATCGGCACCCGCATCGAACTTCGCCTCGGTGACCCGATGGACTCCGAGATCGGCCGTAAGTTCGCGTCGCTCGTTCCGCAGGGCAGACCAGGCCGCGGTATCACGCCTGACGCCCTGCACATGCTGATGGCGTTGCCGCGTGTCGACGGCAGTTCGGACCCGACGGATCTGAGCACCGGTGTCGCGCACGCAGTCGATTTGATCGCCCAGCGCACCCCGGGCCGCCCGGCCCCTGGCACCCGCACCCTGCCCGACGAGCTCGATCGTGCATCGCTGCTGCGCGCGATGAACGATTGGCCCGCCGGCCTCGACCCGTCGCGCCCGAACCTGCAGGTTCCGATCGGTGTCAACGAATCCGAACTCGCCCCGGTGATGCTGAATCTCGCAGAGACGCCGCACTTCTTGGTGTTCGGCGACAGTGAGTGCGGTAAGACCGCGTTGCTGCGTGACATCTGCCAGGGCATCGTGGAGTCGAATACGCCCGGTCAGGCGAAGATCATCCTCGGCGACTACCGGCGCACCCTGCTCGGAACGGTCGAGGGAAATCACCTCGCCGGCTACGCGCCGTCGTCGGAAGTACTTGCTCCGTTCGTTCAGCAGGTTGTCGGCATCCTGAAATCACGGATGCCCGGTCCGAACATCACCCAGCAGGAGTTGCGCGCACGCTCCTGGTGGTCGGGTCCGGAGCTCTACCTGATCATCGACGACTACGACCTGGTGGTCACGTCGTCGGGTAATCCGCTGACACCCCTGGTGGAGTACATCCCGCACGCGAAGGACATCGGCTTCCACCTGATCATCGCCCGTCGCTCGGGTGGCGCGTCGCGCGCGCTGTACGAACCGGTCATCTCCCGCATGCGTGATGTCGGCTGCATCGGCATGGTGATGAGTGGTAGCCGTGACGAAGGCCAGCTATTCGGCAATATCCGCCCGAGCGCGATGCCCCCCGGCCGAGGAACATTGGTTACCAGGAACGCGATCGACCTGGTGCAGGTGGCATGGTCGCCGGCCCTGTGAGCATCGTCGATGTGGTCGTCAGCGGCGCGCGCATCTGGGCGCGCACCGCCGACCACCACGCAGACGTACTCCCCTCGGTGATGCCCGTGCAGGGAGGGATCGCGGTCGGAGCTCCCATTGGGGCCGAGCAACCGTCGGCAGCCGTGTTGACCTTGGCCGACGCGGCATGGATCGGATTCGGCCCGACACCTTTATCGATGGCCGACGCTGTGAATGCGGTCGTCGATGAGCTGTTCTCCGAGTTGATGCCGATAGCCCCAGGTTCGGCAATCGATGTGGCACACCCCGGTTCATGGTCCACAGCGCAATGTGCAGTCTTCGAGAACTCGCTCGCCAGGTATTCGAGCGCGGTAGTCCTCGAGACACTCGCGACGCGCATCGCTTCGTTGCGGCAGGCCCTGTCCTCATCCGAATTGATCGTCGTGGTGGAGGTGGAGTCGCTCCACCTCACGGTGAGTGCCGTCGCGCGGGCCCACGATCAGGTGCAACTCACTGCGTGTGAGCACGATCCGACCCTTGGCGCAGAAGAATTGAGCGAGGCGACCTTCGAACGCCTGGCTGCGATGATCCGTCATGTCGTGGAGGGGCACCGCCCGTCGACCGTCATCGTGGTCGGTCAACACGACGGTTCGCTCGACCAACAGCTACGCGACTTCGTCTCCGCGTCCTGGACCTCTCAGCCACCGTTGGTGCAATCATCGACGTTCACTGCCTTGCTTCGTCCGCAAGCTCGCCGCGGCGGCGCACCCGGCTCATCAGGCCAACCGAATCGCCAGGATTGGGTCGGAACCTTGCGTGAGCGCGCGGCAGCGTCAGCGCCCAGCCCACGCGCTGGAATGGCGAAAGCCATTGCTGCTGCTGCAGTTGTTCTCGTTCTGGTCTCGTTGGGCGTGGCTGGGATCATGGCGGCCAAGGGCGGGGAGGGAGAGGCTTCAGCGGCCCAAGGCTCGCTGTCGACAACCGCCTCCACCCAAGCCCTGCGACCGCCGACCACACAGTCTCTGCCGCCGTCCAGCCGACCGGCAGCACCTTCGCCCAACCACGTGATGGGTCGAGTCTCCTTCGATATCCCCGCGAACTGGCAGCTCACGGCGGCTTCGACCCCGGAACGAGCAGTGCTGACACCGAAGTCTGCGGCGGCGGCCCGAATCACTGTGATGTACAACACTGTTGCAGATCTCGCCGGATATGATGAAGTGCTAAGGGACATTACGTCACGAATCGAGCGGGCCCAGCCCGGCCGGTTCACCACACCGGAACGTGACGTGGTGTTCGCTGGGCGCCGGGGGATCGGCTACCAAGAGCTTCCTGGTGACGGGTCCGTCGTCAGGTGGTATGTCCTGCTCGACCATGGTGTCCAAACCAACGTTGGTTGCCAACATGGAACAGAAGGATGGGGGACTGTCGGATCAGCGTGCGAGGACGTGATGAGATCTGTCGCAATCACGCCGTAGATCCAGGAAATTTTCTCCGAAATGACGGAACCGAACACACCGTCGGTGCGTCCAACCAATATGAAGGGCTCAGATCGCCACCAGGGGGGTCTGGTCCACCGCTGACCACGAAGGAGCCAGAAGATGGGTTTCAACGCAACTCCTGACGAGATCCGGGCGTTCTCCGGACGGATGAAGGATAAGCACGACGCGATCCAGGGGATGATCACCCGCGCTGAAGGCCACGCGAACGACGTGAACAGCCCGGCATTCCAAGGTGCAGCGGGCAAGGCTTTCCAGTCTTCGATGCAGGAGTACCTGACGAACGCCAAGAAGCTGAACGAGGCTCTGTATGACGCGTCCGACAAGGTCTCGACCATCGCTGGGAAGATCGATGACACCGAGGTCGACAACGCTCAGCAGATCATTCAGGCCCAGCAGTTGAACATGAACACTGCTCCGTAATCCAGCTAGATCCATACTTATTTGAGAAGGGGAAAACAATGGCTGACATCGGTTCGATCCGGTATGACTTCGCGGCAATCAACGACGCTGGCACGGGTCTGCAGTCTCAGGCTCAGGCAATCACCAGCGCGCTGCAGGATTACGAGAACGAGTTTCAGCGCTTCATCGAGGAGAACTGGTCCGAGGGTGAAGGCTCGGCCGCCTTCACCATCATGCAGACCAAGTGGTCACAGGACTCGATCAACCTGAACACCAGCCTGCAGAAGATCGGTGCTACGACACTGTCGGGTGCCGACAGCATGAAGGCGACTGACCAGGCGCTGGCGAACATGCTTTTGGGTTAATCCAGAACTGCCTGGGGCGCGGGTGCGGGATTCCTGCATCCGCGCCCCTTCTATTTGAGAAGCGTTAACAGCTTGTATTGCGCGGCTGTCCGTTGATGGGTGTCCTGCATGTTGGCCCCGCCTATTCGGGCGGCAAATCTGCCCACGGTAATGAAGCACTGTGGAGGGATATTGGCGTACGAGGGATCTGTAGGGTCTACTTCGTAGCATTTCGCCGATGGGAGGCCTGGAGGGTGGGTGTCTGAGGGCCTCAAGCCGATGAGGTCAAGGCTTCCGCTCCTGAGTGCTGTCGAGAGGCGCTCTGCAGCCGCCGCATCGCGTGCGCGCCACACTCGTGACAGGCCACCCGACGTGTGGTAGTCCACGCCAGCGTCGGTGAACGCGTTGGACATCAGCTTCGTGTATTTTGACAATGATAGAGCGACGCGAGCCGGATATACCGCACTTTTGATACGCCCATCGTCAGACGGTAGTGTGTGGGCCAAAAGGTTGTCGATATCCAACTGTAGCTTTGATATTTCAGCGAGCGACGTCGGCTCGTAATCATTCAGCATCGCCAGTTGTTTATCGAAAAACTTCTTAGCAATAGATGCAGACTCGGCTGCTTCGTAGGGTCTGCTGACCGGGTCGCCGACCTTGATGTACAGCAGCATTTCATGGTGACTTGTCCAAGACTCCATCGTGCCACCGTAGAAGACCCCAGGGGTAACTTTGGTAATCGTGTTCGGCTGGTCTGCTATCGGATAGTTCTCGCCTGCGGCTCGTTCTGAAATTCGATGAACGGCATTGGTGGCAGCTGATGCCGTCTCAAACCTAAGTGTGTAAGTTTTTATATGTCGCCCGAAGTCCGGTTCGAACCTGCGTTGTCCGAAGGTTTGCCACCCGGCTACCAAGCCAGGGATTTCGGCATTGAAGTTTTCAGCATCTACGCCTGTGTTATCGAATCCGTCTGGTGGTTCGCCCCTTGTGACGTGCTGCCTATAGCCAAAATAGTTTCCGAATTCGAAGCGATGATCGTATTCGAATGGCAACGGCGTGTGGGAACCTATGTTGATCGCTTCTCGAAGGGCGCCGGATTCAGAAGTTTGGAAGGTCTCCGCAGCAACTGGCATTGTTTGATAGTTTCCGACATCAAGCTTATCCAGCTCGACGTCGGAGGTGTTTGTATTTGGATTGCTACAAGCTGCCGCCGCAGAGATCGTGATGGCGGCTACGGTGAGTGCTATTGTGTTCCGCATATTCACCCGCATTTCTTGAGTATTGCGTATTGGGCGGCGGTGCGCTCTTGTAGGGAATAGTCGGCGCGCGCTGACGTATTCCCCATCTTCTCCGCCACCACCGCGACGTAACGGTCGTATACCACCGCGCAAATTGCGTCGTAGCCTCGGCTGGGATCCTTTACGTCCAATCGTATGCACTGTGCGTCGGCGATTCCTGGCGGCGGATCGAGGGCGACATCATCCTTCGTCGGCTGGGCGAGGAATGTCTGCAGCTCGAATGCGGCAGCTAGATCGCGCGTTCGGTAGACGGTGGTCGCCCGGCGGGCAATCATATCTACTCCGGTATCGGCGTACTTCTTTCGGGCACCCTCGGGATCGCGTTCGTAATGGAGCATGCCAGAGGGTTGGAGTAGGCCGAAGTACTTCTCGTACTCGAGCCAGCTTCCGATTTCACGGGGCATTGCACGCCGCATCAGATTGCCAGGGTCGAGGGGGTGATCGAGTACGTCGTCCATTGGGATCGGTTGCTGGCTATCGAGCGATGCAGCCTGAATCTGCAGAGCCTGTTTCGCTACCGATTCCAGCTGGGGACTATCTGCGAACGAAATGCGGGCAGAAATCATCACTACATACGTTCCGTGTGCCTGCCAAACGTCGATCGCCTTGTCATCAAGCACCGATGCATGTGTTGCAGCGCCGCTGTCCAGCGCGTGCTCGATTCGTGGGCCCGATTCCAATGTCGCCCTGTGTAGTTCATGTGCCGAACGGGCCGCTTCTGTATCCGAATCAAACCGGAATATTCCGACCTCAAATTCTTTCGGGGTCCGCAGGCTCTTGTTCGATTTCCTGGCTGTCAATCCCGTGATGAAGTGTTTGCTGTCCTTGAGTATCCTCTTGTGGTTCTCGCCTAGCCCGAGGGTAATCGGAATGTCCAACACATCGATGAAGATGCTGGTCTTTCCTGTTACGACAAGCTCAGGGTCAATATCCATGGGGTGAATGGCATAGTTTAAGAGCCTGCGCCCCTCCATGAGTCTGAGCCATTCATGGCCCGGTGTTGTGCTGTTATCCCCGGCTTTGTATTCTGTCGGTTCAGTTAGATATGGCCCGGTTCGAATCTGATCGAGGTCAACTGGAGTTGAACCTGGTTTCGGATTACCTTCAACGGCTATTCCACATCCGCTGCACAATGTGATGACGGCGGTGATCAAGGCGATCCGAAGAATGCGCGCAGTTTTCTGGTTCGCGGCATGCATCTAGTAACAACTACTTTCTACTGCACAGCCTTGGCGATAATGGGCACCATCTTCTCGATGAGAATCTGTTCCGACTGAGAACTCCACACCTGGAAGGCCTGTACAGTGGCTGGGTCGTCGATGATGACTGTCTTACCGCTACCGCTGGTGAGTGAGTACGGTAGACCGCGGAATCCGCCGTTGCCGGCTTGGCTGTCCGTACGGAGAATGAGGACTACATCGGTCGTGTTCTTGACGTTGTAGTCGCCAACAGAGAGCGCTCGCGGTGACTTTTCGTCGCCGACCGCCTTGAATTCCGGATTGTAGTCGAAATCCAGATCTCGCAGGAACTTCCACTGGTCGCTGGGGTTCAAGACTACGGACAGGCTGGAGTTGCCGAAGTTGTATGCCGTGATGGTTTTGCCGCTGAACTGGGGGTTCTGGGCTCTGGCTTCGCTCATCGGGTCACCAGCAGTTGCTGCACCATCTGGTCTCGTCAGAACAAACACACCTGTGCCGACCAGTGCTGCGACGAGGAGCGCAATCAACCCAGGTAGCAAGAACTTTCGCGCTCGTTTCGGCGAGCGCAACGGCTGGGGGTTGCGGGCGGTGACGATGTCGCTTTCCGGAACACTGCCGTGGTAGCCGGTGTTCGTAGCGATAGGGCGACTGGGGTCGGTGGTCCACCGCGGCTGGCCGACCGGTTCGGTGGCGATGGTCCTGGGCCCGGTCGTGTGAGCAGTAGGCATGCTCGGCGTCGTGAGGAAGCCTTGCGAGGCGGGGGCCTGCATGGGAGACCCGAAGAGGGCGGTGTGGGCGTCCTGGACGAATTCGCGGCAGGTGTTGTAGCGCTGGGCCGGGTCCTTGGCCATCACCTTGGCGATGACGTGGTCGATCGCGGGCGGGAGGTCGGGGCGGACGGCGGTGGGCCGGGGCGGTGGTTCGTGCAGGTGGCCCATCATGACCATGGCCGACACCGTTGCCGGGTAAGGGTTTTGGCCGGTGAGGAGTTTGTAGAGGGAGCAGCCGAGGCTGTAGATGTCGGCGCGGTGGTCGAGCTTGGAACCCATCAGTTGCTCGGGCGGAGCGTAGGCGATGGTGGCCATGATGTTGCCGGTGGACGTGAGTTCCTGGCCGTCGTCCGACGACTTCGCGACGCCGAAATCGGTGAGCAGCACACGCTCCTCGTCACCGTCCTCGGCGGCGGCGATAAGGAAGTTGGCCGGCTTGATGTCGCGGTGCAGCAGCCCGCGGCGGTGGGCGTAGTCCAGGCCCTTGCCGACTTCGCCGATGATGCGCAGCGCGCGATGCGCGGGCATCCGCGCCGGGCCCTTCGCGACCTCGGCCGAGGCGTCGGTTCCGTCGATGTACTGCATGGCGATCCAGAGCTGACCGTCCTCGTCGCCGCGGTTGTACACCGCGACGATATTGGGATGGTCAAGGCCGGCCGCCAGGTTCGCCTCACGTTCGAAGCGGGCGCGGAACTCGGAGTCGGTCGACAAGTCACCGCTGAGCACCTTGAGGGCGTCGCGGCGTGGCAGGCTGGGGTTCTGGGCGAGGTAGACGGTGCCCATGCCACCGGCACCGAGGACCTTGATCACTCGGTAGCCACCTACAATTGCGCCGGGCCGCAAGGCCATTCGCATCTCCTCATCCTTCGCGCGCCCCGCAGTGCACGTGCCGACCAGGGCAATCTAACAGGTGCCGCGTTACCGCATCGTCCACGCGTTCATCAGCTGAAACCGTGCAGGAGCTTGTACTGAGCGGCCAGCTGTTGCTGAGCGTCCTGCAGATTCATGCTCTGGGATTTGATGACATACCGACCGATGGTGGTGATGCACATCGGCGGTGCGTCGGAGGCGTATTTCACCTCGGGCTTGGCGTTATAGCACTCCGCGCCTGGCATCTCGGCCGGCCCGTCCACCTTCATGTGGTCCTCGGTCGTCGAATCGGTTGCTTCGGCGACCATGTACCTGATGGCGGCATCGGCGTCACGCGCACGGAACACCGATCCGCCGGCGAAGCTGGCGTAGTCGATCCCCGCATCGGTGATGGCGGCGATCAGCTTGTCGCGGCGCGAGCCCGCCAGATGCAGGACTGCCTGTACCGGGAAGGCTGCACCCTCGCTCTCCTTCGTTTTCGCCGGAAGAGTGTGGGCCAGAAGGCCGTCGACATCGAGCGGTAGTTTCCCGAAATCGGCTACCGGCGTGGGTTTGTACGATGCGAGCAGTTCGAGCTGCTTGTCGAAGAAGCGTTTCACGATGTCGGCATCGGCCGCCGCGTCGAACGGAATGCTGATGGGGTCGGACAGACTCGCGTGGATGAGCAGGTCGCCCCGGAGCAGCCAGGCGCGCAGGTACTGGGTCGTGTACGAACCCTTGTTGATATCGACACGGGTCTGGACTTCCGGGTGGTCCGGAATCACGGGCCCGGGTACACCCTTGGTCCGCTTGCCGATTTCATCGGCGGCGAAGCGGGCCTGATCGGCGGTTTCATAACGCACGACCATGGTATCGATCTCGCGACCGGCGCTGAATTCTTCGCGTCGTTGCCCGGCCGTCTCCCATCCTGCGACCACACCGGGAATGGCGGCCGAAGTGTCTTTGCCGTTCTCGAAATCGGTACCGGGATACCAGGGCGGAGCTTCGGCCGTGACGGCGTGACCGGGACGGGCCGCGAAGACGAATCGATTGTCGTAGTCGTACGGGGTCGGCGATGCGGCGGCGATCCGGATGGATTCGCGCAACGCGCCCGACATGGCGGTGCGGGTGCTCTCGACATCGAGCGGCGTGGTCGGGTAATTGCCGGAATCCAGCTTCGCCACATCGACCTGGGGTGCGGGCGGTGCGGCCGGTTCCGGATCGTCACCGCAGGCACCGAGCAGGAGAGCGAGGGCGGCAAAAGCGCTGTAGGCGCGGGTCTTTCGCATGGTCGTCTACTCGCTCTTCCCGAGGATCAGATATTGCGCGGCGGTCCGCTCCTGCAACACCGGATCGGCCTGCAGTGCGGTGCGAGACGCCGTGGCCATTGCCATCACCACGGCGACGTAACGGCCGTGCACCAGCACGCAGAAGCCGTTGTAGCCGCGGTTGGGGTCGGCATCCGAGAGCCGCACGCACTGGGCGTCGGCGATGCCGGGCGGCGGATCCAGCACGGCGTCTTCTTTGCCACGTCGGGCCAGCGCGGTCTGTAGCAGGAACGCGGACTCGACGTCGCGCGTGCGGTAAACGGTGCTGTAGCGGCGGCCGACCAAATCGACGCCCGCCGCTTCGAATGCCTTGCGGGTCTCGAGAGTGTTGCGTTCGTAGTGCAAGATGCCCGAGTGCTGGAAGGTGCCGAAATCTTCTTGATGGAAACTCATGCCGAACGGGTCACCGGCCGGCGATTTGCCCATGGTCCGGCGCATGATGCCGTCTTGATCCAACGGTAGGTCGAGCAGGTCGTCGGCAGGAACCGGCTTGTAGGAGTCCAGCGCTTTGATCTGGGCGTCCAGCACCATCTGGATCTTCTGCGACAAGGCCGTGCGGTCGGGCTGGGGCTGCTGGATCGAGGTGACGACCACGAACGGTCCGTGCGCCTGGAACGCATTGACGCTTGCGGCCCCGATGGTGCCGTTGGCCTGGGGGTGGCCGGGGATTTCGATCGGCTGGCGGGGTGGCTCGCCTCGCGTACTCACTTCGAACATGCCGGTGGCAACGTTCTTGGCATTCTCGGCCGTACCGAAATGCAGCACTCCCACATACATCGACTCGGTGGCGCGAGCACTGCCGTTGGTCCGGACTGTCGACACCCCGGACACGAGGTCGTTCTGGTCGACGATCGGGTTGAAAGTGCTCGGCAGGCCGCCGGTTTTCGACATCTCGGACGAATCGGCGAAGATCCGGGTGTGGTCGAGCTCGGTGAGGCTCGGCATGAAATCGATCGGGTGGACGAGAAGATTCAGCAGTTGCCGACCCTCGATCAACCTGATGCGTTGTGCGGTATGCGAGCTGAAATTGAGTTCGAACGGAGTGGGCTCGACGACCTGGGCGCCGGTTTGCAGCGCGGCTATGTCGACGGGGGTGATGCCTGGTTTGGCCTGACCGGAAATCGTTGACGCGCAACCTGATCCGAGAGTCAGGACGGTGAGCAGCCCGACAAGCCGCAGGGAAGTCTTCATCGCGGATTCCTTATCGAGCGGCCAGCAGAATGTACTGCGCGATCGTCTGCTGGTGCAGGTCCTGCAGGTTCTTGTTGCGAACCTGCACGGCGTAGCGGTCCACCTGCAGATAGCAGATGTGGTCGACGGGTTTCACCTGGCCCTCGGAGTCTTTGTAGGTGTTGGCGAAACACTTGACGGGTACCGGAAGTTTTTCGGGCGCTTCGACCTCTTGCTTGTCGTCCGCCGGGGCAATCGCCTCCTGGTACATGCCGTTCGCGCCTGCCGCTGTGGCCGAACGGAAGATGACGGCCTCGCCGAAGGTGATGAGGTCGATCTGATGCTCGGCGAAATCGGCCAGCACATCCGGTGACGGTTCGGCGAACAAGTTCAACGCGCCGCGACCGGTGGAGTACCCGTCGGGCTGCGCGCGTACGGGTGCGCCGGGATCCGAGGGCAGGGTGCGGCCGAGCAGCCCGGTGGGGTCGAGCGGGATGTGTTCGAGCTTGTCCGAGGGCGTCGGCACGAACTTGTCGAGCAGGGGGATCTGCACCTCGAGTGTCTTCTCCACCTGGCTCGTGAGCCACGGCAGGTCCGGTGCACGCGTCTCGTCGTCGATCTTCATGAAGATGACGTAGCGGTCGTGCACGGTCCACGAACCGATCGAGGACACCGACGGACGCCAATGCGCGAAAGTCTTGGGGTACTTGGTGATCGGCACCTTCACGTTCTCGGTGTTGAAGGTGAAGTCGTCGTGCTCGAGCGTCGGACCCACGGACTCCGCGGTTTTCGCGTCGGGGAACATCAGCACCGAGAGATGCAGCTTGCGTGACTTGTTCTCGGCGTCGAGTTCGGTGGCCCACGAGTTCAGCCAGCCGGCGACGAGGTCTTCGGCGACCTCGTCGAAGGTGTCGTTGACGATGAGCCCGCCGAGACCCTTGCGGTTCAGCACGATCTGAGTGCTCGGAACGAACGAATCGAATCGCGCGTCACGGACGTACGCGGGATCGACCTCGAACGGGACCGCCACGTAGTCCGCGAGGCGCTGGGCCTCCCACGCTCGCGCCTGGGTCAGACTCTTGGCATTGCCGACCACCCGAGGTTCGGTCTGGTAGTTGCCGAAGTCGAGGCCCGAGGTATCCGGCGCCTCGCGCGTGGCCGAGCCGGAAACCTGTCCGCCGCACCCGGCGACAGTGGCGGTGATGACGCCGGCGACTGCCACCTGAACTGCGAAACGGGTTATCGATGCGCCACGACAGAACCTCACGCCTCCCCCTCCAACTAACTCTTTCGATCCGATGTGAGCTCGATGGCCCACCTCGTCCCCGGTGATCTGGTTCGCGGGCATAGTAGCGCACCGACGGTTATGACTTCCTTGTCAGACGCTGGGCTCACTGGTACCCGGCAAGAAGCTTGTACTGAGCGGCGAGGCGCTGATGAGCGTCCTGTGGATTCGCTCCGACCGACCCGATAACGTATCGGCCCACTGTGGTCAGACAAGTCGGCGGCAGAGCAATGGCCATCGCTTTACCAGGTTTGGCTTTGTAACACCGCGCGCCGGGCATTTCGGCAGGTGCGTCCATCGGTTCGTACCTGGGGTCGATGTCGGCGGCCTCTGCCGCCAGGTACCGGACCGCTGCGGCCGCGTCACGTGTGCGATACACCGAGCCGCCCGCGGCAGCGGCGTAGTCGACGCCGGCGTCATCGAAGGCAGGCATCATTCTGTCGGGTCGATTTGCCAGGTGCAGCAGGGCCTGCCTGGGATATACGCGGCCGACTGCGAGTCCATCCTCGGCGGGCAGGGTGCGGGTCAGCAAACCGTCCACGTCCAAGGGGGCCTTGTCGATCTCGGCCACGGGGGTGGGGGAGTAGGACTCGAGCATGGCCAATTGCTTGTCGAAGAAGCGTTTGACGATGTCGGCGTTGGCTGCCGCGTCGAAGGGCACACTGACCGGGTCGCTCAGCGCAGCGTGGATGAGCAGATCGCCGCGAACCAGCCACGCGCGCATGTATTGAGTACTGAACGAGTCCTTCGTGATCGCGACCCGTACCTGCGCATCCGGGTAGCCGGGCACTTCTCCTGGGACACCGTTTGTGCGCTTGGCCAACTCCTCGTAGGCGAACCGCGCGTGGTCGTCGTCGGTGTACCGGACCACCATCGTGTCGATTTCACGGCCGGTATAGATGTGGGCACGGCGGGAGGCGGCGGTCTGCCAGCCCGCTACCACACCGGGGATGGCGTCGAGTGTTTCCTCGGCGCCCTTGAAGTCGGTCCCCGGGTACCACGGTGGTTTGCCTGTGGTGATTTCGCGGCTCACCCGCAGCCGGTTGTAGACGAATCTATGGTCGTAGTCGTATGGCATCGGCGACGCGGCACCGATCATGACGGATTCTCGAACGGCCCCTGAAAGTGGCTGTCTCGTGGCCTCGACATCGACCGGCGTCGTCGGATAGTTCCCGGAGTTCAGCTTGCTGATATCCACTTCGGGTGCGGTCGGAGCAGGGGGCTCCGATGAGCTTCCACAGGCGCTCGAGAGGATAATCAGGACCGAAAAGGCGGCGTAGGCGCGGAGCTTTCGCATATTCATCACTCGCTCTTCGCCAGAATCGCGTACTGCGCGGCTGTGCGTTCCTGCAATGTCGGATCTGACGGCTGCGTGCTGTTCAACTGGGACGCCTGAGACATCACCACGGCGACATACCGTTCGTAGACCAGGACGCAGAAACCGTTGTAGTTGCGATTCTTGTCCGGTTCGGCCAAGCGCACGCATTGAGCATCGGCGATGCCAGGCGGCGGCTCGAGAACGGTGTCGTGCTTGCCGCGCCGAGCGAGCGCGGTTTGCAGCAAGAAGGCGGATTCGACATCCCTGGTTCGGTAGACCGTGCTGTAGCGGCGTCCGATGAGATCGACCCCCGCGTCTACCAGCGCTTTGCGGGTTTCGTGAGGGTTGCGCTCGTAGTGCAGGATCCCGGACGGGAGGAATATGCCGAAATCCTCGTTGTGGAAGCCCATCTGAAAAGGGTCGCCCACCGGGGACTTGCTCATTGTGCGCCGAACCATGCCATCCTGGTCGAGTGGCAGATCGAGCAGGTCGTCCGCGGCGACGGCCTGGAACTTGTCCAGCGCCTCGATCTGCTTGTCGAGCACGTTCTTGATCATGTCGGCCGATGAGTTGCGGTCTGCTACCGGCTGTATCGCGGTGACGATCACGAATCGGCCGTGCGGCTGGAAAGCGTTGACGCTGCTGTCCGAAGCAGAGCCGTGCGCGCCCGGGTAGCTCGGAATCGCCACCGGCTGCCGAGAGTTCTCCTGCGTGAGTCCAACGGCGTACATCGCGGCGGCGGCCGCGACGGCGTTCTGCTCTGTGCCGAATTCCAGGATCCCGACGAACAGGGATTCGAAGTCACGGCTGCTGCCGTTCGTTCGTGTTGTGCAGACGCCGGCGACCAGATCATTGGTGGTGACAGCATCTTCGAACTTCTCTGGAAGTCCACCGGTCTTGGTCATCTCTTCGGCGTCGGCGAAGATCTTGGTGTAGCTCGACTCGGTCAGGGTCGGCACGAAGTCGGTCGGGTGGACCAGGACGTTCAGGAGCCGCCGCCCTTCGATCAGCCTGACCCGCTGTGCGGCGTGCGAGCTGAAGTTCAGTTCGAAGTCGGTCGGTTCGGTGACCATCGCGCCCGTTTGCAGGGCCGCGAGGTCGACCGGTGTCGTCCTCGGCGTGGCTTGGCCGGATACTGTTGCAGCGCAACCGGATCCGAGCACCAGGACCGCCGTCAACGCAGCGAATCGCTCGAGCCGCATGTTCCCCCTCCAACCGATCACCGCGTATCGCGGCGTTCAACCGATCGACAGGCTACCGCGTCTGCGACCGACGGCTACTTCACCCGGTTTTTCAGGATCGGGACGAGGCGGGAGAGGAGGGTTTGTTCGGAGGTGGTGGTCCAGGTGCGGATGGCGGTGACGGTGAGGGGGTCGTCGATGGGGATGACGGTGGCTCGGGAGCCGGTGAGTTGGTAGGGGAGGCCGAGGAGGCCGCCGCCGCCTGCTTTTTCGTCGCTGCGGACCGCGAGGATGTAGCTGTCGTCGGGGGTGTCGAAGCGGGTGGTGGTGCTGGTGACGGGGCGGGGGGAGGGTTCCTCGCCGGTTTTCGTGTAGTTGAAGTTGTAGACGAAGCCGAGGTCTTCGAAGAATTTCGTGGGGAGGGTGCCGCCGAGGTAGGTGGCGAGTTTGCCGTCGGCGGCCACGTCGACCATGAGGACGGTTTTGCCCGCGAAGGCGGGGTTGTCCTTGCGGGCCTGTTCCAGCGGGGTCAGCGCGGCGGTGGTGCTGGTCGAGGGGCCGGGTGGGGTGGAATCGCCGCTCGAGGCCCAGATGCCGATGCCCGCGGCGACCGCGACCACCGCCACTACGGCCGCGCCCGCGAGGAGCAGCTTGTTCCTCGGCTTCTCGGATGCCGGGGCGGCGGCGGGAGGAGTGGGTGGTGACCACTGCTGCGGCACCTGGACGGGGTAGGTGGGGGCGGTGTGGTGGCCGGTGGGGTGCGAGCCAGGCACGAGGGCGGCGGTCGCGGCGTCGGTGAATTCGCGGCAGGTACCGAACCGCTCGTTCGGGTTCTTGGCCATGGCGCGGGCGATGACGTGGTCGATCGCGGGCGGCAGGCCGGGGCGCACCGCGGTCGGCCGCGGCGGCGGTTCGTGCAGGTGACCCATCATCACCATGGCCGGTTGCGTTGCGGGGAAAGGGTTTTGGCCGGTGAGGAGCTTGTAGAACGAGCAGGCGAGACTGTAGATGTCGGCACGGTGATCCAGGTGCGCACCCGACAGCTGTTCCGGTGGCGCGTAGGCGATGGTGGCGAGGAAGTTGCCGGTCTGGGTGAGTTCGGAGGCGTCGTCGGTCGACTTCGCGACGCCGAAATCGGTGAGCAGGACTCGCTCTTCGTCGCCGTAACTGCTCGACAGCAGGAAGTTCGCCGGTTTGACGTCGCGGTGCAGCAGGCCGCGCCGGTGCGCGAAATCCAGGCCCTTGCCGACCTCGGTGGTGATGCGCAGGGCGCGCAGCGGGGTCATGGCCTGCGGGTCGCGGGCGAGTTCGGCGGCGGCGTCGGTGCCCTCGACGAACTGCATGGCGATCCACAGCTGGCCGTGTTCCTCGCCGCGGTTGAAGACCGAGACGATATTCGGATGATCCAGTCCGGCAGCCAGATTCGCCTCGCGCTCGAAGCGGGCACGGAACTCGGGGTCGTTGCTGAGTTCGGCGCTGAGAATCTTCAACGCGTCGGTGCGGGGCAGGCTGGGGTGGGCCGCGAGATAGACCGAGCCCATCCCGCCCGCGCCGAGCTTCCGGATGATCCGGTACCCGCCGACGATGGTGCCGGGGCTCATCGCCATATCTCACGATCTCCTGACTCGGTGCATGCTGCCCTTGCTCGGCCGGAGCATAGCGAAACCGGCCCGAACGGGGCGGTCAGCGGGTATTGGCGAACAACGCGTACTGCGCTGCGGCACGTTGGTGGGCGTCGAGCAATTGGCTGCCACCGACCACTCCGACGTATTGCTTGTAGGCGACCAGGCAGGTGAACCGTTTGGCGCCGTCGAGGGTGCGGTTCTCCGTGCATGCGGCCTGGGGGAGGTTGGGCGGCGGGGCGGCATCGGCTTTGGGATGGTGGGGGAAGAGTTTGTCGGTGATCGCGCGCTGGGCCGAGGCGGGGTCGGCGGTGCGGATGGTCATCGTGCCGTGCGAGAAGGCGACCTGTTCGGCTTTCATCGCGGCGAACTGTCCAGCGATTCTGTCGCGTTCGGGGGAGAGGGGGACGCCGGGTGTTCCCGCGAAGTGGAGGGCCCCCGTGGCGGTGGTGACCATGTGAGCACCGTCGCCGCCGGGGAAGGTGAACTGGTCGGGATTGAGGGTGCGGACCAGCAGGTGGTCGGGGTCGAACGGGAGGGCGTAGACCTCTTCGTCGGTGAGAACGGGGACGTCGGCCATCGCCTCGATCTGCTTGTCGTAAGCCGTGGCGGCCAGGGCGGTCAGCGCGTTCTGGTCGGGTTTGTCGATCGAGAGCAGGAACGCGAGCACATAGGGGCCGTGCGGCAGTAGGGTGCGCACGAAGGGCGAATCGGGGCGCCAGTGGGAACGTGCGGCGGGGTGACCGGGGATGCTCACGGGCTGGTTGCGGCCCGCGAAGGCGGCCAGCTCGGCGTCGTGGAGTTCCTGGGCGGCCGCGGTGGCGTGGGCGGCGTCGGGGAATTGCAGCACCATGGTCGCGGCGGTGAATGTGTTCGTCGATTCCTTGGCTGGCCAGTCCATCGAGCTCACGGTGGAATCGGTCGACGCGCCCGTCGACAGGAATCCGTAGAGCATCTTGTGCTTCTCGAGGATCGGCTCGACGACCTTGTCGTCGCCGAGTTCCCAGGCGGCCGTGCCGTCGGAGAAGGCGCGTGCCCCGGTGCCGTACTTCATCCGCGGGTCGATGGCAGCGGCGTCGATGACGTGGCTCGCGACGCGCATGCCCGCCACGTGGTACATCTCGTAGAAATCGGGAACCGGGTCGTCGTCGTGGGCATTCACCGGTTCGGTGGGAAAACTGCCGACATCCAGTGTGCGGATGTCGATCTCGGCAGGCAGCGGGGAACCGGTGACCGCCGACCCGCAGCCGGCGAGGACGACAGCGAACGCGGCGATCGCGAAACGGCGGATTCTCATGACGCGTTCACCAGCAGGGCATACTGGGCGGCGGCGCGTTGCTGCACGTCGAGGAGCTGGTTGGACCAGACGTACGCGGCGTAGCGGTCGTAGGAGACGGCGCAGTAGAAGCGGATCGCGAAATGCTGATTGCGTCCGATGTATTCCTTGCATTCGGCGCTCGGCAGATTCTTCGGTGGGTCGACGGCGGTGAATTTTCGGGTGAGACCGCCCAATTCGTCGCGCACGGCCTGTGCGCCCGCGATATCGCGGGCCCGGAAGACCTCGGCGCCGTCACTGGCGTACAGGTCGACGCCGTTGTCGGCGATCATCGCGGTCATGCTCACCGGGTCGGAGGAGAAATGGCGGGCGGTGCGGCCCGCGTACACGCCGGGCGGGTTGAGCCAGGAATCCTCGCGCGGGCGGGGCGCGGTGCGGCCGAGCATGCCGTCGCGGTCACGTTGCAGGGTCATCAGATCGGCGGTGGGGGTGAAGTTGGCGACCGACGGCACGATGGTGTCCAGACTCTTGCGGGTCAGGTCGAGCAGGGCTTGCTTGTCGACCTTGCCCAGCCAGATCTTGAGGTAGTCGTAGAACCAGGTGTAGATCACCAGATGCCCGGTGGCGAACCACGATCCGATCGACTGCTGGTCGGGCTGCCAATGTGCTTTCGCCGCAGGGTAACCCGGGATCTCGATCGGCTGATTGTTGGGCGCGTAGCCGAAGTCGAGTTGCTCGAGCGCGGTCGCGGCGGCGGTGGCCTTCTGCGCGTCGGGGAAGATCATCACGGCGTTGACCATGTCGATGCCCTGGTTGTCGGGCTTGGTCTGGGCCGAACTCACGAAACCGCCGATGAAATCGGGGGCGATCTCGGCGAACCGGTCGACGGCCATGATCTTGCCGAGCGCGGCCTCGGGGTCGATGAACACCGAGGCGATCGACGGGTTGGTGTGAATGAACCGGGGATCGATATCGGCGGGGGCGGGGACGTGATCGCCGAGGCGTTCGGCCTCGATGAACCGGGCTTGATCCATGCTCGCGACGGCGCCGACCACCCGGGGCTGCGTCGGGTAGTTGCCCACATCGAGGGTGGACAGGTCGACCGGCGGATCGCTGGCCGCGCCCGGTTCCTCCCCGGAGCCGCACGCCAGCAGGCCGGTGAGCAGGACGGTCGCCAGTGCGGCGCAGGCCGGTTTCCTCGACAGCACGGCGATCATTCCTCCCCGAAACGATGGTCGGCCGAATAGTAACCCGTTCTGCCGACCTACAAACTGTTGGCCAGCAGGGCGTATTGGGCGGCGACTTTCTGCCGGATCTCGGGTTCCTGCTCGGCACCGACAATAGCCAGGTAGCGCTTGTACGGAACGTAGCAGCGGTATTCGGAATCGATGTCGGAGTTGCCCTTCGAATTGAGTTGGAAGCATTTGGCGCCGGGCACATCGGTGGGCGCGGGCACGGAATCGTAGTGCTCGGCCGAGTCGATGAAGCCCTGCATCAGCGCTTCGGCCCCCGCCTGATCGCGGACGCGGGCGATGGCGCCGCCTTCGACCAGGGCGTACCGGTCGGCGCCCGCGGCTTCGAGGAGGCGTTCGCGGGCGGTCTCGTCGTCGACCCGGCTCACGATGTGCTCGGGGCTGTACACGGCGAAGGTGCTCTGGTCGGGCTCGGTCTCGGTGGTGTCCTCCACGACGGCGCGGGCCAGCAGGCCGTCGGGATCGACGGGCAGGTCGGCGAGCTTGTCGTAGGGGGTCGGGGTGAACTTCGCGAGCTGGGCCAGGCTCGCTTCCAGCGACATATCGATCCAGGACACGAGGTCGTCGGCGTCGGCGCGTGGCCGCTGCACGAACAGTGAGATCACGAATTCCTTGTGCGCGTGGAAGGCACCGACGGTCGGGATGCCGGGACGCCAATGCACATATGCCTCGGGGTATTTCGTCGAGGCGAGCTTGCGGTTGTCCGGGGAGACGCCGAGGTCGACGTCCTCGAGTTCGCGGGCCGCCAGCGTGGCCGAGGCGCTGTCGGGGAAACGCAGGATCGCGGTGGTGATGGCGGTGGCGTCGGCACCGGGACGTTTGCTGCCGTCGGGATCGGCGCGGTCGGCGCCGAGCGTCACATAGCCGGTGACGAACTTGCGGTTCTCCAGTACCGGACGTGACACATTGGCGATGAAATCGAGTGCGCGTTCCACCGACGGGATCACGGTCGACCCGCGCCCGTAGGACATCGACGGATCGATCCGGACCGTCGGCGGCACGGCGCCCGACATCCGCATGCCCTCCACGAGCGGACCTGCGCTACCGGCCTTTTCATCGTGCGAGCGCTTCTCGACGGCGAAGGTCCCCACCTCGAGTTTGCGCACATCGATCTCACCTGCGACGGGGGTGCCACTCACCGCGCAGCCCGTGAGGGCGATCGTGACTGCCGACAATGCGAACGCGACGCGGATCCTGATCATGGCTGCCCCTCGGTGTTCCTCCCGCTGTAGGTGTGAAGTTACCGGAACAAGCCCGCCCAGGGGGCCCTAAGTGTGGTGCTTTGCCATAGTCTGGATGTCATGTCGACGACCCTGCTGCGCGGTTCCGGTGGAGGCCGATACCTGTGAGGGATCGGCAGGTCGAAATCGTGCCGGGCGCGCATGCCGTGGCGCACGTGGCGGGAGCGGTGATCGCGGTGGCGCACCGGCAGCCCGGACGCCTCACCCCGGAATCCACCGCCGCCATCGCCCTGGAATCGCTGGCCGAGCTCGTCCGCACCGCGGTGGAGGCGGAACCGGGCGGGCCGGGTGCCTCGGTCGCGCGGGAGGCCACCCGGTGGCTGATGAAGCATGCCGAGCAGATCTCGCCGGGTGTGCCGATCGACTTCGGGGTGCTCTCGGCCGCCGACAACGGCGGTGTCGCGATCTTCCTGCACGGCGCGGTGACCGCCGTGCTCGCAGGCGATCGGGGGCCTGAGTACTACCGGGGTAGTGACGCGGCGTTCACCGTCGACCGGGTGGCCTCCGAACCAGCCAAGGGCGTTGCGCTGTTCGTCGACGACGCCAAGGGCCGCATCCCCGACCTGCCCGCCGAACGCGGCATCGGCTGGCTGGTCGAGGGCATCGCGCAGGCGGCCGGGGCCGTGGTGTGGGCCAACGATGTGCGAAGCCGCGTGCGTACCGCCGACCCGGACGCCCGCCGCCTGCCGCCGCCCACTGCCCGCATCGACCGGGAACCACGCCCGCCGCAACAGGATTCGCGCCCGGCCGAGGCGCCTGCCACGGGGATGCAGCCCGCGACCTCGATGCTGGACGCGGTGACCGGAACCAACCACGATCTGGTCGACCCGCACAACGCCGAAACCCGCACCGCCGGAACCAATCCCGCCCCCGAACCCGACCCCGACCTGCAACGCAGGCTAGAGGCGACCGCCCGTTCGACGGTGCTGACGGTGAAGGTGATGGGATTCAAGTGCGCGCGAGCGCATCCCAGCGACCCGCGTTCGGCGTTCTGCACGGTGTGCGGCATGCCGGTCGACCAGACCCAGGCGCTGGCCGAAGTGGTCCGCCCGCCGCTGGGCATGCTCGTCCTCGACGACGGCATGACCTACCTGCTCGCGGCCGACGCGGTGATCGGGCGCGACCCGGAGAATTCCGAAGCGGCACAACGCGGCCTGATCCCGTTGCGCATCGACGACACCTCCGGCGGCATGTCACGCGCGCATGCCGAAGTGCACCTGGTGAATTGGGACGTGCAACTGCTGGATCGCGGTTCCACCAACGGAACTCGCAGCCGGCTGCCCGGCTATCGCGACTGGATCCGGCTCACCCCGAACCAGCCGCTGGTGCTCGTCCCCGGCACCGAGATCATGATCGGCAACCGGGTCCTGCGCTACGAACCAGCCGCGCCGCCCCCGTTCGGCTGAGTCAGCTGTAGCGGGATTCGCAGGTTGTCGCGCCGTTGAGGACGCCCGCGCGGAAGGCGTCGACGCGGGAGAAGCCGCTGGGGACGGTGTTGCCTTCGGCGTCGCTGGCGGCGAGGCCGTCGGTGAGCAGGCCGGAGACCGCTTCGTCGAGGTCGCCCGCGGAGAGCTGGATGTCGCCCTGGCTGACCGGGCGGCCGGGCTCGGCGAGTTTGCCGGTGACCACTCCCGACAGGCAGGCCGCGCGCAGGCCCGTCTTCGCGCCGGTGAGCGCTTGGCCGTTGCTGCGCTGCACGGCGAGGGTGTAGCGGGAGATGAACAGGACGTAGCCGTTGTAGTCGCCGCTCACCTTCACCGGGAGCGGGCCGTCGTCGCTGTCGTCGGCGGAACCGCGTTCGGCCAGGCCGGGCACATCGGTGGCGATCACGTTCTTGGTGGGGCAGTAGGTGACCGGGTCGGTGACGGCGCCGTCGTCGCACTCCACCTGCGATCCCGAATAGTCGTAGGAGGGTGACTGCCGCACCGGCAGGATCGCCTGCAGGGCCTTGCTCAACTCGACCAGGTTGCTCTGGGTGATCGGGTACTCGCCGCGTCCCTGGTCGCCGGAGAAACTCTGCGGCAGATTGCCACGACGCGATTCGATCTCGTCCTCGTCGATGCCCTTGCAGCCGCGCGCACCGTCGGTGAAACCGATCTGCACCGCCGTGACCCGTTCGAACGCCGAACCGTGCACGCTCTCCGGATCGTCGGGGTCGGAATCGCGAATCGAAACCGTCGCGGCCAGCACGGAATTGAGGCCGTCGGAGGTGTTGATGGTGAAGTGCTTCGACTTGCCCTCGGCGACATGACGCATGAACGCACCCGCGAAACAGTCGGCCTGCTGTTCCTTCACCAGTACCGGGGTCTTCTTGGTGACCATCTTGGCCATGGTCTGGATGGCGTGCCCGTATTCGTGGGCGAGCACCATCACCACCGACATCGGGCCGAAGGTCTCGCTCATCGTCGGCAGCAGCATCGCGCGGTCCCAGCCGATGGAGTTGTCGCTGCGGCAGTAGGCGGCGTTCACCAGGTGGTAGGTGGTTTCCTTGCAGAACTCGACCGCCGAGTTGCGTGGGGCGCGCGCGTCCCACGAGATGAGGGTGGTGACCGGGTCGAACGTCTCACCACGGAACTCCGTGCCGAACACCGACTCCCAGTAGGTCTGGATGTCCTCGATGGCGTTGAGGGCGAGGGCGTCGACCTCGCCGCCGTCACCGTTGGACGCGGTGAGCGACGAATCCGCGACGCCGGGTCGTGGGCCGTTCGGGCCGCCGGTGGTCGGCAGACCGGCTACTCGGAAGGGGTCGTCGTAGATCGAGACCGCGCGGCCGTCGACCGCCCGTGTGCAGCCCACACTCAGCAGTGCGCATAGCACGGCGGTGATGGCAACGAGCACTTGGCCTTTCGGCATCGGTCCCCCTGGTCGGCCGGATACACGTGCAGGTCGGTCGCCGGATCGGGTGTGAAGCCGTCTCGGGGGCACCGCCGATGTCCGGGCGATGGCATAGTATCCGCTCCATGTCTTCACCGGGGGCGCAGACCATCACCGTGCGCCATGATGGAACCGAACGAGTCTTCGAAGCGAGCCAGCAGATCACCATGGGCCGTGCGCCCGAGGTCACCCTGTTCGTGGACAGTCCGCTGGTCTCGCGCGTGCACGCCACTCTGCGCTTCAGCAACGGCGCCTGGGTACTCGCCGACAACGGCAGTACCAACGGCGTTTTCGTCGACGCACGCAGGCTGAGTCAGCCGGTCTCGATCGACCGGCCGACCCAGGTGCGCCTGGGCGACGCGATCAGCGGGCCGTTGCTGCACCTCGTGCCCGCGGCGCCGGGGGCGGGATCGCGGCACGCGGCGACCATGGTCGCGCCGCCTTCGCAGCAGCAACCGCAGCACCGTCCGCCGCAGCGCCCGTCCTTCCAGCCACCGTCACATCCGACACCTCAACAGCAGCAGCCACCTGCCCGGCCGCAGTACGTGCCGACCTCGCAGCTGCCGTCGCAGCCGGTCGCGCCGCAGGACAACATCAATATGACCCGCCGCGCCGACTCCTCGATGCTGCCGCCGGTGCGCAAGGCGGCCTCGACCGAACCGGTGGCGCGCGGTGACCGCATCCCGCCCGGCGGCCTGAGCATCGGCCGTACCTCCGACAACCAGATCGTGGTGAACGACCCGCTGGCCTCGCGCAAGCACGCGCGGCTGGTTTCCTCGCCGGAGGGGCTGGTCGTCGAGGACCTCGGGTCGGCCAACGGCACCTTCGTCAACGGTCACCGCCAGCAGCGCACGGTGCTGCGCGAGCGGGACATCGTCACCATCGGCAACATCGACTTCGTCGTCGCGCAGGGTGCGCTGGTGCACCGGCAGAAGCCGGTCGCCGAACTGGGTCTCACGGTGCACGGGGTCGGGTTCACCGTCGAGGGCAACAAGCAGTTGCTCGTCGATGTGAACATGCAGGCCGGGCGTGGCACGCTGACCGCGCTGATCGGCCCCTCGGGCGCGGGCAAGTCGACGTTGTCGAAGCTGATCGCGGGCAATACCCAGCCCTCCGGCGGTGTGGTCACCTTCGAGGGCCGCAACCTGCACGCCGAATACGAGGCGCTGCGTTCGCGTATCGGCATGGTCCCGCAGGACGACGTGCTGCACCGTCAGCTCACCGTCCGCCAGGCCCTCGGTTTCGCCGCCGAGCTGCGGCTGCCGCCGGATACCACCAAGGCCGACCGTCAGCAGGTGATCGACGGTGTGCTGCAGGAGCTTTCGCTCACCCAGCACGCCGATACCCGGGTCGACCGGCTCTCCGGCGGTCAGCGCAAGCGCGCGTCGGTGGCGATGGAGCTGCTCACCGGTCCGTCGCTGCTGATCCTCGACGAGCCGACCTCGGGCCTCGATCCGGCGCTGGACCGGCAGGTCATGCAGATGCTGCGCGAACTGGCCGACGCCGGTCGCGTGGTCATCGTGGTCACCCACTCCGTGGCCTGCCTGGACATGTGTGACCAGGTGGTGCTGCTCGCGCCCGGCGGCAAGACCGCGTTCGCCGGCCACCCCGGTGGTGTCGGCGCGGCGATGGGTACCAGCGACTGGGCCGAGATCTTCGCCAATGTCGCGGCCAACCCGGACCAGGCCTTCGCGGCGTATCGGTCCAGGCAGGCCTATGTGCCGCCGCCACCGCCGCCTCAGCCGTTGCAGCGCGGCAATGCCGGTGCGCCGCCGCAGTCGAGCGGCATGCGGCAGTTCAGTACGTTGGCGCGCAGGCAGTTGCGGTTGATCTTCGCCGATCGCGGTTATCTGGTGTTCCTGGTGGTGTTGCCGTTCATCCTCGGTGCGTTGTCGCTGGTGGTGCCCGGTGAGAACGGATTCGCCGCGGGGCCGCTGGTCGCCCAGCCCGACGGGTCGTTCGCCAAGTCCGGTGGTAGCGAGACCCAGCAGCTGCTGGTGGTGCTCATCCTCGGCGCGTGCTTCATGGGTGCGACGCTGAGTGTGCGTGACCTGGTCGGTGAGCGGACGATCTTCCACCGCGAACGGGCGGTCGGGCTGTTGCCCTCGGCGTACCTGCTTGCCAAGATCGCGGTGTTCAGCGTGGTCGCGTTCCTGCAGTCCGCGGTGCTGATCGGCATCACCCTGCTCGGTAAGAACCCGCCCGGTGCCGGATCGCTGATTCCGAACGGCAGCATCGAGCTCTACATCGACATCGCCATGACGGCGGTCTGCTGTGTGGTGTTCGGTCTGCTGATGTCGAGCCTGGCCAAGTCCAACGAGCAGGTCATGCCGATGCTCGTGGTGATGATCATGGTGCAGCTCGTGATGGCCGGTGGTCTGATCCCGGTGACCGACCGCGTCGGACTCGAGCAGGTGTCGTACCTGTTCCCGGCCCGTTGGGGTTACGCGTCGGGCGCGTCGACCGTCGATCTGAAGAATCTGTTCTGGGGTGCGCAGGACGATTCGCTGTGGACGCATTCGGTCGGCATCTGGATCCTCGACATCGCCATGGTGCTCGTGATCACCGCCGCACTGGCGTTCCTCACCTGGACCCGCCTGCGGCTGAAGCGGTCGCAGGCATGATGATCGGGCAGGTCAACGTCGTTTCGGCGGACACACTGCGCGTGTCGAGCGCCGACCGGGCACACTTGAGCCTGTGACCGTTCGAGTTGGCGCCCTGCATCTGGGGTGGGATGTGGTGTCTGTCGCCGCGGGTGGCGGTGAGACCCCCATCCGCCCGGTTCAGGTGGAGGGCACCTACACCCCGCCCGCCTACCTGCTCGCCGACGCCGCGGGCAGGTTGCACACCGCCGGTGTCGACCGGCAGCGACCCGATCTGGGGATGGCGATCGCCGACGTGCGCGACATCCTCGGGCACCCGCAGATCGTGATCGCCGGCGCCACCTGGCCCGCCGAACTGGTGTTCCGGGCCAGGCTCTACAACCCGCTGGCCGCCGTCGGCAAGTATCTGCGCGGAAAGCCGCAGCTGGTGGCGTTGCCGTATCCGGACAGCTGGCCGGAGGAGAAGGTCGAGGTCTACGCCGGACTGGTCGAACAGCTCGACGTGGTCGTCGAACCGCTACCGGAGAGCGTCGCGCTGTCGGGATACCTGCGCGCGCTCGGCCTGGTCTCGCCGCCGAGCGAGCGGCACCACACCGGCATCGGCGCCACCGGCATCTACTCCGACGGCCGCACGCTGCTGGTCGTCGCGGTGCACGGCGACGACGAGCAGCCGACCGAATCGGTGGAGGTCTCGGTGAACCCGGAGGCGCTGCGCGACGCGCGCACCGCCGACAACGTGGTAATCGAGGCGATGGCCGCGGCCCGTTCCATCGGCGCCGACACCTCGACGGTGCTGCTCGCGGGCAACGTCTGCTTCAACGACGCGCTGCGCCTGGCCTTCCAGAACCACCTCGGACAGCGGCTGCAGGTGGCCGATCACCCGATGCACGCACTGGTGCTCGGCGCCGCGCATCTGCTGGTCACCGAGCCGTTCGACGAGGACGACTACCCCGAACCGCAGCATCCCGGGCAGGCCTATGCCGCCCAGGTCGGCTGGGGTGCGCCGCCTGCCGCGCCGCCCGCCGCCCAGCCACCGGGGCCCGCCGGTTTCGTGGCCGGACCGCCCGCCCAGTCCGGTGGGCGGCACGCGCTCGACGACGAAGCCGACCAGCGCGGAAAGCTCCTCGGCAAGGTCAAGAAGGGATTCTTCGGCGCACCCGCCGTGCTCGGCGCGCTGGCACTCGCCGCCACCGGCTGGCAGACCGACACCACCCTCGCGACCGACGCCTCGGACTGCGCGTTCACCCCGTACGTCAACACCACGCCGCCCGACGGCATCGCGACCGCGGACGGCAGCGTCGTCGACGGATGCGCCACCCCCGGCATCGACAACCTGCGCTATCTGATCCCCGGCCCGGCGCGCACCACCGACCCGGGCCCGCCGGTGGTCATCTAGTCCGATTGTGGGGGCGTCATACCCGGCTGGTATCGTTGGCCGCTGGCGTGTGGAACGTCGACCCGTTCGCGGTTCGGTGTCTCCGCGATGTCCCGGGTCTCCACCGGCCGCCGGGACAAATCTCGACTCCGGGATCCATAACAGTTGGCCGGCAACACCGACGACAGACAGGGAACGACTGTGCCTACGTACAGCCCCAAGGCAGGTGACGTCACCCGCAAGTGGTACGTCATCGACGCCACTGACGTAGTCCTCGGCCGTCTCGCCGTGCAGGCCGCTGGCCTGCTGCGCGGCAAGGGCAAGCCGACCTACGCACCCCACGTCGATGGTGGCGACTTCGTCATCATCATCAACGCGGACAAGGTTGCCATCTCCGGCAACAAGAAGCAGGACAAGCTGATCCACCACCACAGCGGACACCCGGGCGGCCTCAAGTCGCGCACTGTCGGCGAGGTGTTGGCGACCCGTCCCGATCGTCTCGTGGAGAAGGCCGTCAAGGGCATGATCCCGAAGAACAAGCTGGGTAACGCGATCGCGGGCAAGCTGAAGGTCTACGCAGGCCCGAACCACCCCCACGCCGCGCAGCAGCCGGTTCCGTTCGAGATCAAGCAGGTGGCCCAGTGACCGCTCCTGAAGAGTTCACCCCCGAAGAGTTCGACGCGGTCGACGAGACCGTGGTCGAGGTCGTCGAAGACGGCGAAGGCTACGACGAGGGCGAGGCCGTCTACGAGGCGTCCTACGAGCCGATCGTGATCGATCGTCCCGTGCAGACCGTCGGCCGCCGTAAGGAAGCCGTCGTCCGCGTGCGACTGGTTCCCGGCTCCGGCAACTTCACCCTCAACGGCCGCACCATCGAGGATTACTTCCCGAACAAGGTGCACCAGCAGCTGGTGAAGTCCCCGCTGGTGACCGTCGAGCGGACCGAGTCCTTCGACATCGTCGCCCTGCTCCACGGCGGCGGCCCCTCGGGTCAGGCAGGCGCCCTGCGTCTGGCCATCGCCCGCGCGCTGATCGAGGTCACCCCCGAGGATCGCCCCGCGCTCAAGCGTGCCGGCTTCCTGACTCGTGACCCGCGTGCCACCGAGCGCAAGAAGTACGGCCTCAAGAAGGCCCGTAAGGCGCCTCAGTACTCGAAGCGCTGATTTCGGCACTGCCGACCACCGTCTTCGCCTACCTTGGCTGAGGCGGTACGGTCTGCGGAGCACGTGTGCGAGAGCAGGCTTCCAGCACGGCTGGTCGCCTGCTCTCGTGCTGTATATGGACCACCTACAAGGGGCAGGTATGGGACGGCTTTTCGGTACGGACGGCGTTCGTGGGCTCGCCAACGAGTCTTTGAGCCCGGAGCTGGCGATGCGGGTCGCCGGTGCGGCGGCGCAGGTACTCAGCCGGGGCAAGAAGCGTCCGGTCGCGGTTCTCGGCCGTGATCCGCGGGCCAGCGGCGAGATGCTCGAGGCCGCGGTGACCGCGGGCCTGACCGCCACCGGTGTCGACGTGCTGTCCGTCGGTGTGCTGCCAACCCCGGCCGTTGCCTACCTCACCGGCCTCTACGACGCGTGCTTCGGCGTGATGATCTCCGCCTCGCACAACCCCATGCCCGACAACGGCATCAAGATCTTCGCGGCGGGCGGGCACAAGCTCGACGACGCCGTGGAACAGCGGATCGAAGCCCTGATCGCCGACGGCACCACCGTGCGCCCGACCGGCGCGGGCATCGGCCGGGTGCGCGGCGACTACACCGTCGAGGGCACCCACGAACGCTATGTCGAGCATCTGCTCGAATCGACCGGGGAGAACCTGTCCGGGCTCACCGTCGTGGTCGACTGCGCGCACGGCGCGGCCGCCGAGGTGGCGCCGCAGGTGTACCGGGAGGCGGGCGCGACGGTGATCGCGATCAACGCCGAACCCAACGGTCTCAACATCAACGACGGCTGCGGTTCCACCCACCTGGACGCGGTCCGCGCCGCGGTGCTCGCCAACGGCGCCGATCTCGGTGTCGCGCTCGACGGCGACGCCGACCGGTGCCTCGCGGTCGACGCCGCCGGCGAGGTGGTCGACGGCGACAAGATCATGGCGGTACTCGCGCTGGCCATGCGGGAGTCGGGCGAACTGGTCGAGGACACCCTGGTGGCCACGGTGATGAGCAACCTCGGTCTGCATATCGCCATGCGCGAGGCCGGTATTCGCGTGCTCACCGCCGCTGTCGGTGACCGCTACGTGCTCGAGGAACTGCGTCGCGGCGGGTTCAGTCTCGGTGGCGAACAGTCGGGTCACGTGGTCTTCCCGCGCTACGGCACCACCGGTGACGGAGTGCTCACCGGGCTGCGGTTGATGGCGCGGATGGCGCAGACCGGTCGCGGGCTCGGGGACCTGGCGTCGGTGATGAGCACCGTGCCGCAGGTGCTGGTGAACGTGAAGGTGTCGGACAAGGCCGCGGTCGCCGCCGCCCCCGAGGTGCGCGACGCGGTGGCCGAGGCGGAGCGCATGCTCGGCGAGTCGGGCCGGGTGTTGTTGCGGCCCAGCGGCACCGAGCAGCTGGTTCGGGTGATGGTCGAGGCCACCGATCCGGCGCAGGCGCGTCAGCTGGCCGACGACCTGGCCAAGCAGGTCGCCGCCGTCTGATCGGCTGGCGTGCCGTCGCCGCTGCCTCTACTATCGGCGTACGCCGTAAGGACCTGTGTGCCCGTGGCGCGTGTGCTTGCTCGGCGCACCGGAGAGTTTGGCGCGCAGCACGATTCGAAGGGGGCCGATCATGGCGCCGCTGCCTGCCCGCAACTACCAGGATCAGTACTACGAGTACGGCGAGCCACACCGCTGCGGCGGGGCGTGTGGACGGCCGGGGTGTCGTGAAGTGCCGCAGGGGTATTCGCCGACGGTGCCGATCCGCGACGAAGGATACGGTCAGCGCATCGAGGCCGAGTCGTCGCGCAGCGGCGCGGTGGCGGTGCCACGGCCCTCGCCGCGCTCACGGTCGCTGATCGTGGTTGTCGCGATCCTGCTCGCCACCCTCGTCGCCGGGTTGGTCGGGATCAAGTTCGGGTCCGATATCGACCTGTTCGGCGCGGCGGAAACCGCTGTGGTCCAACTGATCTGATCAGAACTGGCCGGCGATGAAACCGGTGAACAGCACGAGGAAGCCACCGACCTCACCCACGATCAGCCCGTACATCGACAGTTTCAGCGCGCCGGAGATCTCCCCGGCGAACTGGTCGGTGGTGTCGCGGCGCAGGCCGTGCATCACGTAACTGGCGATCGCCCCGGCGAAGAACGCGAGAACCACCAGGTCGGCGGCCAGATTCACGAGCGTCGGCCAGGCGCTGAGCTCGGTGAACACGGCAAGCACCAGGCCCGCGAAGGAATACATCAGGGCCGCGCGGTGCGCGATGTCGACGTAGACGTGCGCGGCGCCGTCGACCCGGATGCCGCGATACTTCCAGATCCCGAGCAGCAGGGCGCTCAGGAAGATCAGACCGGTGACGAGCAGCGTGACGCGGGTGTCGATACCTAATGCCATGGGGTGTCCTATTTCTCGGTGAGCAGCCCGGCGGCCATGTGCCAACGGCGGGTCGCTCGCACAGAATCCAGCATGCGGCGGTCGTGCGTCACCAGAATCAGGGTGCCCGTGAAGGATTCGACCGCCTGCTCGAGCTGTTCGATGGCGGGCAGGTCGAGGTGATTGGTCGGTTCATCCAGGACCAGCAGGTTCACCCCGCGCGCCTGGAGCAGGGCCAGGGCCGCGCGGGTGCGTTCACCCGGTGAGAGCGTGTCGCACGCCCGGATCACGTGCGGACCACGCAGCCCGAACTTGGCCAGCAGCGTGCGGACATCGGCGTCGGGCCAATCCGGCATGGCCGCGCCGAAGGTGTCGACCAGCCGCTCGCTGCCGCGGAACAGCCCACGCGCCTGGTCCACCTCACCGATGGCGACACCGGAACCCAGAGCGGCAGAACCGGAATCGGGAGCGATCTTGCCGAGCAGCAGCCCGAGCAGGGTGGACTTGCCCGAACCGTTGGCGCCGGTGAGCACGATCCGGTCCGCCCAGTCGATCTGGGTGGTGACCGGTCCGAGCGTGAACTCGCCACGGGTGACCGTCGCATTGTTGGCGGTGGCAACCACCGCACCACTGCGCGGGGCGGTGGCGATCTCCATCCGCAGCTCCCACTCCTTGCGCGGTTCCTCGACCACCTCGAGCCGTTCGATGCGGCGCTGCGTCTGCCGGGCCTTCGCCGACTGCTTCTCGGTGGACTCGGCGCGCGTTTTGCGGCCCATCTTGTCCGAGTCGTTCTTGCCTTTGCGCCGGGCGTTGCGCACACCGTGCTCGAGCCAGTTGCGCTGCATCTGGGCGCGTGCCTCCAAACCCGCTTTGGTGTCGGCGAATTCGTCGAACTGCTCGCGAGCGTGTTTGCGGGCGATCTCGCGCTCGGTGAGATACGCCTCGTAACCACCGTCGTACATGCCGTACTGCTGCTGGGCCAGGTCCAGTTCCAGCACACGATTCACGGTGCGCGCCAAGAACTCCCGGTCGTGACTGATCACCATCAGCGGCACCCGCACGCCGGTGACGAAACGTTCCAGTCTTTCCAGGCCGTCGAGGTCGAGATCGTTGGTCGGTTCGTCGAGCAGTAGAATGTCGAAGCGCGACAACAACACCGACGCCAGTCCGGCACGCGCCGCCTGGCCACCCGACAGGCCCGTCATCGGGGTGTCGAGGCCGCCGGCCAGACCATCGATGAGGCCGAGTTCGGCCGCCACCTCCTCGGCCCGCTGCTCGAGGTCGGCGCCGCCGAGGGCCAGCCAGTGTTCCAGTGCGGGGGAGTAGTCGTCGTCACCGCCCTCGCCGAGTCGCTCGGCCGCGGCGTCCATCACCCGCTGCGCCTGCGCCACTCCCGTTCGGCGGGAGAGGAATTCGAGCACGGTCTCACCCTCGATGCGCTCGGGTTCCTGCGCCAGGTAGCCGACGGTGGCGTCCGGGGGGCTCAAGGTGATCGTCCCGTCGCCCGCGTCGTGCTCGGCCAGCATCCGCAGCAGCGTCGACTTGCCCGCGCCGTTCACGCCGACCAGCCCGATCACATCGCCCGGGGCGAGGGTGAAATCGAGGTCGGCGAACAGGGTCCGTTCGGCGTGTCCCGCGGACAGGCCGCTGGCGTGCAATGTCGTGCTCACCGCTCGAGTCTGCCCGATCTCAGGGTGTGACCCTGAGATGGGGTAGCCCGAAATCAGGGTGCGGATGGGTCCGTCGACCGATGCCGGGGAGTGGCACCCGACGGCACTGTGGAGTCATCACCGCTCGACCAGGAAGGCACACCATCATGACTGCCCCCACCCGCCGCTTCACCCGCTCGACCAGCGACAAATGGATCGCAGGCGTCTGCGGCGGCATCGCCGACTACTTCGGGTGGAGCCCGAGCGTCGTCCGCCTCGCCTTCGTCGCCTCCTGCCTGCTGCCAGGACCCCAGTTCCTGCTCTACCTGATCCTGTGGCTGATCATGCCCAAGAAATAACACCCGACGTGGCCGTGAGCCGCTCGCGGATGACAGGATGGTGGAGTTCCGCCGCGCCGTCATACGCGAGTTTCCCGTTTGAGGAGGAGCCATGGTCACCTCGGGCGACATCCCCGGCTTCGGCCTACCCGACATCGACGCGCACACACCCCTCGACAGCCTCGGCCCCGTCGAACTCAACTCCCCCTCCCAAGACCTCGACGCCGACGGCGTAGCCGACTCCCTCACCCACACCGACCCCAACTCCACCACCATCTGGTCCGACTACGACGAAGACGGCCTCGCCGACCACGTGACGGTGATCGAGGAGGACGGGGACTATGCGGCGTGGGAGTACCACCGGCATCCGGATGGGACTTCGGAGTGGAGGAAGACGGATCAGGGGAATCTGGGAAAGTAGATTTTCGCGGGAACCAGCGGATGGGTTCGCGCGTCGAAGTAGGTAGGGCGTCATCCGGGCGCCGTGTGTTGGGGAGGCGGGGGAGATGGGTACACAGGTTTCCGGCGGTGTCGTCGTCGACAAGACGGCGATGGACAAATCGGTCAGCAGTCTGAGGGCCACCGTGACCGAAGTGCGCACGGCGGCAAAGAATGTCGCGAACAACGACTGGGGCGACGGCACCGAGGCGGGTCGTGCCTACGCCGCTCAGGGGGTCCGGATCTCACAAGGTATCGACCGGGCTGTCACCTGGCTCAGGGTGTGGACGACTTCGGTCGAAGCCACCGCCGATGCAATCGGCAAGGCCACGGTGGAATACGCCGAGGTGGACAAGAACACTGCGCGCGCCCTCGATCAGGCAGCAGCGAAGTGAGCGCTGACGTCCGGCGGGAGGTTCTGCGATGACCAAGACCGTTGATCAAATTCTCGACGACGGCGCGAAGGGGCTCCTCTATTTCGAGCAGCTGTTGCCGCTGTACCAGGAGGCATTCGGCACAGACCTCGGTTGGCCGCTGCTGAAGATTCAGGCGACCTATGACCAAGAGCGCGAAATGAATCTCGCCAAGATGCAAGCGTCTGCCGATGCTCTGAAAGCGATGATCACTGTTGCCGACACACAGCGAGGTGTGCAGCAGACCACGGCGAACAGTTTGGGGGCGAGCTGGCAGGGGGCGGCCGCAGAGGCCGGCATAGGGCGGCTGCGTGAGATCGTCGGGTTCGCGGAACAAGATCGCAACCCGGTGCAGACCCTTGCGAACGCGATGTCGGATGCCGTGCCGATCCTTCGGCAGGTCGTGGAGCAGAAGGCGACGACTGTTCTGCAGATTGCGGCCGGATACCGTGAACGAGGCGGGCAGACGGTGATCACGGTCAAAGAAATGCCCGCAGACGATATCCGGCGGATCATCGACGCCAGCAAGACCGGCGACATCACGGATATGTTGCTGAATACCTTGACCGACCTCGACGGCATCGAAAATCGGACCGACGATGTCAAACGACATTCCGATGAGTGGAAGCAGGCGGTCAGGGAGACCTGCAAGGAGTGGCTGGACGAGGTCTTCAAGCAGGCCTACAGCGACAAACTCGATGTGTTCAGAGCCCAGTGCAACGTTGCGCAAACCGGCATCGAGGGCAAATACAACTACCTCCAGGCGCTTGCCGACGCGATCCAGGAGCGTGCTTATCCGTCGGTCGCGGGGGTTGCCGCGGCACCGGTCGAGGAGCCATCCAAGGGCGACCAGTCCGGAGCCAAAGGAAACCAGAACTCGGACGGTAGTTCCGCCGGTGCCGCCACAGGCAGCCAGAACTCGGACGACCAAACCAGTGCCGCGGGCACGCAAAAGGGCGACACCTCGTCGCCGGTCAAGACCACGACGCAGGACACCGACGACGACTCCGACGACGACAGTTCCGATACCAGCACCGCGCTGAGTACTCTCGCCACCACGCTCAGCGAACTCGGCACGACGGTGTCGAGCGCACTGACCGGAGATCTCGGGAGTTCGCTGACTTCTGCGGTCGAATCGGTCGGTACTTCCATCAGTGATGGCATCGAGCAGATGACGGAGCAGGCGAGCACTCTGCTATCGGGAGAGCACGAGGCGTCGTTCCAGTTGGGCGATACGAAGGTGACAATCCAGGCGGGTGCGGAAGGCTTGTCGCTGACGACGACAGGCGCCGACGGTCAAACGACCGAGTACCGGCTGACCTTGGACGAGAACGGAACTCCCGTGGTCACCACGGAGTCCGGTTCGGACGGCTCGACCGGCGACCAGGGCGACCCGGGTGTACTCGGCACGGGGACACCGGAATCCGGGACAGGGCACGGCACGGCGGACCTCGAAGATGCGGGGACCGGAGCGGGAGGCGCTGCGGATGCCACCACGTCTGAAACTCCCGACCTGACGAATGCGCCGGTGACCAGCGAAGTCGGTGCGGGAGATCCCTCCTCGGGTTCGGTAGCCGGTGGCATTCCGGTCGGTCCGCGGTCCCAGCAACAGGAGACCGACGGTGAACACACCCCAAGTGTCGAGGACCACCAGGCGAGCAATCCGGGTGACAGTGGTGCCGTCCTGGCCGAGGCGGGTCCACTGTGAGCAGGACCAGAGCTGGCGGATCGCGCCGGACGCCAGGAGAATGACCCATCGTGGACTACGCGGCGGAGTTCGAGCAGATCGCGGCCGAGACCCTTCGGCGCTCGGTCATGCTGCGAGAGGAACTCGATGAGATCGACCGGCAGACGGCAATTCGCGCACAGCAGGTAGCCGCCAATGCGACCCGACGCTTCGATGACGTGGTCGAGTTGCTTGCACAGGAGGCAACCGAAGCCGAAGTTGCTGAGCCACAGCCCGATCCACATGTGGTGCAGGAGGAGCGCATCCAGCCCTTCCCCCGCGCTGTGGCCCCACCGCCGCCTCCGGTCTTCCCCACAGAGCCCGACCCGACCCTGACTCCTGAGCAGCAGCGCCAGGCCGAGATCCGCGCCGCCGTGGCGCGAGCGCGGGCGGCGAGGGAAGCGCGCTCGGTCGTTGCCCCCTCCGATAATGACTACGACTCTGAATCGGAGTACTACCGGCGCTCGACTTGGCTGGACTGATCGTCTGCATATTGTGATGATTCGCGTTGGCATGGCCGGTGCGTGGGTACGGGACGGGGCCGACTGTGGACCGCTGACGAGGGGAACGACTTGATAGGCGCCGGGTCTGTCGCAGGATACGAGTTCGAGCGCCTGCTCGGGCGCGGTGGAATGGGCGCTGTCTATTTGGCGCGGCACCCGAGGTTGCCGCGCTCGGTCGCCGTCAAGGTGCTCGACGAGCAGATGTTCGGTGATGCGGAGGCGCGGGCACGGTTCGAGCGCGAAGCGGATCTTGCTGCGCGCCTGGATCATCCGAATATCGTCACTGTCTATGACCGGGGTATCGACGGAAATCGGCCCTGGATCTCGATGCAGTACGTGCCGGGGACCGATGCAGCAGCAACTGGGGTTCTCGAGCCTCAACGTGCTGTACGGATCGTGTCCGAGGTCGCCGAGGCGTTGGACTTCGCACACAGTCGAGGTGTGCTGCACCGGGATATCAAGCCCGCCAATGTGCTGCTCGGGGCGACGGAGTCGAGTCGACCTGAGCGTGTGTTGCTGGCCGATTTCGGCATCGCCCGTTTGCACTTCGATCAGAATCCGCTCACGCAAACCGGAACCTTCACCGCCACATTGGCTTACGCCGCGCCGGAACAACTGGCCGGATTGGCCGTCGGTCCACAATGCGACCAGTACTCGCTCGCCTGCACCCTCTTCGTGCTGCTCACGGGCGCTCCTCCGTTTGCGGCAAACAACCCGGTTTCGGTGATCCAGTCCCACATGTCAGCTGATCCGCCAGCGATCACGTCGCAGCGCCCGGACCTACCTGCAGGGCTCGACCAGGTGATTCGCCGCGCGATGGCCAAGCGGCCGGACGACCGATTCGGGTCGTGTGGTGAATTCGCCAGGGCAGTGCGTTCGGCGTTCGAGCCAGTCGGGGCCGCAGCGGCCCTCGGAACGTCGACTGCGTCGCGGCGAGTAGCCGTCACCATGGTCAGCCCTGCACCGGTACCCGCGTCCGAGCCGGACCTGGGAAACGTGCAGCCCAGGGCGCCGAGAATTCGGCGGCACCGCACCGAACAGCGCCCATCGAGTCGGCAGGTGTGGCGGCAACGAGCCGAGAGCGTGGGCGTTGTCCTGGCACTGGCCTGGATCGTTGCACTGATATTGCTGGTCGTCCTGACGTGATCGACGGCAGGTCGATGAAGTAGAGCCGGTGACCACAGTTCCAGCCCGACGGGCCGTCCGGCTGCAACCACGTCAGCTCCTCATACTGTTCTACATGACCAGTGAACTCTCGGTCTGCGTGTACATCACCAGGACGGACATGGCGACCACTGCCAGGATGCTGCCGAAAGTCCACATCAACGGTGGAGTGCCCTTCGCGCGGATCGTATTAGACGGGACCCGGGCGATCAGCAATACGACGGCGAGCAATATGAATGGCAGCATCTAGATTCCACCAAATCTGCTCGCTCGACCTGTAGATCAGCTCGATCGCTCCGATCAGGACCAAGGGGACGCCGACGAGTGTCATCGCCACCGGCCAGTCCGGACTGGCCGACGTCCTTGCGGTGAAGATGGCGGCCAGAGCCTGACCCATGACAATCGCAGCGGCGATGATAATCGTGCTGCTTGCCGCCGACTTCAACAATGTCTGGTCGTCCATCGCCATAGTGAGCGGACTACCTATCAGGCAAATTGCCAAGCCGACCGCGCAGACGATGCGACGATCGGCGAGGTGGCCCAGTCGGGATGCGAGACCCAGCGGGATCAACACCATCGAGAGGAATGCTCCGGCGACGATAATCATCGGGTACTGAGCAATCCATGAGTCCAACCCTCTGGTACTGACAACGAGCGCGATGAACGCGCACCACAACCCGAACAGGAGTGGGGCCTGGCCGGTCCGTGGCATCGGCGGCGTTCTCTGAGGAGATCGGGGCTGAGGAGGGAAGTTTCCGGGCGTAACGACGGTCGCGGCGTTCGCCAGCATCGCAGGCGTCCACGTGGGTGCCGCCGACGGACCACCTACCGGCGCAACGAGATCGGTGCTCACGGCGTGGACAGCCGCCTGTGCGAATTCGGTGCAGGAATCGAATCGATGACTCGGGTTCTTCGCCATGGCACGCGCAACGACCATGTCCAGTCCGGGCGGCAAGCCCGGGCGTCGTTCCGAAACAGCGGGTGGTGGAGCGGACATATGGGCACCGATGACTGCGACCGGATTGGTCGCTGTGAACGGAGGATATTGGCGGGTTTCACGTCGCGATGCAGGATGCCTCGACCGTGCGCGAAATCCAGGGCGGCCGCGACATCGCTGATGATCCGAATGGCCCGCGCGGGATCGACCGTGCCCGGTGCGCCCGCGTCGCAGCCGGCAACATACTGCATGGCGATCCAGAGGTTGTTCCCTCTAGTCCACGATCCTGCACCGAGACGATGTTCGGGTGTTCGAGTTGCGCGACCAGATCGGCTTCTCTCTCGAATCGTTGCCGAATTTCCCTGTCGCCCAGCAGATCCGAATTCAGGATCTTGAGCGCTACCGCATCCGCGGCAGGCTCGGGTGCCTGGCGAGATACACGGTGCCCATCCCGCCTCGCCCGAGGACCCGCTCGATCCCGTACCCCGCGAAGGTTCCCGACGTCCCCCAGGTGTCCACTTCTATCCTTCTCTGTACGTTCATCCGAGCCAATTACGACCGCGGAAATACTCGCTTTCCTGGTCGTAGCCGTCGTAGTCGACGGGTTCGACGACCTCGGCCGCTCGCCGTGCGGCGGCGGAACGGGCGATTGCTTCGCGGGCTTCGCGCAATTCGGCTTCGCGGCGAGCGGACTCGTTGTCCAGGGGCGGAGATTCGGGTGTGTACGCAGTCGGCTCGGCGGCGCCGATATGTTGCACGGGTTGGGGCACCGCGCGAGTGCCGTCGTCAACCGGTGTCGACTGATGCGAACTGTTGGCCGGCATCGCCGCCCATCGAATTTGTTCTGCCTCGCCGCGGGCGGTCTCGTCGTTGATGGGCAATGCAGGCTGGGGGACAGCTTCCTTCGCTGCGGAGGTTTGCTCTGCGACCCGTTGCTCCTCGGCTCGGGCGGCGGCGAGCAGCATGTCCCCGGTGGCTTGCAAGCGGGCACGCTCGTCGTCGAATTCTGCTCGGAGCATGCGGACACGGCGGAGGTGTTCGGCGACAAGGTCTTCGATGGGGGAGTTACTCACAGGGGACCTGCCTCTGCCAGTTGCGCACCGGACTCTCCGGGCCCTGGCTGGCCGGTACCGGGAGTGGTGGCGTGGTGTTCGTTGTCGGGTTCGTCGGTGGCGGTCCATGCGGGGGCGCCGCTGTAGCTGCCAGGGTTGTTCTCGGCTTCCTGGCCGCGGGCATTCAGTGAGCCGGTGGGATTCGGTGTTGCGCCGGATAGTGTTCCGGCATCTTCGGGTGCGGCGGGGGCCTGGCTGCTGGACGAGGAAGGCTCGCCGGTGCCGACTGCGCCGGACGAGGTGTTGTCGGTGACGACCGGGACACCGTTCTCGTTGAGAGTAAGGCCGTATTCGTGTGCCGTGCCGGTGGAGTCGGTCGTAGTGAGCTTGAGCTGTCCGTCTTCACCGGTCGCCAAGCTGAGTGTCGTTCCGGCGATACTGAATTCGGTAGTGCTGTTCCCGCTGAACAACGAGCTCAGCTGTTCGATTCCGGTGGTGATCGAAGTGCCGAGCGAACTGAGTCCCGTGCCGATCGATTGGGCGATCGATTCGGCCGAATCCGTCGATCCCGAGGTCAGGCTCGACAACTCGCCGGCCACGGAGCTCAATGTGGACAGCCCACTCGAGACCGTCGACAGCAAGTTGCTCAGATCTGTGGACGAGTCGTCGTCTTTGTCGTCGTCGGGATCGTCGGTTGTTGTCGTATTCTTCAATCCGGCGGTGTCGGTCTTCGTATCGTCGTCGGTATTCGTGTTGGGTTTTCCCCCGGTCGATGCGTTATCGTCCGAGGTATCGTCCCCGTTGGGCTTGCCAGTATTGGGCACTGCGTTCTCGGGAGTTGCCGGTGCGGGGGAATCCGTGGGCATCGGATACGCGAGCGCCTCGACGTTGCCGAGTGCGGTGGTGGCTTGCTTGAAAGCCTCGCTGATGACGGAGGAGGTTTCTTTGCAGACTTCCTCGAAATGGAGGACAGTTGCTTCGACCTGCGGGACGAATACGTTGCGCAGGAAGTCCATCTGATATTGGACATCATCTGCAGTGTCGACACAGTTCTTGATTGTCTGGAGCAGGAACTCTTCGCTGCGGCCTTCCATCTTGAAGTCCGCAGTGCCTGCGGGCCGGTAATAACCTTTGACGTCCGTAGCTTTCTCCGTCACAATAGTACGAAGCGCGGTTGCGAGCTCGCTCAGCTCACGAGAGGCGATCTGAGCGTTGTTGTAGTCCGCTTCGGCGCGTCGAACCTGCTCGTTGATCATATTGAAGGCGGCATCACCCGCGTCGCCTTGCCAGATGTTCTGTACATTGTTGCGCTGGGTCTGTTGCTTCTGTAATTCAGTGGCGAGTTTGGGAAGGGTGGATGCGAGCAGCGTAGCCATTCGCTCGATGGCTTCGATGTCCATATCGCGTTCTTTGTCATACAACGCATAGAAGTGAGTGAGTTCGCGTGCTGCGATATCGGCTCTGCCCAAGTTGTATTTTTCGAGGCACTTCCGATACAGCGGGAGGTAGTTCTCGAAATACTCGAGGCCGTCGTCGCCGTCATCGAGAATCTTGTCGGCATTCCCGGCAGATTTCGAGACATTGTGTTCCCAGTCCGAGTTGATCTTTCCTTCGGTGACAACGCCCGCTTCGTTCGCTGACCAGGTCATCCGAGATTCACCCCTTGTGCTTTGAACTTGGTGACGTTGGCATCGTCGACGGCTGAGTAGGTGTTCGCACTAGTCGTATAAGTGCTGCCGGACTTGGCGATCGCGGTCTCCCAGTGCGTCAACCACGCGCCGATGTTCCCGATCTCGGCGCCGAACTTGGTGCCTTCGTCCCCGTAGCCGCGTCCAGCTTGCTTCGCGGTGAAGGACCACCCGCTGATTTCCTTGTTGAGTGTCTTGATCGTGCCTGCCGAAGTGGTGAGATGCCCCCCGAGTGTGCGCAGCAGATCCGGATCGACCTTTACATGACTCCCCATCAGGACCCTCCCTTGTTGTTCGTCGCCGTCCGGTGTCGGCTACCTCGTTGTCTTGTCAGGCCCACGGTGCTGGGGCAGCATGTTCGGCTTGTTCTCGTATGCGGGTGAGGGCGCGGTCGATCCAGTTCGTGAACAGCGTGTTCATGCCGTCGGCGCCGATCGGGCTCAGCTGCAGATGCTCGCGGTTGCGTTGCATCAGGTAGCGGCCGTCGTCCTTGAGGTCCAACCAGCGGGCGTTGAACCAGGGGTCCTGGCCGTCGGCGAACGGTTCGGCTCGCAGCCGGGCCCAAGCGGAACCGTGGCGAGGTCGGTGGATGAACCGGTCCAAGCGCTGGCGCGGCGTGGTGGTCCAGCTGTCCGAACGCGCATTGCGCGAGGTCAGGTCTTCGAGGTGGAAGATGTCGGCGGCGCTGCGGCCCGCCGGGCACTCGGGGACGATCCAGGACAGGCGGCCGGGTAGTTGTTCCGGCCTGAGGAGGCGGCAGCGGATGCGTTCGGCCACACCGTCGGTCGTCGCCGTTTGGGTGAGCAGCACCGCGTGGTGAGGGGTGCGGGCGCCGATGACGCGGTACTCCTTGGTTGTGCCCTTGGCGATCGCATTGGAATCGCCCAGGATCTCGACCCGCAGTTGGGCGTGGGTGAGGGTGTGGAAGGCGAGTTCGATGAGTTCGTGCTCATCGATGTCGTAGCGCGCACGAACGACCGCGTTGTGTTGGTCTACGTCCTCGAGCCAGGCGAAACGACTTGTGTAGCTGAGCGGGAAGGGGAATCTGTCGCGGCCGGGGCTGAACCACAGCGCGGCGAAATCATCGGGTTCCCAGGCCCATTCGGTCATTCGTCGACACCGATCACACCGCCCGGCAAGGTCTTGGGGAGTTCACCGAGCAGTTCCTCGGTGTTCTTGGCGTTCCTGAGCCATTCCGGAAGGTCGTGGGTGGACTCGTCGTCTTGTCCGCCGCGGGCGCCGGGTGCCCCCATGCCGCCCATCATGCCCGGCATACCTCGGCCCGCTCCGGCGCCGGTGCCCGCGGCGACAGCCGCGGCGCCACCCGCCGATGGGGTGCCTGGTGTCGCTCTCCCCGGGCCAGGAACCGACGGCGAACCGCCACCCGGCGTTCCCCCGCCACCGGGTGATCCGCCACCGGGTGATCCAGTGCCGGGCGATCCGGATCCGGGTGCACCCGTCCCGGCGGGCAAGGTAGAGGTCGGCGTGGTCGCCGGGGACTCCGGCGTGGTCGAAGCGGGCGTGGTGGAGTCGTCGGTGCCCGGGTCGCTGCTGGTGGAGTCGTCGGTGGAATTGCCGGGGGAGTCGTCGTCGGTGGTGCCGGGATCCGTGGTGGCGGGTTGATCGGTGGCCGGGTTTGTGGTCGCGGGAGCCGAGGTGCTCGGTGCGTCCGAACTCGGGCCGCTGCGGGACCCATCGCCGCCCGGATTGCTGCCCGGATCGAAGGAGTACAGCGGGCTCGTCGGGTTCACCGCCGCAGGAAAGACCGGGATCTTGCCGTCCGACTCGGTGAACCTGTCGACGTAGTTGAGCCGCATTACCTCCCGCGCTTGGTCGGTGGCCGCATCCCTGCTCTCCTTCGACCGGGGGCCGTCGGTGATCCAGTCCGCGAATCGTCCTGCCCACTCGTCGTCGTCACGGCGGTTGTAGGGTTCGTGGACTTGCTGTTTGGTCATCACGACCCCGTTCGCGGCGCGTGTCACCTCCGTGACGAGGGCATTCAGGGCGGGTGAAAGCTCGAGGGCGCGGGTGGTGTAGTTCGAGATCGCGGTGCGTGAGGCTTCCGCCGCGGCACCTTCCCACGCGGCCTGGCTGGAATGTTTGATGCGTGCGGCGAAATATTCGACCGCGTTGTTCCAGCCGTGCGCCAGCATCGTGTATTCCTGGGCGACCTGCTGCGCGGTGGTCGGATCAAGGGGGTTGAACGCTTGGAAGATGTCCGAGTGCTCGAAGTTGTCGGGGTTCTCTTTCCTGGTGATCTTGGGTCCTTCGGTACCCGTCATGACTGACCCACCTGGATGACCGTGGTGCCCGGCTCGATCTTGCCATTGAACGGTGCGCTGATCGGGCTGGCGGGCATGTCCGCGAGTTTGCTGTCGTAGGCGGCCGCGAATTCGGCGTCGGTCTCGCGGAACTTCTGGGCGATGGTGCGGTGCAGGATCTGGATGTCGTCCGCGATCTTGTAGTGCTGCTCCAGGATGTCGTAGACGTTGTTGTCGGAATCCCTGGCCGGGTCGACGATCTTGGCTTTGCCGCGGAATCGGCCGACCAGTGTCTGGGCGGATGTCAGGCGTTCCTTGTCTTCACCGAGGCCCCAGATCTCACGGTTGGATATCTGCAGTGCCGCATCCTGCAACTCTCGGATCTTGACCTTGAAGGCTTCGCAGTCGCGTTCGATGTAGGCGAACTCCTCGGCGTTGACAACGATGTTGTCACTGAATCCCACGGTCAACCCGCCGTTCTTCGCCTGTTCGATCAGCGAACCCAACGGTGATGTCCCGGTCATCGGATCTCCCTCCCTGTTGTCTTCGTTTCGGCGCCGCTACATGCCGTCGGTGATCGTCGGCGCCAACATCTCAGCCAAGGACGTCGCGATATCACAGGCGTTCCGGCCCCTGGATTTTCGCGCCGATGGCTGGTTGGAGATGCCGATCTCCATCCCGCCGCCGCGCATCTCGACGTTGATTGTGCAGTTCTCCGCCGGATTGCCCGCCGGCTGCCAATAGGTGACCGTCGACCGTCCGTCGATCGTTGCTTGTTCGCCGACGGCCCATTGGGAGCGGGGACTTTCCACGATCTTCTGTCCGGTGATCGTCGTCACCGTAATGTTGGCTGTGAATCCGTCGCTTTGGGTCCACGTGCAGCCCAGCCACTTCCGCGTGGTTCCCGGCGTGTTCCAGGTCTTGTCCTCGCGCCCCTTCTTCAACTGCTCCGCATCGATCACCGACTGCGGCAGGTTGCACCCATCGAACCCGGTCGGCAACGGCACATCGGTCGACGTCGGCGCGGCGGTCACCTCTTCGCCCGGCTCATCGGTTCCACAGGCCCCGACCAGCAGGGCGGTGACAACCAGCCCGGCGGACATGACGGATCGTCGGCTCATGAGTGCTTTCCCTCCTGTCGGCGCGACCGCGGACTCCCCGCCACGATCGGCCCGACTCTACCGGGCAGAATAGTCGGGTCGCATCTGTGGCGGAGCGAGTCCGCGACACCGATCATGCGAGTTCGAGACCCAGTGCCGACAGCCCGCGTCACCGATCCGGCGCCAAGGTGCCCTGACGGTGTTCGCGCTATCCCGAGCATCGAGTATTGCGCCGATGACAAGCTGTCATATCCAGTCCCTCGCAGCGATCTCGATGGCGGCCCCAGCCGGGCGGCTTCACTGAGGCTGTGCCGCAACGGCTTCCGGGATCCGCAGCCGGTGGGTCAGGGTGGCGAGGGCGGCAGCATCGGGGGACGCGGCCATAATGATGGTGCCGGGGAGGTAGGTGTTGCCCGGGCCGAGGCTGCCGCGACGATGGAGCATGAACTCATCGAGGGTGACGACGATGGTTGCGGCCGTGCCCAATTGGTTCCACCAACGACCACGCCAGCAAAGGCTCTGCACACGCGAAGCCGTCGTGGGGACGAACGACGCGTTCTGGCTCACGGCAGTCGGCTAGAGCCGCAACCCCCAGATTCGACGCTGCCCTTGCGCGGCGCTGATCCGTGTGAGGTCGAGTGCGATGCCGTCGGTGCTCGACGCGTAGGGCACAAGTAGTTCGATGGCGATCCCGCTGCAGTGCTCGATGTGGACCTCGATCGCGTCCTCGCCGCTGGCCGGGAGGTCGACATCCATCGCGACCGCGCACGCGCGCAATTCCCCGGCATCGCGATCGAAGGTCAGCGCATTGTGGATCGCGTTCTTCGACGTGCTGACACTGTCTGTCGTCCGAGCGGCCCGCTGACCGGCAACGTTGATGACGAATGCGAACGGCGAGAACGATCGGTGTTGACGCAGCTCTGATTGGGCGAACTCAACGCAATCGGCGAACAGGTCGTCCACGTCGTCTTGCACCTGCTGTGAGGCATTGTCGCGCCACCGCATCCAAGTCCGCTTCCCCGAGTCCGCTTTGCTCTACTACTGTGAGCTATGACGATACGCTCGGTCTCGCCCGGGCGTGATGCTGGGATAGGAAGTGCCCGCGTGGGGGACGAGTTATCGGTCGCGCCCGAGAAGGTTCGGGCCGCGGCCACGCGCTTGATGGGTTTGCACGCGACGCTGTCAGCGGCCGCTAGCGACATCGACAGCAAGAACACGAGTTTGTACGACAGCTGGACCGGCAGCGCCGCGAACTCGATGAAACAGATCTGGCAACGCGACTTCGGCGAGCTCAGAGCCTTTATCAACGAACTCACCGACATGTCAACGAAGCTGACTACGGTAGCCGATCAGATTGCGGCTTCCGATATCGCCAACAGCGACGCGATTACCCAGGCCCCACTACCAGGTGTCCAGCAACCGGGTGATGGGCAGGACACGTGATGGCGGCGTTCAGCTACAACCTCGATGATCTGGCGAACTTCTCGACCTCGCTCGATGCCTTCCTCCGCGCCGTGACCGACGAACTATCCGGTGCGAAGTCGGCCGTCGACGAGCTCCGCGCGGGTGGGTTCAGCGGAGCAGCGGCCGAAGCGTTCAACCAAGTCCACACCACCTGGCAGACCAACGGTGCCCGGCTCGTCGCGCAGCTAGGCGACTACCGGCTCAAGATCGACAACGCTCACCACAACTACACCCAGGCACGGCAGGTCAACGCCGAGATCCTCGGACGACCTGCGATCTGACCGTGGGCAATGTGGATCCTGCCGCGTATTACGTCGCGGCCACTCGGCTTGCCCAATCCAGTCGCGAGCTCGAAGCCTTCTTGCGAATCCTTGATGTCAGCCTTGATGTCGCGCGCTCGGCTGGCGTGCATGAGGCGGGAGTGCGCTGGTCAACCAGTTACGACCAGTCGGCCTCGGATGTATTCGAGCTGGGCTCGCTCACCGCCCTCGCTGCCGGGGAACTGGCCAAGCAGGTCCATCAGTCCGGTGCGAATTACGACACCAACGAATCTGCGACCGACCCCAATCAGTCAGGAGCCGACCAAACATCGGCCCCAAGCGTCACCACGATCGTTGATGCCCTACACCCCAAGCAGATTTCGGCTGGCGGGACCGGAGACAGGCCAGCGCATTGGGACAAGATCGCCGACCAAGTCACCAAGAAGTGGCCAGACTGCGACTTCGCTCGGATCAAAACCGCAGGCGAGAAGTTCCAGATCTTCGGCGAACACGCCGAAACCGACGCGATCAGCATGTTCAACGACGTCAAAGGGCACCTCTACGACCAAACCGAAGTCGAAGTCGAAGGCATCCTCGAGGAAGTCGCGCTCATCGCGACGGCGTACCGAGACACTGGCACCATCGCCAAAGCATTACGCGCGGCGTGCACCGAAGTCGGTGACAAGTCCGACACCGAACGCCAACAGGTCCAAGCGATTCTGAACAGCCTGGTCACCTCACTAGCGGCGCTGGACGTAGCACAAGCCGCTCCCGGACGAGAAGGCGGCGACGTCGGATACACCGCTGCCAAGAACGCGCTCATCCGCCAAGCCGCGACCGATTTCGACACGCTCATGGTCGAACTCGACACCTTCGTCGCAACGGCGATCAACTCGAACACCGGCATCTACACCACAGCGACAGCCTCCTCGCGACTGCTGACGGGGATCATCGAGCGGACACCGCGCAATACTGACCCGATCCACAACGGCGATACCAGAGATAGCGGTGCCACCGGGCAACAAGGCGAAGACCGGGCAGGGATACCACGGGGAAAGAAGGAAGAAGTTGTTGTCAACGGACGCGTCCGCGCCCCCGACCACATCGATCCCCAGCTCGGTCAGGTCACCGAGGTCAAGAACAAAAACAAGCTCGACAGTCGCGACACTGCGCAGATCACCGATATGGTCGACTACGCCAACAGCAAGGGCTACTCGCCGATCCTGGTCACCGATCACCGCACTCAACTCACGCCCGATGTTCAGAAGCTCGTCGATGAAGGCAAGATCACGTTGATCCGGAAGGAGCTCGATGACAACGCCGACCTCTGACACACCGAGCGAACACGATCTCGCCCACCTCATCGCCGAGCTCGACCGGTTCATCGACACCCTGGCTACAGGCATTGCCGAAGCCGGTCTGGAACCAGGTTCGGCGTTGTCAACCGTCGAGGGCTCGGCAGCGGACCTGGCGGACTGGCAGCGTCGCGGACAGCAGCAACTGGCCAACCTTCGTCAGTATCGAAAGCGGCTCGCCGCCTTCCACATCCACCAACTCGCTATCGCCAAGACCACCCCAACGGCGGCTGACCGCGGTGAGCGGCGCGCGACACCATCCACCGCTGCGTCCCCACCGGTCATCACCTACCCTGGCATGCCCCATGGTGAGGACTGGCTCACCAACCTACCGGCGTGGTTCCATGACGGACGCAACGGCTACGACCTGCGACTTGTCCGCGACCTCGCCGCCGTCGGAGTACGCGCCTACGGGCTCAGCGACCTCGCGAAGCTCCCTACCATCCCGCCCGCTATCCCAGTCTTCCTCGACTGGCTCGCCCACCTGGACGACAAGATCCCCGGGCCTGAGGAATGGGGACGGTTCAACACAGCCGAACATCACAAGGCGTGCATTCGCGCGGACCTCATCCGCAACCTCAACGACCCGGCCGCACACGGCAACCGCGCCGCCATAGACCTACTTGTCGACCAACTACGTCGACGCCCTCCGCTTGCCGAGGATGTCCGATACTGGGCCGGGTCGGGGCTGGCCACGGCCGCGGAATCGAGCGATTTCGACCTGGTCGCCACCGTGATCTCCGAACAACCGCCTGGTGATGTCGTTATCGCGGCGCTCATGCGTTTCATCGGCCGCCATCCGACACCGGCTGCGAAGGAGATCGCGTTGGCTCACCTTGAACATCCCCACACCCGAAATTTCGCGATCGAAGCGCTTGGCCAGATGAAGGCGCCCGGTGTGCGGGCGCTCATTCAGCCCTACCTAGTGGATTCCGACGCGTATACCCGCGACGAAGCCAAGAAAGCAATAGCGAGACTGCCCGAATAGGTCCGCACCAACGTCACGCCGCGTGCACCGATTCATTCCTGTCGCACCGGCGTTCGGACGTTGTGGGACAGGAGAACAGATGCGATCGACAACAGTGCTCGCGCTGCTCGTGATATCACCCGTCGCGCTCGGTGCCTGACGCTGCGCTCGTATTATTTCCTCGGTCGGATTCAATTCCGGGACGCTCCGTGTGAAATTTGAGAATGGCTGGACGTTGCTAGCTCGCAAGGATGACGCGACCGCCTCTGTCCGGTTCGGCGATGACCGTTTGTGGCGTCAAACGCCTTCCGGGAGTGTGCTGGATTAATTTTCGACAGCGCATTGTGTGCCCACTCCGTCGCGGTCGCAACTGTTCGCAACGGAAGAGGCGATGCGGAAAGGTAGGGCCACACCGGAGAAGGCGTCGTGCGTCGAAGCGTCCGTGGGCATCGGGGCCGATGAGTATCCGGAGACGGGCGGCATGGTAGGTCGATGACAGAGCGCTGCGACTGCTCACTTCGGCAGGGAGGCCTGGTCCCGGGTTCGGCGAACGATCTGGAGGCGGTGCGCGAGGCGGATCCTTCGGGGGAAGGAGATCGGCGTCCACGACGTGCTGACAGCCGCGACCGCGATGAGTTTCGGGGGCAGATACCTACCGCGAACGTGCGCCATTACGAGCGCATTCCCGGACTCGATGTGTGTGAAGTCCGGTTCCGCTGAACGGCTTTCAGCCCTTGATGAGCTTGGCGATCGTGCCGACGGACAGTTTCGGCGCTTCCACCTCCACCTCGGCGTGGGGGTCGATGACCGTGGTGTGGGGGATGGCGGCTTCGGGGTCGGCGAAGGGTTTGTATTTTTTGTCGCCGACGAGGGTGGTGAGGAGGTAGCCGGTGAGGAGGGCTCGGGTGGCCTTGTCGGTTTTGTATTCGTAGCGGCCTGCGCCGAGGGCGGCGAAGAGGCGGCGGCCTTCGATGATGCCGTTGTGGGTGGCGCCGTCGAGGCGGCGCAGGAGGCAGGGGCCCGACCAGGCGGTGGCGAGGGGGCGGGCGTTGGAGTTGATGGAGTCGAGGTCGTCGCCTGCCAGGATCAGGGCGGGGGTGTCGAGGTCGGTGGCGATGTTCTCCGCGGCGGGGGAAGTGGGCGCGGGGAAGAGGGCGGCGACGGTGGCGACGGGGCGCTGGGCGGCGGCGATCACGGCGGCACCCGCGCCCATGCCGTGGCCGGTCAGGGCGAGGCGGTCGGGGTGGACGCTGATGGTGCCGTCGCCGAGGCGGACCTTGCTCACGATGTCGAGGGTGGTGAGCAGATCGGTGGCGAGGTCGAGGTGTGACGGGATCGGTCCGCGTTCGGTGTCGGGGGCGGCGACCACGAAACCCCACGACGCGATGTGCTCGAGCAGGCCCTTGTAGTTCTCGGCGCTGGTCAGCCAGCTGTGCGCGAACGCGACGGCAGGCAGGTTCAGCCCGGACTCGGGGGTGTAGACGACGCCGGGCTGGCCGGCGATGCCGAGATTGCCACGCAGCACCCGGTGAGGACCGCGCATGGACAGGGTGCTCAGGAGCGATTTCACGGAGTCCGACACGGCGTGAAGACTAGCCGATCAGTAGGGTGGTGGACCATGTGCGGAATCGTTGGCTACGTCGGATACCGGGATGCGCTCGGCGTTGTCGTCGACGCGCTGCGTCGCATGGAGTACCGGGGCTACGACTCCGCGGGGGTGGCGATTCTCGACGGAAACGGGGGAATCGCGGTCGAACGCAAGGCGGGGCGGCTGGCGAATCTGGAAGCCGAACTCGACGTCGCCGACGGCGCGAAATTCGCCGGGACCAGCGGAATGGGCCACACCAGGTGGGCCACGCACGGCGCGCCGACCGACCGCAACGCCCACCCGCACCGTGACCCCTCCGGCAAGCTGGCCGTGGTCCACAACGGCATCATCGAGAACTTCGCACCGCTGCGGCGCGAACTCGAGGACGCCGGGATCGAGCTGCTCAGCGACACCGACACCGAGGTCGCGGTGCATCTGGTGGCGCGCGCGTACGCCGAGGGGCCGACCGCCGGTGACTTCACCGCGAGCGTGCTCGCCGTGCTTCGCCGCCTCGACGGCGCGTTCACGCTGGTGTTCACCCATGCCGATCATCCGGGCACGATCGTCGCGGCCCGGCAGTCGACGCCGCTGGTCGTCGGGGTCGGGCAGGGTGAGATGTTCATCGCCTCCGACGTCACCGCGTTCATCGAGCACACCCGCGAAGCCGTGGAGCTCGGCCAGAACCAGGCCGTCGTGATCACCGCCGACAGCTACACCGTCACCGACTTCGACGGCAATTCCGACGTGACGAGCAGGCCGTTCACCATCGACTGGGATCTGGCCGCCGCCGAGAAGGGCGGCCACGACTACTTCATGCTCAAGGAGATCGAGGAGCAGCCGACCGCTGTCGCCGACACCCTGATCGGGCATTTCGTCGTCGACGAGAACGGCGGGCGGATCGTGCTCGACGAGCAGCGCCTCGCCGACCAGGAACTGCGCGAATTCGACAAGGTGTTCGTGGTGGCGTGCGGCAGCTCCTACCACGCGGGTCTGCTGGCCAAGTACGCCATCGAGCACTGGACACGGGTGCCGGTGGAAGTGGAGCTGGCCAGCGAATTCCGTTACCGCGACCCGGTGCTCGACCGGTCGACGCTGGTGGTCGCGATCTCGCAGTCGGGGGAGACCGCCGACACGCTGGAGGCGGTGCGCCACGCCAAGGAGCAGAAGGCGCGCGTGCTCGCGATCTGCAACACCAACGGCGCGCAGATCCCGCGCGAGTCCGACGCGGTGATCTACACCCGCACCGGGCCGGAGATCGGCGTGGCCTCGACCAAGGCGTTCCTGGCGCAGGTGGCCGCCAACTATCTGGTCGGTCTTGCGCTGGCGCAGGCGCGCGGCACCAAGTACCCCGACGAGGTGGCCCGCGAGTTCGCCGAGCTCGAGTCGATGCCGAAGCTGATCGCGCGGGTGCTCGACACCGCGCCGCAGGTGCGTGCCATCGCCCGCGAGCTGGCGCACGTGCCGACGGTGCTGTTCCTCGGCCGCCATGTGGGTTACCCGGTGGCGCTCGAGGGTGCGCTCAAGCTCAAGGAACTGGCCTACATGCATGCCGAGGGTTTCGCGGCGGGCGAGCTCAAGCACGGACCGATCGCGCTGATCGAAGACGGTCTGCCGGTGATCGTGGTGATGCCGTCGCCGAAGGGTCGCGCGGTGCTGCATTCGAAGCTGCTCAGCAACATTCGCGAAATCCAGGCCCGCGGCGCGCGCACGATCGTGATCGCGGAGGAAGGCGACGACACGGTCCGCCCGTTCGCCGACGACCTCATCGAGATCCCGGTCGCCCCGACCCTGTTCCAGCCGTTGCTGTCGACGGTTCCGTTGCAGGTCTTCGCCGCCGAGGTGGCGCAGGCGCGCGGCTACGACGTCGACAAGCCGCGCAACCTGGCGAAGTCTGTCACCGTCGAATAGGACCTATTCGACGGTGATCTGGCCGCGCATCTCGGGGTGTAGGGAGCACAAGTAGCGGTAGGTGCCGGGCTGGGTGAAGGTGTAGGACCATTCGCCCTTGTCGATGATGGGGCTGTTGATGCCCATCGCCTTGTCGCCGATGCCCTGCACGTTGTGTGGGGCCTTGTCGGAGAACTTCCAGGTGACGGTTTGGCCGACCTTGACGGTCGCCTGGGCCGGGCTGTACTTCATGTCGCTGACCTCGACCGTGAGGGCGGCGTCCACCTCGACGCTCGGGGTGGTCGTGGTGCTGACCGGGCGGGGTTTGCGGGTTGTGGTGGTGGCCGCGTTGTCCGCGTCGCCGGAGCAACCGGCGGCGAGCAGGGCGGCGACCACGGTGAATCCGGCGGCAACCCGTGCGGCGCGGTGACGAACCATCGACATGGTTGTGCAGCGTAGTCTGCGAACGATCGCGGGACGGTCGTGGCCCGCGCGGGCGCAGGCGGGAGGCGAACGATGGTTGCTCGGCGTGACTATTTCACCGTCGATCAGGTGCGGGCGGCCGAGGCGGAACTGTTCACCCGGGTACCCGACGGTGTGCCGATGCGGCGCGCGGCGTTCGGGTTGGCGCGGGTGGTCGCCGATGAATTGCGTTCGCGCACAGGGGGAGTGGTTGGCCGTTCCGTTGGTCTGCTGGTCGGATCCGGTGACAACGGCGGTGACGGGCTGTGGGCCGGTGCGATGCTGCGGCGACGAGGGGTGGCGGTGCAGGCGGTGCTGCTGAACCCGGAGCGCGCGCATGCGCAGGGGCTCAGTGCTTTTCGGCAGGCCGGTGGTCGAGTGGTCGATCGGCTGGGCGAGGTCGACGTGGTTGTCGACGCCATCGTCGGTATATCCGGCAAGGGGCCGTTGCGTCCCGCAGCCGCAGAAATGGTTGCTGCCGTGCGGGTTCCGATCATTTCCGCCGACCTGCCCAGCGGTGTCGACCCGGACACCGGGGCCATCGACGGGCCTGCCGTGCGCGCGGACGTGACGGTGACGTTCGGGGCGTACAAACCCGTCCATGCCCTGGCGCCCGCGAGCTGCGGACGAATCATCCTGGTGCCCATCGGTTTACATCTTCCCGATGCCACGCTGTCGCAACTCGATCCGGCCGAGGTCGGCGCCGAGTGGCCGGTACCCGGGCCGTTCGACGACAAGTACACCCAGGGCGTGACGGGCGTATGCGCGGGCAGCGCCGAATACCCGGGCGCCGGCGTGCTGTGTACCGGTGCGGCCGTGGCGGCGACCTCGGGAATGGTGCGGTACGCAGGCAGTGACACCGAGGTGGTGAAGCAACTCCCGGAAGTCGTTGCCGCACCGAGTATCCAGGAAACAGGCCGGGTACAGGCCTGGGTCTTCGGGCCTGGTGTCGGCACAGACAGGCGCGACGATCTCGCCCGGGTGCTCGCCACGGATCTCCCGGTGATCATCGACGCCGACGGCCTCACCATCCTCTCCCACGAACCCGACCTGGTACGCGGCAGACAGGCCCCGACCGTCCTCACACCGCACGCGGGCGAGTTCGCCCGGCTCACCGGTGCGAGCCCCGACCCCGACCGGCAGGCAGCGGTCCGCGTCCTGGCCGAGCAATGGGGCGTGACAGTGCTGCTGAAGGGCCGCGCCACCATCATCGCCACCCCCGGCGAACCAACCCTGGTGAACGACGCGGGCGGCTCCTGGGCCGCCACCGCAGGCTCCGGCGACGTCCTCGCCGGCATCATCGGTGCCCTCCTCGCGGCAGGCAAACCCCCCACCTGGGCAGCCGCGGCGGCAGCCCGAACCCACGCCCTGGCCGCCAACCTCGCCGCCCACGCAGGCGAAACCGCGGGCGCCCCCATCTCGGCCACCCCCCTCCACACCCACATCCGACCCGCCATCCGCCTCCTACGAGAACTGCCCCCAACAGCAACCAGCTGATCACGCAAGAACATGGGTAACTCCCCCACCACCTCCCAGCCCGTACGTATCCAACGCAAGCCCGACAACCAACGATCGAGCTACCGGACGCCCCGCTTAAGGCGCGGGGAGGCGGGGGAGGCAGGATCGGGAGGGTGAATGCGCAAGTGGAGACGGTCATCGACCTCGACGCCATTGCTCACAACGTGCGAGTGCTGCGTGGCTTCGCGCAGGGTGTCGCAGTGATGGTCGTGGTCAAGGCCGACGGGTACAACCACGGTGCCGTGCAGGTCGCGCGTGCCGCGCTGGGGGCGGGCGCGCGGGAACTCGGTGTTACCACGGTCGCCGAGGCACTGGAATTGCGGGCGGCGGGTATCGACGCCCCGATTCTGTGCTGGCTCAATACCATCGACGCCGACTACGGTGCGGCGATCGCGGCCGACGTGGAGATCGGGGTGTCCTCGCTCGAGCAGGTGCGGGTGGTCGAGCAGGCCGCGCGCAAGACCGGCCGCACCGCCACGATCTCGCTCAAGGTCGATACCGGACTGAACCGCAACGGCGTCTCGGCGACCGAGTATCCGCAGGTCCTGGCCGCCGTGCGCGCCCTCGTCGACGACCGCGTGCTGCGTTTGCGCGGGATCTTCTCCCACCTCGCGCACGCCGACGAACCGGGCAATCCCGCCATCGACCGGCAGCGGGAACGGTTCCTCGAGGCCGTCGCGCTGGCCAAGGAACACGGCCTGGAGCCGGAGCTGATCCACCTGTCGAATTCGGCGGCCACCCTCACCCGCCCCGACCTGCACTTCGACCTGGTCCGGCCGGGTATCGCGGTCTACGGGCTCTCACCGATCCCCGAGCTCGGCGACTTCGGATTGCGGCCCGCGATGACGCTGCAGGCCGAGGTCACCCTCGTCAAACGGGTGGCTGCCGGGGAAGGCGTGTCCTACGGGCACCGGTGGATCGCGCCACGCGACACCACCGTGGCCCTGGTACCCGCCGGATACGCCGACGGTGTTTTCCGTTCGCTCAGTGGGCGTTTCGAGGTGTGGCTCGGCGGCGCGCTGCACCGTAATGTCGGAAGGGTGTGCATGGACCAGTTCATGGTCGACCTGGGCGACAACGTCGGCAATGTGCGCGCGGGCGACCGGGCGGTGCTGTTCGGTGGCGGCGCGGGACACCCGCACGCCCTGGACTGGGCGCGGCTGCTCGACACCATCGACTACGAGATCGTGTGCTCACCACGCGGTCGCGCGGTCCGCCGTTACGTGGGGACCGGTCGATGAGGCGCCGTCAGGTGGTGCGCGGCGGCTTCGCCACCGCAGGCGTGCTCGGGGCGCTCGCCCTCGCCCACACGCTGCGCCGCATCGGCGCGCGGGTGCGCTGGCCCGCCGAACGCGACGAGTACCGCGACGAGAACTTCGCCCTGATCGATGAGGACGAGCCGGGTGAGGTCCGCGCCGACGACGGTGTGTCGCTGGCCACCCGTACCTACGGTGACGACACCGCCGAGGTGACGCTCGTCTTCGTCCACGGCTTCTGCAACAGCATGGACTCGTTCCATTTCCAGCGCCGCGACCTGGCCCAGCAGTGGGGCCCGCGGATCCGGATGGTGTTCTTCGACCAGCGCGGCCACGGCCGCTCCGGCACGCCGAGCACCGACAGCTGCACCATCGCCCAGCTCGGCCGCGACGTGGCGACCGTGATCCGCACTTGCGTGCCGAAGGGTCCGGTGGTGCTCGTCGGACATTCGCTCGGCGGGATGGCGGTGCTCGCGGCGGCCGCGCAGTTCCCCGAACTGTTCGCCACCAGGGTGGTCGGGGTCGCCCTGCTCAACACCGCCGCTGCCGAGGTCACCTCCACCGGCGTGCTGCAGCTGCTGCGGCATCCGGCGCTGGGCGTTTTCGGGCTGGCGGTGCGGTCGGCGCCCGCGCTGGTGCAGTTCGGGCGCTCGGCGAGCAAGCACGTGGTGACGCCGATCCTGCACGTCAGCTCGTTCCACGGGCCGGTGAGTCCCACACTGTCGCGATTCACCACCATGATGATCGACCGCACACCGGTCGCCACGGTCGAGAAGTTCCTGAAAACGATTGAGTTGCACGATGAATCGGCCGCGCTGCCGACACTGAACAAGCTGCCCGTGCTCGTCCTCGGCGGCGCGCACGACATGGTGATCCCGTTCGAGAACTCGCGCCTGCTCGCCGAGGCACTGCCCAACTGCGAGCTGGTGAAGATCGGTGAGGGAGCGCACATGCCGCACCTGCAGTTCCCCCAGGTGACCCTCGACGCACTCGACCGGCTGCTCGCCCGCGCGGGCGCCGAGAGCTTCGGCGGGGAGGCCGTCGGTGGCTGACCCACGCACCCGCGTCCTGCCGTCCGTCGACGACACCGAGGCGCTCGGCCGCGAACTCGCGCAGACACTTCGCCCCGGCGATCTGGTGGTGCTCGACGGCCCACTCGGCGCCGGCAAGACCGCCTTGACCAGGGGCATCGCCGTCGGCCTCGGTGTGCAGGGGCGGGTGAGCTCGCCGACGTTCATCATCGCGCGCGCCCACCGCGCCGGGCAGCGACCCGACGGCTCGCCCGGGGTGCCGATGGTCCACGTCGACGCCTACCGGCTCGCCGGTGACCTCGACGAGCTCGATTCCCTCGACCTCGACACCGACCTGAACCACGCGGTAGTGGTCGTGGAGTGGGGCAAGGGCGTGGTCGAACACCTCGCCGACCGGCACCTGCGCGTGCAATTGGTGCGGGAACCGGAATCCGATGTGCGCACGGCGATCTGGGAATGGATCGGCTGACGCGCGCGGACCCGATCCACCAGTGCGCGCCGGTCGCGGATACCACCCGGTATTGTTGAGACAATCATGCTCGTACTAGCAGTCGACACCGCGACACCTGCCGTTACAGCGGGATTGGTGCATCTGTCACCGGCCGACGACGCGGACTCCCGACCCGCCGTGGCCACCCTCGCCACCCGGGTGAAGGTCGACGCACGCGCCCACGCCGAGGTCCTCACCCCGCAGATCCTCGAATGCCTCGCCGAAGCCGGGGTGGCCCGCGCCGACCTCGACGCCGTCGTCGTCGGGATCGGGCCGGGCCCGTTCACCGGGCTGCGGGTGGGTATGGCCACCGCCGCCGCCTTCGGTGACGCGCTCGGCCTGCCCGTGCACGGCGTGTGCAGCCTCGACGCCATCGCCGCCGACAGCGCGGGCGAGCAACGCGAGGCCGGGGAACTGCTGGTGGTCACCGACGCGCGCCGACGCGAGGTCTACTGGGCGCGCTACCTCGACGGTGCGCGCGTGGCCGGGCCCGAGGTGTGCAAACCCGCCGAGGTACCGATGGGCGACGCCGTCGCCATCGCCGGGTCGGCCGCCCACGTCGACGACTTCGATCTGCCGGTGCTGCCGAACGAGACGCCGTCGCCGGGAGGCCTGGTCGCCGTCGCCGCACCCGCCCTGCTGGCCGGTGCGGCGCCCGAGCCGCTCGTGCCCCTGTACCTGCGTCGGCCCGACGCGGTGGAGAACAGCTTCCGCACCCTGGCGGGCGCCTCGTGACCTACCGCATCGCCCCGATGACCGTGCACGACATCGACCGCTGCGTCGAACTCGAACACCTGCTGTTCCCGGAGGACGATCCGTGGCAGGCGGTGTCGTTCCGGTCCGAACTGGCCGGGGCGCACAACCGCTACATCACCGCCCGCGACGAGAACGACACCATGGTCGGCTACGCGGGCATCGCGCTGCTCGGCGACAACGCCCATCCCGAGGCCGAGGTGCACACCATCGGGGTCGATCCGGAGTGTCATCGCGGTGGGATCGGCACGCTGCTGCTCGAGGCCCTGCTGGCGACGGCCGCCGAGCGCGGCGGCCCGGTGTTCCTCGAGGTCCGCACCGACAACGCGCCCGCGATCGCGCTCTACGCCAAGCACGGTTTCCACATCATCGGGTTGCGCAAGAACTACTACCACCCGAGTGGGGCGGACGCGTACACGATGCGGCGCCCGGAACTCACCGCCGCGGCCGACGAGTGGGCCGCGCGCGGTCGTCAGGACGAGGTGCTGTCGTGAACGGCGCACGCTGTGCCGCCGTATTCGCCTACCGGATCGGATCGACTGTGAGCGGGGTCGCGGCGTGATCGTCATGGGGATCGAGAGTTCGTGCGACGAAACGGGAGTCGGCATCGTGCGCCGTCACCCCGACGGGTCGGTCGAACTGCTCGCCGACGAGGTGGCCTCGAGTGTCGACCAGCACGCCCGTTTCGGCGGTGTGGTGCCCGAGATCGCCTCGCGCGCGCACCTCGAGGCGATCGTGCCCGCCATGCGCCGCGCGCTGGCAGCCGCCGGGATCAGCAAGCCGGACGCGCTCGCCGTCACCATCGGGCCCGGCCTCGCCGGTGCGCTGCTGGTAGGTGTCGCGGCCGCCAAGGCGTACGCGGCGGCCTGGGATGTGCCGTTCTACGCACTCAACCACCTCGGCGGGCACGTCGCGGTCGACACCCTCGAACACGGTCCGCTGCCGCCCGCGGTGGCGCTGCTCGTGTCGGGTGGGCACACGCATCTGCTGCAGGTGAGCGATCTCGGCTCGCCCATCACCGAAATGGGCAGTACCGTCGACGACGCCGCGGGCGAGGCCTTCGACAAGGTCGCCAGGCTGCTGGGCCTCGGTTATCCCGGTGGCCCCGCGCTGGACGCCATGGCGCAGGACGGTGACCCGCGCGCCATCGCCTTCCCGCGTGGCATGACCGGCCCGCGCGACGCCCGCTACGACTTCTCCTTCTCCGGCCTCAAAACCGCCGTCGCCCGATACGTGGAAGCCGCGCAGCGCCAGGGCATCACGCCCGAACAGTTGCCGATCCCGGATATCGCCGCGTCGTTCCAGGAGGCCGTGGCGGATGTGCTGACGATGAAGGCGGTGCGCGCGGCGACCGATGTCGGTGTCGACACGATCGTGCTCGGCGGCGGTGCCACGGCGAACTCGCGGATCCGCTCGCTGGCCGAGGAGCGCTGCGCCGCAGCCGGATTGACCCTGCGAGTGCCCAAGCCGCGGCTGTGCACGGACAACGGGGTGATGATCGCGGCCCTCGGCGCGCATGTGATCGCGGCGGGCGCCGAACCCGCCGAGCTGACGGTGGCGACGGACCCCGGGCTCCCGGTGTCGGTGAGCGCGCTGCGCTAGATCTGCTGGTTCTAGTCGACCGGGACGAGCGGGGTGACGCCTGTTGTCGGCGGAACCACGAGGCTGCCGCTGGCCGGTGCCTGGGTGGGTGAGGTGTTCGGGGTCGACGGACGCTGCTGGCCGCGACCGGATCCGCTGTTGATACCGCCCGGAGATTCGGGGTAGGGGATCTGCGGGAGGTTCGGGTCGGGGCGCAGGGTCGGTGCCGTGGTCGTGGGCGACGGGGACGGCGCGGGGGTGGTCGACGGTGTGGACGTCGGCGGTGTCGTGGTGGTCGGCTCCTGGGTGGGAGCGGGCGACTCGACGACCGGCGGGGCCACGGTGACCCCGGTGCGGTCGGTGCTCTCTCGATAGGTCGGTGTCGGTGCCGGAGGCACCACGGGTAACGGCGGCTGGCGCACGGTGCTGCTGGTGCCTGCGGGCGTCACATCGGGGGCATCCGGCGAGATGGTCCGCACGCCGTAACCGATCACCAGCCCGACCACGACCACCGCACCGGCCAGCGTGCCGATCACCTTGGCGAAGGTGCCGCTCGGCGCGTCACCGAGGGTTGCCACCTGTAGACCCGAGGGTGCCGCCGCGTCGGCGAGCAGGGCCGCGCCCTTGGCGATCACGGCCTCGGGATCCGGCACCGTGACCACCGGGACGTCCAGGCGCGCGTCGAGGGTGTCGATGACGCTGGGGATGTTCGCGCAGCCGCCGATCACCGCAACCGCCTCGGGGTACTTCGGTGCCCTGGTGAACACCGAAGCCGAGAACACCGCGATATTGCGCAGCAGCCCGCCGATGAGCTCCTCGAAATCGGAGCGCGTGAGTTTCAGCGGCTGCCCGGCCACATGGTCGATGGTGACGGCGGGCGCGACGGTGAGGTGTTCCTTGGCGGCGCGGCCGCGATTGGTGAGGGTCTGGCGGTTGGGCCTGGTCCCGCGCCGGGCGTAGTGCAGATCGACGAGGTGGTGGTAGATCAGCTCGTCGATGGCGTTGCCGCTGAGGGTCGGGGTGCGTTCGGTGTGCAGGACCGTACCGTCGGCCTGGTCGGCCACGGTGACGGTGAGGCCGGTGGCGCCGAGGTCGACCACGGCCACGGTCGAATACCGGTCGAGCAGACCGGTATTGCGCAGATAGGCGAGTGCGGCGGTGCCTTCGGGGACCAGGCGCAGATCGCGGTGGTGCGAACACGCGGCCCGGATGGCCTGGGCCTGCTCGCGGTTGCGGTAGGCGACGGCCACACTGGTCGGTGGGCGCGAGCGCGTGGCGACGGCACGGCGGTGCGCGCCGGTGGAGTAGCGTCCGAGCGGTTCGCCATCCAGCTCCACGTGTTGCTGGGACACGGGTAACTGGTTGGTCATCAGTTCGATCGACGACGACACGAGGTCGCCGAGGTCGGAGTGCGCGGCGTCGGCGGAGACGACGCGGTAGTCGAAGTTCTGTTCGCCGGATGGAGCGGTGGCGACCAGAGCCGAGCACACCACCTCGTTCCCGGCGGAAATGCCGAGGGATGTTCGCATGTTCACCTCCCTTCGAGCGGATGGTTCCAACGGAGGCCGACCATCTCGAATGGAACGATATGCATACTCTGTCACAGCCTGTTATGCGAACGTTACAGATTCAGTCGGTCGATGTGAAGATCACCATTACGCGCGGGCGTGTCGATAATGCGACATTGGCAGAACCCGACCTTGAGCGCTGGCACTCTCGCGTATAGAGTGCTAGTCGGCACTGTGTAGCTGTGCTTGTGCCATCGACGACTACTGGGCTCGGAGTCCCGGCACCCGCGACGACGGGGCCTGCGCGCAGGGTCGCATGCTGAACCGAACCCGGTCCGGGGCAACAGTTCCGGACAACCGAATTCCCCTGAAAGTGGAGGGCTCAACGTGGCGAGCGTGAACATCAAGCCGCTCGAGGACAAGATCCTCGTCCAGGCCAACGAGGCCGAGACGACGACGGCCTCCGGCCTGGTCATCCCGGACACGGCCAAGGAGAAGCCGCAGGAGGGCACCGTCATCGCCGTCGGCGAGGGCCGGATCACCGAAAAGGGTGACCGCATCCCCGTCGATGTCAAGGAAGGCGACGTCGTCATCTACAGCAAGTACGGCGGCACCGAGATCAAGTACCAGGGCGAGGAATACCTCATCCTCTCGGCGCGCGACATCCTGGCCGTCGTCACCAAGTAAGGCCGACGCCGCACCAGCGTTCCGCCCCGGCGTCTTCGTGACCCCGGGGCGGAATGCGTTAAACACAGGAGCTTTTAGATGCCCAAGCAGATCCGGTTCGACGAGCAGGCTCGTCGGGCACTGGAACGCGGTGTGGACAAGCTGGCCGACGCCGTCAAGGTCACCCTCGGCCCGCGTGGCCGCCACGTGGTCCTTGCCAAGGCCTTCGGTGGCCCCACCGTGACCAACGACGGTGTCACCATCGCGCGTGACATCGACCTCGAGGACCCCTTCGAGAACCTCGGCGCCCAGCTCGTCAAGAGCGTCGCCACCAAGACCAACGACGTCGCGGGCGACGGCACCACCACCGCCACCGTGCTGGCCCAGGCGTTCGTGCGCGCCGGCCTGAAGAACGTCGCCGCCGGCGCCAACCCCATCACGCTCGGCCAGGGCATCGCGCTCGCCGCCGAGAAGGTGTCCGAGGTGCTGCTCGCCGCGGCCACCCCGGTCGAGGGTGCCCAGGCCATCGCCCAGGTCGCCACCGTCTCCTCGCGTGACGAGGAGATCGGCGAGATGGTCGGCAAGGCGCTCACCACCGTCGGCAAGGACGGCGTGGTCACCGTCGAGGAGTCCTCGACCACGCAGACCGAACTCGTCGTCACCGAGGGTGTGCAGTTCGACAAGGGCTACCTCTCGCCCTACTTCCAGACCGACCCCGAGACCCAGCAGGCCGTGCTGGAGGACACCTACGTCCTGCTGCACCGCGACAAGATCAGCTCGCTGCCCGACCTGCTTCCGGTGCTCGAGAAGATCGCCGAGTCCGGCAAGGGCGTGCTGATCGTGGCCGAGGACGTCGACGGCGAAGCGCTGTCGACCCTGGTGGTCAACTCGATCCGCAAGACCATCAAGGCCGTCGCGGTGAAGGCGCCGTTCTTCGGTGACCGCCGCAAGGCGTTCCTCGACGACCTCGCCGTCGTCACCGGTGGCACCGTGATCAACCCCGATCTCGGCGTCACCCTGCGCGAGGCCACCCTCGAGCAGCTCGGCCAGGCGCGTCGCGTCGTCGTCACCAAGGACGAGACCGTCCTCATCGACGGTGCGGGCACCGAGGCCGACATCGCGGCCCGCAGCGCGCAGCTGCGCCGCGAGATCGAGGCCACCGACTCCGACTGGGACCGCGAGAAGCTCGAAGAGCGCCTCGCCAAGCTGGCCGGTGGCGTCGCGGTGATCAAGGTCGGCGCGGCCACCGAGACCGCGCTCAAGGAGCGCAAGTACCGCGTCGACGACGCGGTCGCCGCCGCCAAGGCCGCGGTCGAGGAGGGCATCGTCCCCGGTGGTGGTTCGGCGCTGGTCCAGGCCGCCGCCGCGCTGGTGGAGCTGCGTGACTCGCTGACCGGCGACAAGGCCGTCGGCGTCGAGGTGGTCCGCAAGGGCCTCGAGGCGCCGCTGTTCTGGATCGCCACCAACGCGGGCCTCGACGGCGCCGTGGTGGTCAGCAAGGTGGCCGAGGGCAAGGAAGGCTTCAACGCCGCCACCCTCACCTACGGCGACCTGCTCACCGACGGTGTCGTCGACCCGGTCAAGGTCACCCGTTCGGCCGTGGTGAACGCCGCGTCCGTCGCCCGGATGATCCTGACCACCGAGAGCGCCATCGTGGAGAAGCCGGCCGAAGAGGCCGACGACCACGGGCACGGTCACGGTCACGCGCACTGACCTGACATGACGAAGGCCCCCTGACCGTTGCGGTCCGGGGGCCTTTCGTTGTGCGCCTAGCTGGCTACGGGTGGTTCTTCGGCCTCGATCGCGGCCAGTAGCCGAGCGCGCAGAGACGGGGGTGGTGGGGTGGCGGTGAGTTCCGAGAGTTCGGTGAGAGCCGCGCGGGTGGCGCGGATCTCGTGCAGAAACTCGGTACACAGGGTGGGGTCTTCGGTATCGATGATGGTCTGGATCGCGTGATGGTCTTCGTCGTCGATCAATCCGAGCGCGACGGTGTGCGCGAGATCGATCTGGGCGTCGTTCATCTCACGTCACCCCCAAACTTTTCTTCAGTCGTGTCAATCCGTCCCGAATACGGGACTTAACGGTCGGTAATCCGATGCCGAGGTGCTGAGCTACCTCCGCATACGTCCGCCCGCCGTAGTAGGCGAGCGAGATCGCCTCGCGCTGGGTCTCGGTCAATGTCGAGAGCCCGCGCCGGACGGCCTGCTGTTCGAGTCTGCGTTCCACCTCCTCCGTGACCTCGTCGAATTCGTGACCGAGTACCCGGATCCCGTACGCGACCTCGCGCTGGGTGTGGGCTTGCTCGGCACGAACCCGGTCGACCGCGCGGCGGTGGGCCAGCGTCATCAGCCAGGTCACCGCCGACCCCTTGGCGGGGTCGAAACTCGTTGCGGTGCGCCAGATCTGAAGGTAGACCTCCTGCGTCGTCTCCTCGGCGTACCCGGGGTCGTGGAGCACCCGCAGGATCAGGCCGAAGACGCGGGCACAGGTCCGGTCGTACAGTTCGGCAAAGGCTTGCTGGTCGGCAAGGCCGCATCGTTCCAACAGTGCAGCTAGCTCGACTCCTTCGGCCGCGCGTGCGGTAACCGCAGAATCCACGCTCGGTGGGAAGGCTTCGCTTCGGAACCCATTCTGTGTCATCGGTCACGAATGTAGCCCGAGGCTATGACACCCCTGCGAGCGGGGTGCCTCGAATCGGGTGCCAGCTGTTTGCTAGGAATTCGGCGCCCCACGCAGGATGGATGGGAACGGATTTGCGGAGGGTTCCGCGAAGGGCTCTAGACCGCCATGCGCCGCCGGTTGCGGCGGGCGTGCATCTCGCGTTCGGTCTCGGACATGCCACCCCAGATGCCGTAGGGCTCGCTGACCTTGAGGGCGTGGGTGCGGCACTGCATGAGCACGGGGCAGGCCCGGCAGATCTCCTTGGCGCGCATCTCGCGGGCGGTGCGGGCGCGGCCACGTTCGCCGTCGGGGTGGAAGAAGACGGCCGAGTCCTGGCCGCGGCACGAGCCACGCATCTGCCAATCCCAGACGTCGGCGTTCGGACCGGGGAGGTGGGTGGGCATGGGCATGGTGAACTCCTTGTGGTGCGAGCTCGTCAGCGTTGTCGAGCGAGTGGTGCGGCAGGTCAACGCGGCCCCTCGGTTGAGTGGCCGGCTCGACGGTGCCTGACGGTGCCGAGTGGATGGTCGCTGCAATTTCGCGCGGCGCCGTCCCCGGCGATGAGCTACGTTAGGGCTCGGCGGGAAATTCCGTCAATAGTTCCGCGCATTGGTTCAGCAAATCATCAACGCTGAAATTTAACCTGCGAACTGTTTACATTTCACTCCCCGTCCGTCCATACTGTTCGGTTGGCTATGGATGGGTCGAGTTGGTCTGTGGAAGCACACGGCTATTTTCCCTGGTGACAGCCTTTTCGATGCGTTTCGAGTGCTCGATGCCCCGCTCAGCGCGGTGTGCCGGGTCACAGTGGCTCCCGCGACCGTAACCTCGGACATGGCGCAAAGAGGGCCCTCAGGTTAATTGCGAGAAACGCATGTGAATTCGAGACTTTGCGGCGAGGGCATCCGGGAGCGGAGATTTACCTGATGGCAACATCGGCCACGGAAAGAAAAGCTGAACGGTTGCTGCCCGGCCGCGGTCGTGACATATCACGAGAAACGGCGAGGACCATCGGGAGCTAGAGTCACCGCGTGCATACTGCGGCCTCATCGGCGGATATCGGTTCCGAAATCCTCGCTTCGACAGCATTCGGTCCCACCCCGGGCCGGGCCGCTGCACAGTTGCCGGAGCCTGCCGACCCGCGCTCGCGCTGGCATCGGGCGGTCGCCCTCGGTGGTCAGGGCCACTACGCCGCCGCCCGCGCCGACCTGCGGGTACTCGCCCGCACCCGCCTCGATCCCGGCTTGGCCTCGTTGGTCGAGAGCACCACGGGCTCGCTGCTGCGTCAGCTCGGCTGGCACGGTGCCGCCGCCGCCAACGACGGGCGCGCGGCCCGCCTCGCCTGCGCCGCGACCGGAGCCACCCGCGCCGAGGCCCTGGCCGACGCGTACACCGGTCTGGCCGCCGACGCGCTCGGCACCGGCCGCCTCGCCCTCGCCACCCGGCTGCTCGGCCGGGTGGAACCGCTGCTCGACGAGGCGCCTGCCCGGGCGCGGGTGCGCTGGCACTGGGTCCGCGCCGAAACCGCGCTGGCCCGCGGCGAATTCGCGCTGGAGGACGCCACTCGTGCCGCCGCGCTGGCCGAGGACCTTCCCTCGGTGCGGCACCGGGTGAAATCGGCACTGCTCGTCGCGGCCGCCACCGCCGCCGCGGGAGAGCTCGCGGCGGCCGCGCGACTGGCCGAGAAAATCGACTCTGAGTGCCGTGACAACGCCCTGCTGCCCCTGCGCTGGGCGTGCGCGATGCTGCGCGCCGGAGTGGCCGCGGAGCCAGCCGCCGCGGCGGCCGCCGCGCACGAAGCCGCAGATCACGCCGCACGTATCCGTTCCCTCGGGGGAGACTTCCGCTCGTCCCCCCGATGAGGCCGCCCGGCGATCTTCCTGAGAGCACCCTCAGAACAACCCGGGGCCGCTGGCGGGTGATCATCGGGTCGCTATTGTTAGTTCCGTTCCGCCACATCGGTGGAAGCTCGGTCACATGTGACCGCGCCACTCGTAACGCCAGGAAAATCTCTGACGATGACGCATATGGGCGAAGAGTTGGACCTCGCCGTCGCTGCGGCTGCGCAGGGCGACAGGACCGCTTTAGCTCAGGTACTGGAACTGGTCCGTCCCTTGGTGGTTCGCTACTGCAGGGCGCGGATCGGTGCCGCGGAGCGCGGGCAGCTCTCCGCGGACGATGTTGCGCAAGAGGTCTGTTTGGCTGTGATGACCGCCCTGCCCCGCTATCAGGATCAGGGTCGGCCCTTCATGGCCTTCGTGTACGGGATCGCCTCGCACAAGGTCGCCGACGCCCACCGCAATGCCGCCCGTAACAAGGCGGAGGCGATGGCCGAAGTACCAGATGTCATATCCACCGACCACGGACCGGAACAGCGAGCTCTCGACTCGGAGACCAGCAGGCAGATGAACACTCTGCTCGCCACGCTCCCCGAGAAACATCGGGAAATCCTGATCTTGCGACTGGTGATGGGTCTGTCAGCAGAGGAAACCGCAGTCGCCGTGGGCAGCACGGCGGGGGCGATACGGGTGGCCCAGCACAGGGCACTCGCAAAACTGAAGTCACAAGTGGCGAGGGCAGGTGAAATGTATGGCTAGGGATGGCGAGCGCGGTCGAGGCGACCGGAAGGTTTGGCGTGGGTCGCACGACAGCGGTCCCTACGCCGCCGAGGATGCCGGCGATTCCGGTCCGGTCGACATTGCGGCGGTGCGCAGCGACGATGCGCTGATCGACGCGATCGCGAGCGACGGACCGGTGCATACCGACAGCACCGAGGAGTTCCAGCTGGCGTCACTGCTCGCGGATTGGCGGGCCGATCTGTTGGCCGAGCCGATGCCGGCGGGCCCCGATCTCGACACCGTCTTCGCGGCGGTCGATCAGGAGATCGGTGCCAGGCAGGTTCGAACCGGAGCTTCCTCGCGCGGACGTCTGCGTCTGGTCCGGCCCCTGCTGGGGTCCGCCGCGGCACTGGCCGTGGTGTTCGGCGGTATCACGGCGTTCTCCTACAGTGCGGCACCCGGTGATCCGCTGTGGCGGGTCAAGGAAGTCGTGTTCAGCGAACAGGCACAGACCACCGTCGTGGCTCGCGCCGACGACGACCTGGCCGCCGCGCAGAACATGATCGCCGCGGGCAATCCGGAACAGGCTCGCGCCAAGCTGGAGCAGGCCTCGGCGACCGCAGATCAGGTCAGCGACCCGAAGAAGCGCGAGGACCTGCTGGCTCGCTGGAACTTGCTGCGTGATCAGCTGGTGAAGCAGGCACCCGAACTCGGGTCGCTGCTGCCGCCCGCGCCGCTGCCGGGTACCACCGCGCCGTCCTCGTCGCCGTCCGCACCTTCTCCGTCGCCGGCCAAGCCGGGGACCACCGACCCCGCGGCGCCGATCGACCCGGGTAACTCGGGTACGACCGATCCGACCGTGCCGCCGGAGATCATGCTGACGCCTGCTCCGGAGACGGTGGACCCCAAACCGACCGACCAGTCGCCACCGCCGGTGACCACGGTGCCGCCGACTCCGCCGCCGGTCACCGTCGAACCGACCCAACCCCCGACAACCATCGCAGAACCGCCGCCGACCGCTCCGACGGCGGTTCCGCCTACGCAGCCTGTGCCGACGGCCGTTCCGACGATCTCGATCCCGTCGCTTCCCGGCACTCCCTGACCAACAACGAAAGAGGCCTCGAACCACAGTGGTTCGGGGCCTCTTTCGTTGTTGTCTGTATCGGTAGCCGTCCGGCGCGTGCGCGACTCACGCGGGACCGCACGTGCTCGGTCCGCCGATCAGTGAGCGCTCAGTTGTCGAACCCGTCGAACCCGTCGCCGTGGAAGGCCTCGTTCATCGAGGCGTCCGCGTAGCCGCGGCAGTAGTCCCAGGTGACGTACGCCTCGGGCGTCGGGTCGTAGGCGGGCTCGTGCGGCCGGACAGTGCCGTCGACGAGTAGCTGCAGCAGGTTCGCCCGCAGCATGTCCCAGTCGTGGTAGTGATCTTGCCGACAGTCCTCGCAGCTGACGACGAGCCCGCGGATGCCACGATGGGCGAGCAGGGCTTCGTAGACGGCGAGGTCGGCGAGATCTTCCTCGACCGCGAGGCGCTCATGTGGATCCAGCGGCTCACCGGGCTCGATGGCATCGAGCGCGGCAGACGGGTCGGAGGGGTCTCCGGCGAAGGGATCCGGCGGCAGGCCAGGTGGTAGATGGTCACGCACAACCCCACGGTACGCAGTGGTGGCCGGTCTGCGCCAGCGATGCACCTGGCAAGTTTTGCGCGAGGGCTCACTGCACAGCGTGTCACGGCCGACCGATACCATGGAATGCAGGCGTCGGCGAGCTTGTTCTCACCGACCATCAAGCTTTCCGCTCAGCACCGACGCGCGTCATCTCCTGCGTCGGTACTCCGACGACCAGGAGGGGTCGATCCGAATGAGTAATCCCGTGTCGGGCGAACGAATCGCGGTGCGCCCTCCTACGGGTGGCGACGATCCGAACAAGATCGCCATGCTCGGCCTCACGTTCGACGACGTGCTGTTGCTGCCTGCCGCCTCGGATCTCATCCCCAGCTCCGTCGAGACCTCCAGCAGGCTCACGCGTGACATCACGCTGCGCACCCCGCTGGTGAGTTCGGCCATGGACACCGTCACCGAGGCGCGCATGGCGATCGCCATGGCGCGTGCGGGCGGCATGGGTGTGCTGCACCGCAACCTGTCGGCCGCCGATCAGGCCGCCCAGGTGGAGACCGTGAAGCGGTCCGAGGCGGGCATGGTGACCGACCCGGTCACCTGTCGTCCCAACGACACTCTCGCCGATGTGGACGCCATGTGCGCCCGGTTCCGCATCTCGGGCCTGCCCGTGGTGGACGAGACCGGTTCGCTCGTCGGCATCATCACCAACCGCGACATGCGCTTCGAGGTCGATCAGGACCGCCGCGTCGACGAGGTGATGACCAAGGCGCCGCTGATCACCGCCCAGGAGGGTGTCACCGCCGAGGCCGCGCTCGGTCTGCTGCGCCGCCACAAGATCGAGAAGCTGCCCATCGTCGACGGCAACGGCCGCCTGCGCGGGCTCATCACGGTCAAGGACTTCGTCAAGACCGATCAGTACCCCAACGCCACCAAGGACCGCGACGGCCGCCTGCTCGTCGGTGCGGCGATCGGTGTGGGTGAGGACTCCTGGTCGCGCGCGATGACCCTGGCCGACGCGGGTGTCGACGTGCTGATCGTCGACACCGCGCACGGGCACCAGTCGCAGGTGCTGCAGATGGTCGCCAAGGTGAAGGCCGAAGTGGGCGACCGCATCCAGGTCGTCGGCGGCAACGTCGCCACCCGGGCCGGTGCCGCCGCGCTCGTCGAGGCGGGCGTCGACGCTGTCAAGGTGGGTGTCGGTCCCGGCTCCATCTGCACCACTCGCGTGGTTGCCGGTGTCGGTGCGCCGCAGATCACCGCGATCCTCGAGGCCGTCGCCGCGTGCAAGCCCGCCGGTGTGCCGGTGATCGCCGACGGTGGCGTGCAGTACTCCGGCGATGTGGCCAAGGCCATCGCCGCCGGTGCGTCGACGGTGATGCTCGGTTCGCTGCTCGCGGGCACCGCCGAGTCGCCCGGCGATCTGATCCTGGTGAACGGCAAGCAGTTCAAGAGCTACCGCGGCATGGGTTCGCTCGGCGCGATGCAGGGCCGCGGCCAGGCCAAGTCCTACTCCAAGGACCGCTACTTCCAGGACGACGTGCTCGCCGAGGACAAGCTGGTCCCCGAGGGCATCGAGGGCCGCGTTCCGTTCCGTGGCCCGGTGAATCAGGTGATCCACCAGCTCGTCGGCGGCCTGCGCGCCGCGATGGGCTACACCGGTTCGCAGAACATCGAGCACCTGCAGGGCGCCCAGTTCGTGCAGATCACCGCCGCGGGCCTCAAGGAAAGCCACCCGCACGACATCACCATGACCGTCGAGGCCCCGAACTACACCGGCCGCGGCTGAGTACAATAGATGCGTTTGTGCGCCGGGGGGTACGCTCCCGGCGCACAGCCATGCAAGCCGTCAGGTTTGTGAAAACGCGCGCACACGCGCGCCCGGACACAGGGAGCAACTGTGCGTGACATGGTCGAGATCGGGATGGGTCGGGTCGCTCGGCGGACCTACGAGCTGGACGACGTGGACATCGTGCCCTCGCGGCGGACGCGGTCGTCGAAGCAGGTCTCGCTGGCCTGGCAGCTCGACGCCTACCGCTTCGAGATCCCCGTGCTCGCGCACCCCACCGACGCGCTGGTCTCGCCGGAGTTCGCGATCGAACTCGGGCGTCGTGGTGGCCTCGGTGTGATCAACGGTGAGGGTCTGTGGGCGCGGCACGCCGATGTGCAGGCCAAGATCGATCAGCTGATCGATCTGGTCGACAAGGGGGGTTACGAACGCGCGATCTCCTTACTCCAGGAACTGCACGCCGCCCCGATGCAGCCCGACCTGCTCGCCGCCGCCGTGGCCCAGGTGCGCGCCGCCGGGGTGACCACCGCCGTGCGGGTGAGCCCGCAGAACGCCCGCGCGCTCACCCCCGCACTGGTGCAGGCCGGTGTGGAGCTGCTGGTGGTGCAGGGCACCATCATCTCCGCCGAGCACGTCGGTGACGGCGAACCGCTCAACCTCAAGACCTTCATCGCCGAACTCGACGTGCCGGTCGTGGCCGGTGGCGTGAGCGATCACCGCACCGCCCTGCACCTGATGCGCACGGGTGCGGCGGGCGTCATCGTCGGATACGGCTCCTTCCCGGGTGCGACCACCACCGGCGAGGTGCTCGGTATCGGTGTGCCGATGGCCACGGCCATCGCCGACGCCGCCGCCGCGCGCCGCGACTACCTCGACGAGACCGGCGGCCGCTACGTGCACGTGATCGCCGACGGTGACGTGGCCACCTCCGGCCAGCTCGCCAAGGCCATCGCCTGCGGCGCCGACGCCGTGATGCTCGGTGTGCCGCTGTCGGTGTCGGCCGAGGCGCCGGGTCACGGCTGGTACTGGCCCTCGGCCACCGCGCACCCCTCGGTGCCGCGCGGTTCGTTCCTGCCGGTCGACGAGTCGTGGCTCGACGGCCCCGACGGCGCCACCGACCGCCCCAGCCTCGAGCGCGTCCTCTACGGCCCCTCCGACGACCCGTTCGGTTCGCTGAACCTGGTCGGTGGCCTGCGTCGCTCGATGGCCAAGGCCGGTTACTCCGACCTCAAGGAATTCCAGAAGGTCGGGCTCAGCGTCCGCTAACGGACGTGGGCCAGTGACACCCGTTCGCGCAGGAACCGGCCGATGGCGGCATTGACCGGTTCCGCGTGGGTCATCGTGACACCGAGGCGGGCGCCGTCGATCTCCACGTAGGTGGAGGCGGTGAGACCGTCGGCGAGCATGCGGGCCCTTTTCCCGGCGATACCGCTGTGGGTGGCGTGGATGACCAGCGCCGGGCAAGTGATCTCGGACAGCCGTTCGAGCACCGAGTCGCGCCCGAGCAGGCAGCCGACCGCGGCGTCGAGACCGTTGTGCGCGTCGCCGACCCAGCGGCGGGTCCAGATCTCGCGGTAGTGGTTGTCGTCGCCGATGAGCCAGTCGGCGAGCTGGGTCGCGGCTTCCTCGCGGGAACCCCGGTCGTGCCATTCGTCGAGGAAACGCTGTGTGGCGGTGGACTGTTCACGGGTCGGCCCGTGGGCTTCGGTGCTGATGAGGATGAGCGCGGCCACCCGTTCGGGGGCGACGAGCGCGGTGCGTAGCGCGGTGAACCCGCCCTGGGCGGTGCCGCCGACGATCGCGCGTTCGACGCCGAGCGCGTCGAGCACGGTCAGCGCGTCGCGGGCGGCGGTCCAGTAGGTGAACGGTAGCCGCTGGTCCCTGGTGCGGCCGTGGCCGCGCGCGTCCCACGCGACGACCCGGAATTCGGGGGCGAGTGCCGTCTGCTGCGCCTCGAACATCGTGCGGTCCATGAAGAATTCGTGGGCGAGCAACACCACCGGACCCGTGCCACCGCTGTCCTCGTAGTAGATGTCGGCATCGATCGCGCGGGCGAATGGCACGAGCACGAGGATAGCCAGCCCCGCCCCGCCCCGCGCAAGGATTGACGGTGCGTCGTGGTCTGTCACAGCGTGGCGTGGCGTCGCATCGATGCCCCGTGCTCGGCCGTCTGTCACCCTCACTAAACTGGGCAGGTGGCAGAAACTCAGAGACCGGTCCTCGTCGTCGACTTCGGCGCACAGTACGCACAGCTGATCGCCCGCCGGGTGCGTGAGGCCAGGGTGTTCTCCGAGGTCATTCCGCACACCATGACGGTCGAGGAGATCGCCGAGAAGCAGCCGCTCGCGGTGATCCTGTCCGGTGGCCCGTCCAGCGTGTACGCCGAGGGCGCCCCGCAGCTCGACGCGCGGCTGTTCGACCTCGACGTGCCCGTGTTCGGCATCTGCTACGGCTTCCAGGCGATGGCCCAGGCCCTCGGCGGCACCGTCTCGCACACCGGCACCCGCGAATACGGCCGCACCGAACTCAATATCGACGGTGGTGTGCTGCACGGTGGTCTGCCGACCATCCAGCCGGTGTGGATGAGCCACGGCGACGCGGTCACCGACGCCCCCGAGGGGTTCGAGGTCACCGGCACCACCGCGGGTGCGCCGGTCGCCGCGTTCGAGGATCGCGCGCGTCGGCTGGCCGGCGTGCAGTACCACCCCGAGGTGCTGCATTCCCCGCACGGCCAGCAGGTGCTGAGCCGCTTCCTGCACGAGCTGGCGGGCATTCCCGCGGCGTGGACCCCGGCCAATATCGCCGAGGCCCTGATCGAGGACGTGCGCGCCCAGATCGGTGACGGCCACGCCATCTGTGGGCTGTCCGGCGGTGTCGACTCCGCCGTCGCCGCCGCGCTGGTGCAGCGTGCCATCGGTGACCGGCTCACCTGTGTGTTCGTCGACCACGGTCTGCTGCGCGCGGGCGAGCGTGAGCAGGTGCAACACGATTTCGTCGCCGCGACCGGGGCCAAGCTGGTCACGGTCGACGCGGTCGACAAGTTCCTCGGTGAGCTGAAGGGCGTCTCCGACCCGGAGGAGAAGCGCAAGATCATCGGCCGCGAGTTCATCCGGTCCTTCGAGGACGCGGTGGCGGGCATCGTCGCCGAACAGGGTGGCGACGGGACGGCACCGAAGGTCGAGTTCCTGGTGCAGGGCACGCTGTACCCGGATGTGGTCGAATCCGGTGGTGGCACCGGCACCGCCAACATCAAGAGCCACCACAATGTCGGCGGCTTGCCCGACGATCTCGAGTTCGAGCTGGTCGAGCCGCTGCGGTTGCTGTTCAAGGACGAGGTCCGTGCGGTGGGTCGCGAACTCGGCCTGCCCGAGGAAATCGTCGCGCGCCAGCCGTTCCCGGGCCCCGGCCTCGCCATCCGCATCGTCGGCGAGGTGACCGCCGACCGGCTCGACCTGCTGCGTCAGGCCGACGCCATCGCCCGCGAGGAACTCACCGCCGCCGGCCTGGACAAGCAGATCTGGCAGTGCCCGGTGGTGCTGCTCGCGGATGTCCGCTCGGTGGGTGTGCAGGGTGACGGCCGCACCTACGGTCATCCGATCGTGCTGCGCCCGGTGTCGAGCGAGGACGCGATGACCGCGGACTGGACGCGCCTGCCCTACGACGTGCTCGAACGCATCTCCACCCGCATCACCAACGAGGTGGCCGAGGTGAACCGCGTAGTGCTCGACGTGACGAGCAAGCCGCCGGGCACCATCGAGTGGGAGTGAGTCAGGGGTTGCCCCTGCAATAGAAATGGCCCGTCTGATGACGGGCCATTTCTCGTTTCGATGTCGTTGTTCTCGTCAGTGTCGTTTGCGGCGGGGGGAGAGGACGAGCAGCAGGCCGACGACGCTGGCCACGATCACCACGCCCCAGCCCATCGGTACGATGCCGCCGCTGTCGGGGGTCGGTGCGCCGAGCAGGGCCCACACGCTCACCGCAAGGGCGAGCAGACCGGTGATGAGTAGGGAAAATGCCGGGCGGCGTTCGGTTTTCGTCGAGTCAGCCACGGGTCACCTCCACGTCGCCGAGGTGCATCGTGATGTGCAGGTCGAGGACCGGTGCGCCGGGGGTGTTCGGTCCGCTCAGGCCCTCGTCGCACGGGTTGTCGGCGACGCGGATGTCGCAGGTGGTGTTCACCGTCATCCCTTCTGGCAGCTTGATCTTCGTATCGCCGATGTTCACCGCGACCTCGACGCTTCGTGATTCGGTGAGGGTGAGGCCGCGCAGATCCAATGTGCCCGAACCGATGTCGAGGGCGTAGCGGGGCTGCAGTTCCTGCACGGAGGTCGGCGCCCACACGCGGTCACCCACATTGCCGCTGTTCTCGAAGTCGATCGGCCCGATCAGTGAGGCGAGCAGGACGAAGCCGGCCAGCGGTGCGGTGAGCACGAGCAGTCCGTAACCGCGCCGCAGGAATGCGCCGGCGACGAGGCCGAGGCCGACGACGGCCAGGGCGAAGGCGGCGATGCGGGCGGGGGTCATCCATTCGACGCCCGACGCGGCGGCCGCACCCGCTGCCGCGGCGGCGAGGATGGCCAGGCCGATGGTGATCGGCGTCAGCCGGGAGCGCGGGCGTTTCGGTGGTTGCGGGGCGACCGGGGCGAAGGTGGGGACGGCTTCGGGGAGCTCCCAGGCCAGCGGGGCCACGGCCAGGGGATCCCAGCCGGGGGGCACCTGGGCGCGTAGGTGGGGGCTGCCCGGGGTTTTGGGCAGGATCGCGGTGTCGCCGATCGTCGACAGGCCGGTCGGTTCAGCGTGTGCGGCCGGCTCGGGTTTCGCGAGATCGATGATTGATCGGTCGTCGCCGGACTCGTGCCCTGCGGTCGGTGTTGTCTCCGCCGTCGGCGCCGGTCGGAGGTGGGCGTCTGCTGCCGATGCCTCTCGGTTGTCCACGACCGTTCCCGAGGCCTCCTGGATGCCGGCGTCTGTTGTCGGCGTCGTCCCGAATTCGTCAGGTTTCGGTGCGTCCGCGAGTTCTGCGTCGATGGGCGCGGAAGGGCGAGCATCGGCGTGCTCGGAAGGTGCAGTGCTGCCGGTAGATTCGGCATCTTCCGGGGTGGTCACGGTTTCGCCGACGGTGGTCGACGACTGTGGTGGCACGGCGTCGCTGTGCTTGTGCAGTACTACCGTCTCGGCCTCGTCGACCCGCAGCAACGGCATGGGTTCCGCTGTCGCCGCGCGGTTTTCCGTGCGGGGGAGCACGGTCGTCGCCGGATCGGGGACGTAGGCGTCGGGGAGTTTGGTGTACGGCGTGTACATCCCCTCGGCGGTGTACGGGTACATCGCGTTCGGGTAGCCCGCGCCCGGGTAACCGGTGGTGCCGAGCGGGGCGGGACGGCTGTCGAAACCGGCGGGCAGCTCGGGATGACGCAGATAGAGCATCCACCACCCGGCCAGCATCAGACCCATGCTGATCACGCCGCCACCGCCGAGCCCCAACCCCATCGGGCCCATGGTCGACACCGCGATGGCCAGCGCCACGATCAACACGATCGTCTTCGTCTGCGAATGCGACCCACGCCCGCTGAGCGACTCGGCCGCCGACGCTTCGTTGCCCGCGGAGCCGAGCACCAGCCACGCCAGCAGATACAGGATGATCCCCGCCCCGCCGAAAATGGTCGACACCACGAACGCCACCCGCAACAGCACCGGATCCACGCCGTAGCGCAACCCGAACCCGGCGGCCACACCGGCGATCGGCCCCTGCCGGGGCAGCCGGACGGGCCGCGTGTGCCACATCTGCTGAACCTGATCGCCGAAGCTCGTTCTGCTCATGGGTTCCATGGTGTGCTGCGCGACCCCTCGACCGCATCGGGGGGAACCCTGAAAATTGCCCGGGGTTCAGGAGCAGGGTGCGCGGTAGGGGCCGTTGGCGACGTGCGTGCGCCAGACCGCCTCGGTGAGCATGCCTGTGCTCGCGCAGATGCGGGTGGCGACGGCTTCGGGGTCGAGGTCCCAGACGCCGAGCTGTCCGTCGTCGGTGAGGAGTACGAGCTGTTCGCCGCGTGGGTGCAGGACGACCGCTCGTCGGCGGCCGTCGGCAGGGCCGATCGGGCCGGTGCGGTGGCGTGGCATGCGTGGGTCGGCGATGTCCCACAGGTTGGTGGTGCCGGTTCTGCTCGACACGGCCAGTCCGGTGCCGCCCGCGGTACCGGAGATCCACGTGATCGGGGCGATCTCGGTGCGTGCCGCGACGACGAGCGGGGTGAACGATTCCAGGTGATCGGTATCCCACAGGCCGAACTGGTCATCTCGGGTAATGGTGAGGACTCGGTGACCGGGGACGAATTCGGACGGCCAGAAGGACTCGTTCAGGTCCACCTCGGTGTCGATGGCGAGCTGTGGGTGTGCCGGATCGTCCAGATTCCAGATCTGGCGGAAGACGCGGAATTTCTCCTGGCGTCCATCTCCTTGGAGTAGCCGCACCGTCAGTTGGCTGCCGTCGGTGCTGAAACTGCCGTCGGCGAGTTCTCGTTCCCCTGCGGTGATCGGTGGTCCGAGGGGTGTGGGCGCGGTGCGATCGGTGACGTCCCACACCTGGCCTGTGGTGCGATCGGTGACCAGCATCCGGGTTCCCTCGACCACCGAGAATTCACCTTCGCCGAGCGGCCACGCGGGCAGCATGCGCGGGTGACGTGGGTCTTCGAGATCGAACACGACGCGCCGCCTGCCCTGCCGGTCGTGCGCTGTCAGGGTCCGACCGTCTGGGCTCAGCGCGGGTTCGGTCAGCCCCGGTATCGCGGGAATTGTCGCCGTTCTGACCGGCTGGCGGATGTCGGTGGTATCCCAGACGGTAATCGCGCCGCCCCGGGTGAGTAGGGCCATGCGGTTGCCGGAGCGGTCGAAGACAGGGGATGTCGGCTCCGGTGCCCTCGCCGGGATATCGATGGTCGAGCGGGGCAATGTCCAGACGCGCAGCAGACCGTCGTCACCGGCCCCGATCAGTATCGGTTCGCCGGGGAGGAAAAGCATGGTGCTTGGGCCTCCGCCGCACGGTGAGTACCACACTCGGGGGCAGGCGGTCGGGCTCACGGCGAGCGGGCGCCCGGTTTGGGTGGGTTGGGACGGATCGGCGATATTCCACAGCCGCGCGGCTTCCTCGGAGCCCGTGGCGAGAAGGTTTCCGCCGGGATGGAAGGCGAGGGAAGTCAGGTCGTCGTTCGCCACCCTGGTGGACGCACCGAAGGCGCGCGGACGGGCCGGCTCGGTGGTATCGAAGAGCCGCAACTGGCTCGACGTCGCACTGTCTGTGCCGCCCACTCTGTGTGTGCCGACGGCCAGCCGGGTTCCGTCCGGGCTGAGTGCGACGGCCGTCAGATACTCCCCAGCCTGGGTGGATATCGGTTCACCGAGGGGCTGGGCGGTCGCGGTATCCCACATCTGCACGGTGTCCGGGACGGAGATGCCCATGGTTTGGGTGCCGAGCGCGAATGTTGTTCCACCGGCCCCGAATTCGATGGTGTGGTTGTCTCCGGACAGCGCTCTGGTCGCGGTGCGCACGGGGTGTGACCGATCGCGCACGTCCCACAGGCTCAACGTCGAGGCGGCGATCTGCGCGAGTCTGGTTCCGGTCGGGTCGACAGCGATCTGCTGGGCGCGGGCGGGGTCGAGCGTGTAGACAAGTCGGGGGGCTCCGGGGTCGGCGATATCCCACAGCTGGGTACCGGAGCCGCCGAGGGTGACCGCGTCCGTGCTGCCCGGAACGAAGACGAGCTCATCGAAACCAGTGCCGAGCGCGGTGGGCAGGCGCCGAGGTCGCGCGGGATCGTTCAGGTTCCAGAAGGCCGCCTCGCCGCGGTAGTCGATCGAGACCAGCAATGCGTCGGCCGGACGGAAGGCGAGCGTATCGACCAACTCGGTATGCGCGGGCACCGCGACAGCGAGCGGCGAGTCCTGGCTGTTCAGCAGCAGATTGCGGGTCATGTCGTCGGGCCGGAGCCGGTACGCGGCCAGCAGGAATTGGGACGAGAGAGACGGGTCGATGGTTCCGGTGCGCTGGGCGGCGGCCACCAACTCGGCATAGTCGCGGTCGAGTGCCCGTTGGTCGGCGAGCCGGGTGCGGTCGAAGGCGATCACACCGGTGGCGAGCAGAGCGAACACCACCATGATCGCCACGATCCGCCGTCGGTTGCCGTTGCGCGCCGCGCGCCGTGAGGCCTGTAGAAAGGCTCGCACCTGCGGGTTGTCGGGCGCGCGGCCGACGTGTTCGCCCACCCGGTCGAGCCGGGTACCCCGATACAGCAGCGCCGGATCCTGCCCGGCGACTGTCCATTCGATCGCGTCGCGCTCGAGCCGTTGGCGGACCGCGTGCCCGACTCGGTCGGCATCGATCCAGCCGCGCAATCGTGGCCAGGCCGTGAGCACGATCTCGTGGGTGAGCTGCACGGAGCTGGCGTCGACGGTGACGATTCGGCTGGCGGCGAGCACGTCGAGCGCTTGCGCCGCCGCCTCGGAATTCCCACTGCGACCGAGTAATTCGACGCGGTCGACGGTGCGGCGGGTGTCGCGGGTGTCCTGCCCGACGGTCACCAGCGCGCCGAGGAGTTCCTGTGCGGCGCTCTGCTGTGGGGGAGTGAGCTCGCTCCAGGCGAGTTCGGCGGTCTCCGCGACCGACCCCGCGACACCGCCGGCCTTGCGGTACCCGGCCACGGTGAGTTTGCGCCCCTCCCGCTGCTGCCAGGTCGCGGCCATCACGTGCGACAGCAGCGGCAGCGTGCCGGGGTCGTAACCGTCGAGATGCTCACCGAGCCCGCGCAATTCGGCGAGAACCAGCTCGGCGAGCCCAGGTTCGAGGGTGAGTCCGGCGGCAGCGGCAGGACCGGTGATCGCGCGAGATACTTCGTCCATCGACATGGCACCGAGCAGATAGCTGTTGTGCTGCAAGCTGTTCCGTAGCACGGGGTAGTGCAGACACGGTTCGTAGAAGTCGGCGCGCAGGGCCAGGACCACTGTGCGCGGATCGGTGTCGCGGGTGGTGAGTTCGGTGAGCGAGGTCAGGAACGCCGAACGTTCGGCCTCGTCCTGACACAGTGTGAACAGCTCTTCGAACTGGTCGACGATCAGCACCGCCGGATCGTCGCCGACGGCGTCGAGTGCGGTGGCCGGTGTCGCGCCCGGTGTGATGGTGGCTGCGGTCAGGTCGATGGCCGGGCGCAGACCCGCGGCGAGCAGCGAGGATTTGCCCGCCCCCGACGCGCCGATCAGCACGACGATGCCCGTGGTGTCGCGGACCAGCGCGGCGAAATCGGCGGTGGCCTGCTCGCGTCCGAAGAACAAGGTGTCCTCCTCGGGTCGGTAGGCGCGCAGGCCGGGGTACGGGCAGGTGTGGTCGTCGCCCGCCGTCGCCGTCCAGGTGACCGATTCCTGCCACAGCCGTCGCCATTCGTGCGGGTCGGCCAGTGTTCTCGGCAGGTCGCGCTGGGCCTTCTCGGTCATCTCGACGAGCGTGAGGACCACGGGCAGCAGGGATTCGAAGCGGGCGGGAACATTGCGGCCGGCTTTCCAGTCGCTGATCCGCTGCGCCGACGGCGTGCCCGACTGGGCGCCGCGCATGCGCCGCTCGGTGGCCGCGGCGACCCGGCGCAGGGTCGGGTTGCCCGCCGCGGCGTAGAGCTCGCCGAATCGCTGGGCGAAAAGCGCACGTGGCGACGAGATCTCGCTGTCGACGACAGTCAAGAACCCCCCCGTTCGATGAAAAGATGACCACCGCAATGATATTCGCCCGGCTCGGGAACCCGGCGTGGGCGCCGGGTTCCCGGTTCGGCTACAGGAACATGGTGTCGCCGAAGACGGAGTTCGTGGCCTCGACCTGACCGGTTCCGGCGGTGACCGTCGCCCAGGAGTAGACATTGAGCGGACCGCCGCAGTTGCCGACCATCAGGTGGAAGTCGCGGTTCACCAGGTAGGTGGTGCCCGAGCTCAACGGCATCGATCCCATGTCGATCTTCTTGATCTCGCCGGGGGCGAGCGACAAACTCAGGTCAAGACCCGCCGAGATCGACGGACCGATATCGACCGAGCCGTCGGGACCCGACGAGCCGAATCCGACGCTCGCCCCCGCATCCACCGAGATCCCGCCGTCGAGGCCGACCGACAATTCCAGGTCGACGGCACAGGCCACGAGGTAACCGGAGCTGAGGTCACCGGTCGCGCCGGGCGGTGCGGTGACGTAGGCGGTGTTGTTCAGGAACACCTCGCGGTTGGTCGGCATGGCGTTGAGCGGGGGAACCAGCCGGTAGGACTGGTCGGTATGGCCGATGGTGAGCTGGAAGCCCTCGGGACCGTGGTAGGTCGATTCGTGCGGTGCCATCGGCGTGGCCGAGGCGATCGGTGTCATCCCGAGAGTGCTCAGTCCGATGGTCGCGGCACCCAGCACGGTGGTGATGATGTTCACGTGTTCCTCCCCTGGAGCGGCGGCCGTGGTTCCGGCCTGCCATCAACGTAGGAAGATCATCTGTGCCCGGGCTTTCGAAATACCGGTGCGATCGCTGAAAGCCCTGCTGAGGGCGGCACTTTCGGTTTTCCGGTCCGGCATCCGCCGCCGGTTCCGCCCGGCCGCACCGGTTTGCGGATAGCCGCAGGTCATCGCTGATTTTTGTCCGGACCGGACAGGGTGCGCCGCAGGTCGGCACGGAATCGGGGACATCGGGCACAGATCAGGGTCTTTCCTGATGTCGGCTGCCGCTCGCGCGTGCCAGTATCGAAGTATGGATCCGTCTGTTCCCACCCGCACCGCCGCCCAGGGGCTACCCGGGCCCGGCTTCGCCCCCGGGATCAACGGCTCCGCGCGCATGCCGGGGCCCGTGGCGCCTCGGCCGAGTGGCAGGCGGTATCGCGAGGCTGTCCGGCAGTATCGCCGAGCGGCTCAGCAGTACGGTGTCGCCCAGCAGTACCGTCCTGGCGTGCAGTACCTGCCCACGCCGCCGCCGTACCGTCCGGCCGTCGGCTACTCGCCGGTCCCGCCGCAGGGTTACGGCGTGCCCCGCGGGTATCTCCCCGGTGTGCTTCCGGTTCCCGCGTCCGAACCCGGCGACCCGGCGTCGCCGACGACTCCCCGGCTGGTCCGGCGGACCGGTGGCCGGGTGATCGGTGGCGTCGCGGGCGGCCTGGCCGATCACCTGGGCGTCGACGTGTTCAAGGTGCGGCTGGCGTTCGTGCTGCTGTCCGCGCTGGTCGGCGCGGGCCTGGTGGCCTACGGCCTGCTGTGGATCTTCACCCCGGCCGGTGGCGACGCGACCGCACCCACCGGCGACGAGCGCAGGCAGGCGATCGGGCTCGCGCTGCTCGGGATGGTGCTCGCGGTCACCGTCGGCTGGTTGTTCCAGGGCACGGCGGCGAAGGTGATCGTGCCGGTCGTCGTCGTCGCGGTCGGCGCCGCCCTGGTGTGGCGTGAATACGATGTGGCCGCGCCGGGACCGCGGGCGCTGTTCGGGTTGCCCGCGCGACCGTCGGTGGTCACCTGGTCGCGCATCGTGGCCGGGGCGACGCTGATCGTGTTCGGCCTCGGTGTCGTCGTGCTGGCCCGTATCGACCTGAGCTCGCTCGGTTCGGCCTTGATCGCGGTGGCGGTCACCCTGGTCGGCGCGGGGCTGCTCACGGTGCCGCTGTGGCTGCGCATGGTCCGCGCCCTCAACGCCGAACGCGGCGCCCGCATCCGCAACGAGGAGCGCGAGGAGATCGCCTCCCACCTGCACGACTCGGTGCTGCAAACCCTCGCGCTGATCCAGCGGCAAGCCGAAGATCCCCAGGAAGTGTTGCGCCTGGCCCGCAGCCAGGAACGCGAACTGCGCAAATGGCTCTTCGACGATGCCGCGCCCGCGCATTCGAGCCTGTCCGCCGCCCTGCGCACCATCGCAGGCGAGGTGGAGGACCAGCACGGTGTGAAGGTCACCCCCGTCACCGTCGGCGATGTCGCGATGGACCCCGGCGACACCGGCGCCGGGCTGCCCAAGGAGCACTTCACGGCCCTGCTCGGCGCTACCCGCGAGGCACTGGTCAACGCGGCCAAGCACGCCGACGTGCCCGAGATCGACCTGTTCGCCGAAACCGAACCGCACCAGGTGAGCATCTTCGTGCGCGACCGCGGCGCCGGTTTCGACGTGTCGTCGGTGCCCGCCGACCGGCGCGGGATCGCCAAGTCGATCTGCGCGCGCGTCGAGCGGCGCGGCGGTACCGCCGAGATCGACTCGACCGTCGGGCGCGGTACCGAGGTGCGGATCGTCATGCCGCGCACCGACTCCGGTTCCTCCGAGCCGAGCGACGAGGAACAGCCGACCGACGCCGATTCGCCGACCGTCGCTCTGCGCCTGGACCAGGCGCACCATGACCATCCGGTCGACCGCTGACGGCCGGGTTGCGCGGCTCGGACATGGTGGTGGCGGTGGGAGGGCACCGTCGCGCCGCTCGGATGTCCTGATGTGGCCGTGGAGGGTCCGGTTGCGGCCGCGCGGATGTCGTGGTGTGACCGCTGATGGTCCGGTTGCGTCGCGCGGACATCATGATGGGGGCGCTGATGGCCCGATCGCGTCGCCCGGACATCGTGGTGTGGTACCGATGAGCATCAGGTTCGCGGTTCGAATGAGGAGTCTCGAGTGAGTGTGCGGGTGTTTCTGGTCGACGATCACGCGGTCTTCCGGTCGGGGGTGCGAGCGGAGCTGAGCCGGGAAGCCGACATGGAGGTGGTCGGTGAGGCCGGGGCCGTGGCGGAGGCCGTCGCCGGGATCGATGCCGCGAAACCGGATGTGGTGCTGCTCGATGTGCACATGCCCGACGGCGGCGGTGTCGCGGTGCTGAGCGGAATCGCCTCGGGCCCGGTCTGTTTGGCGCTGAGCGTGTCGGACGCGGCCGAGGACGTGATCGCGGTGATCCGGGCGGGCGCGCGCGGGTATGTCACCAAGACCATCTCCGGCGCCGAGCTGGCCGACGGCATCCGCCGCGTCGCGGGCGGTGACGCGGTGTTCAGTCCACGGCTGGCCGGTTTCGTCCTCGACTCGTTCACCGGCCGCTCCCCGGTCCCCGAACCACCGCTCGACCCCGAATTGGACTCACTGACCCCACGCGAACTGGAAGTCCTGCGTCTGCTCGCCCGCGGATACACCTACCGCGAGATCGCCGAAAGCCTGTTCATCTCGGTGAAGACGGTCGAAACCCACGCCTCGAACGTACTGCGCAAAACCCAGCAGTCCAACCGCAACGCACTGACCAGATGGGCCCATCGCCGCCGCATCGAATGAGCGGCCCCGGGCGAGGCAGCGCCTACATCACTGCGATGATGAGGGCGATGAGGATGACCAGGCCGATCAGCACACCTGCGCCGATCGCCAAGGGCGCACCGTTGGGCAGGTCGTCGAAGAAGCTGCCGGTGCGCTGGGGGCGCGCGGTCTGCGCGGCGGCAAGGGGTGCGCGGTGCGGGCGGGGCAGCGGCTGGGCATTGGGGCTGCGCACGCCGCTGGCGCCGCTGCGCGACGCCCAGGCCGGGATGGTGCCGTCCTCGGTGCGCAGCGGGACACCGAGAATGTAGGCGCCGGTGCCGGGACCGAAAGCGGCCGTGAGGATCTCGTCGCGGGCTTCGGCCATGGTCGGACGGCGCTGCGGCGCGGGCTCGAGCATGTGCAGCAGCGGCTGGGTGAGGATGCCGCTGCGGGTGGGCGGGATGATGCGGCCCATCGCGGCGCGGGTGACCACGTCGTTCTCGTCGTCATCGAAACCGAACGGCGGCTGACCCTCTAGCGCGGTGTAGAGGGTGGCGCCGAGGGAGAACACGTCGCTGGCCTCGGTGGGCTGGGCGCCACGCGCCACCTCGGGCGGCAGGTAGGCGGGGGTGCCGGTGATCACGCCGTCGGGTTCGTCACCGTGCGGGTCGCCCGCACCACGGGAGATGCCGAAGTCGCTGAGCTTCGCCTTGCCCAGGTCGGGGCCGCGGTCGGCGACGAGGATGTTGCCCGGTTTGATATCGCGGTGCACGATGCCCGCGGCGTGGGCGGCGGCGAGCGCGTCGGCCACCTGCGCGCCGATCTGGGCGACCTCCACCGCGGGCAGTGCGTCCACCAGCGCGAGCGCCTTGGCCACACTGCGCGAGGGTAAGTACTCCATGACGAGCCACGGCTCGCCCGCTTCGATCACCACGTCGTAGACGGCGATGGCGTGCTCGTGCGACAGCTTGGCCGCCACCCGGCCCTCGTGCACGATGCTGTTGCGCACCCGCTCGGCCTCGGCCTCGCTCAGGCCGGCGGTGGTGAGCACCTGCTTGATCGCGACTTCCCGGTTGAGCAGCCGATCGGTGGCCAGCCAGACCGCGCCCATGCCACCCCCGCCCAGCTTCGACTGCAGGCGGTAGCGGCCCGCGACCAGGTAGTCGGGGCCGATATGGGGGCGAGCACGTTCGGTCACGGGTGCGAGGGTAGCCGAATCTGCCGCTGACTGGCCGGGATCTTCCCTGTGGACAGGGACAGGGCCGCCTGTCACGCTGGTCGCGATCGAACGTATATTCGAATACGATCGATAGCTGGAACGGTGCTGTCGTTTCGGTGACGAGCGGTTCGCCGCTCGCGGGTCCATCGTGGAAGTAGGTGGTGTTGATGGGTTCGAACGGTTTGCCGCCCGAGCCGGGCACGCGCGAGCACACGCTCGACGAGTTGCGCAGGCGGATGGCCTCGGTGCCGGGACGTGGTGCGTCGGTAGCCGCGCAGATACCCCGTGAACAGCCACTTCGCCGCGATCTGCTGCCCGTTCCCGCGCCGTTGGCCGACCTGCTTCCCGACGGCGGACTGCCGAAGGGGTCGGTGGTCGCCTACTCCGGTGCGCACTCGCTGCTCACCGGCCTGCTCGCCTCGGTCACCGCGGGCGGTGGCCACGCGGCCGTGGTCGGGCTGCCGCGGCTCGGTTTGCTGGCTGCCGCCGAGATGGGTGCGCAGCTGTCGCGGCTCGCGGTCGTCCCCGACCCGGGTCCCGACCCCGCCGAGGTGGCCGCGGTCCTGCTCGACGGCCTGGACCTGGTGGTCCTCGGCCTGCACGGCCTCGCCGTCCCCCCGGCTCGCTGCCGCGTGCTCGCCGCCCGCGCCCGCAACCGTGGCACCACTCTCGTCGTCGCGGGCGGTGAGTGGACCAACCCGGCGCTGCGCCTGGACACCCGCGTCGCCGGTTACGACGGCCTGGGCCCCGGTCGCGGTCGCCTGCGCTCGGTCTGTCTCGACGTGCGCGTCAGCGCCAAGGCGGGCCCACCCCGCCAGGGCCGCATGGACCTGTGCGCCCGCGCGGGTCGCACCGAATGGCTGGCCCGCGAGAACGTCGCCCGCCCAACCGAAGTGACCGCCTTACGCGAGGCCGTGTCGTGACCCCGCGTCCGTTGCCCACCTTCGCGCGATGGGCATGAGCACCGTCATCGCGCACCCCGCGCCCCTCGACCGATCGACCGCAGTCCGCGGCGCTCGCATCGATCACAGGAAGGTGCGGGCAACGACTGTTACCGCAGGGTGCGGTGCCTTGCTCACGCGTGGGCTCGTGATGGTGGGGCGGTCGAGTGTGCCGGGGTGGGGGAGCGCGGTGTGGTGTGGGGTCGTGTGGTCGGGGTTTTGCTATGGGGCGCGCTGATCGGGTGGTCGCGGTGTGGTGCCCGGATTGGCCTGCCGTGGCGGCGGCGGCCGGGATGGGGGTGGCGGCGCAGCGGCCGATCGCGGTGTTGCGGGGGAACCGGGTTGTCGCGTGTTCGGCGATCGCGCGGGCCGAGGGGGTGCGGCGTGGGATGCGCAGGCGGGATGCGCAAGGCTGCTGTCCGGAACTCGTTGTGGCCCAGGATGACCCGGATCGGGACGCGCGGCTGTTCGAACCGGTGGTCGCGGCTGTCGATGCCACCGTACCGGGGGTCGAGGTGTTGCGGCCGGGACTGATCGTGCTCGGGGCGCGGGGTGCCACACGGTATTTCGGGTCCGAGGAGGCGGCGGCGGAACGGTTGATCGACGCGGTCGCGGTGGCAGGCGCCGAAGCCCAGATCGGGATCGCCGATGCCATGTCGACGGCGGTCATCGCGGCCAGACGTGGCGCGATCGTCGAGCCGGGGGAGGGCGCGCGCTACCTCGCGTCGCTGCCCGTGTCCGAGCTCGCGGCCGAACCGAGCCTGGCCGCACCGGACCGTGCCGACCTCGCGGACCTGTTGCACCGCTTGGGTTTACGTCGCATCGGCGACTTCGCCCAGCTCGCGCCCGCCGAGGTGACGTCGAGGTTCGGTGCCGACGCCGCGCACGCCCATCGCATGGCGCGCGCCCTCCCGGAACGCCCGCCTTCGGCGCGCAGAGCTGCCCCGGAACTGACCGTCGAGCTGGCCTGCGACCCACCCATCGACCGGGTCGACGCGGCCGCCTTCGCGGGCAGGCAGCTGTCCACCCGCTTGCACGCGGCCCTGTCGGCGGCGGGGGTGTCGTGTACCCGGCTCGCCGTCACCGCTCGCACCGAGACCGGTGAGGAGCTCACCAGGATCTGGCGTTGCGCGCGCCCGCTCACCCCGTCCGACACCGCCGACCGGGTCCGCTGGCAACTCGACGGCTGGCTCACCCATCGCGCCCGCCCGACCGGTCCCATCGTCGCGCTCACCCTGGAACCGGTCGAGGTGGTCGCCTCGGGCGCCTTGCAGCTGGGTCTGTGGGGCGGTGAGGGGGAACAGACCGAACGCGCCAGGCGCGCGCTGGTGCGGGTGCAGGGTCTGCTCGGCGGTGAAGCGGTGCGCATCGGGGTGCTCAGCGGCGGTCGTGGCCCCGCCGAACGCATCACCATGATCGCCCTCGGGGACGAACTCACCCCGAGCGCGGACCCCGCCCACCCGTGGCCCGGCCGCCTCCCCGAACCGGCCCCCACCCTGCTCCTGCTGCACCGCCCCACCGTCCACCTGACCGCCGCCGACGGCACCGAGGTCGGCGTCACCGACCGAGGCCTGTTCACCGCCGACCCCGCGATCCTGCGCTGGGGCCGCAAGCAGTGGTCCCTGCTCGGCTGGGCAGGTCCGTGGCCGGTCGTGGAACGCTGGTGGTCCGCCGCCGAACACGCGACCACGGCTGTCCGCGTCCAGGTCCAGCTCGACGCCCGCCCCACCGAGATCCGCGCGGTCCTGCTGGTCCACGACGAGCAGAACTGGCATGCCGAGGGGGTCTACGAGTAGCACCGCGCGATCTTCTCGGCCGTGGACTGCTTCGCTGTCACCGCTGCTCAGCGAGGGTGTGAACCGTGCACTGCCGGGCGCCTCTACAGTGAACTCCGGTCAGGGACCGACCCGGCGAGCGAGAAAGGAGGCGCGGTGACGAATCCGTTCGAGGGCATGGTGTGTTCGGCGGCCGCCGCCGACCTTCCGCTGCTCGGCACGGCGGTGCACGCCACGGGGTGGCTGTGTATCGAGCATCCCGGGGCGTGGGGGCGCGATGTGCTGGGTGACGAGGTGCTCGGACCGGAGATCACCGCCGAACTGGCCGCGCGCACGTCGGCGGCGAAGGTGCGCCCGACCCTGATCCGCCGTCCCGGACGCTACGAGTTCACCGGCACGCGCACGGTGCTGCTGGCCAGTGCTCGGCCCGAGGGCTCGTGGTGTGTGCGGTTCGAGATCACCGACCTGAGTGAGCTTTTCGATATCGATCTGCACCTGGTGGACGGGCCCGCCCCCGAAATCGGTGTGCGGGTGGACGATCCGATCGTCCTGGTCTGCGCCCACGGCAAACGCGACCAGTGCTGCGCCCGTCTCGGCCGCCCGATCGCCGCCGCCTTGGCCGCCGAACAGCCCGGCCGTGTCTGGGAGGCGTCCCACACCGGCGGCCACCGGTTCGCCCCCGCCGTCGTCCTGCTCCCGTCGGGCCTCACCTACGGCCGCGTCGACATCCCCGCCGCCCGCGACCTGCTCGCCGCCGCCGACACCGGCGAGGTCTCCCTCACCGGCCTGCGCGGCCGCAGCTGCTACCCGCCGATCGCCCAGCTCGCCGAAGTCGCTGTCCGCGAACAGGTCCCGGCCCCCGCCGACGCCCTCACCGTCACCCTCGACCCCACCCCCACGCACGACCCCACCCTCGCGGGCGCCGCCGTCGTCACCCACCGCGACGGCCGCCGCTGGCGCGTGACCACCCGCACCGCCTCCGCCACACCCCGCCAGGCCAGCTGCAACGCCAACCCCAAACCCGCCGGCTACCTCGAACCGGTCTCCATCGAACAACTCCCCACCCTCTGACCCACGCACACCACCCGGCAAGGCCTGCGATCGCTCCCGCCCCTGCGACGCCCGTTCTCAACGGCGGCCGTCCGAGCTCGCGGATCCGCTCGTGCGTAAGGACCCCGCATGGAGGCTGGCCGAAGTCGAAGCAGCCGGCCTTCCGTGGTGATCTTGAAGTGGCTACCAGTGAGTGCCGGGGACCCAGCGGGCAGCACGGCGGACGGCGGCACCTGCGGCGGTGCGGACGGGGGATTTCTTCGGCTCCGGCTGGGGTGCCAGGGGTGCGGGGTCGGGATCGGGGGTGCTGGCCTCACCCTTGGCCGCGGGGGAATCCGGGATGGCGCGGTAGTAGCGGTGCAGGATGCGGTCGCGGAGTTTGGGGGTGAACAGGGCGCCGTACTCGGCGAGGGTGCCGAGGGGGACGTCGATGCGTTTGGGGCGTTCGGTGAGGGCGCGGACGATGGTGGCCGCGGCCCATTCCGGTGATTCGGCGGGACCCTGTTCGCCGGTCGGGGCGATCATGGGTGTGCGCACGAGCGGCATGTGGATGGTGGTGAAAGTGACACCGTCGGCAAGGGTTTCGACGGCCGCCACCTCGGTGAACTTGTCCAGCGCCGCCTTGCTGGCGAGGTAGGCGGAGAAGCGCGGCGTCGCCACCTGCACGCCCGCGCTGGAGATGTTGACGATGTGGCCGAAGCCGCGTTCGCGCATCTGCGGCAGCAACGCCATAGTCATCCGCAGCGCGCCGAAGTAGTTGACCGCCATGGTGCGCTCGTAGTCGTGCAGGCGGTCGGTGGAACGGTGGATGGCGCGGCGGATGGACCGGCCGGCGTTGTTGACCAGCATGTCGACGTGATCGTGCTGGTCGAGGATGGTCTTGACGGTCGATTCGACGGATTCGGCGTCGGTCACATCGCACTGGTAGCCGTGCGCCTGCCCGCCCGCCGCGCGGATCTCGTCGACCACCTGGGCCAGCTCGTCGCCGCGCCGGGCCAGCAGCAGGACGACGGCGCCTTTGTCGGCCACGGCGAGGGCGGCGGCACGTCCGATGCCGGAGGACGCGCCGGTGATCACCACGTGCCTTCCGGTGAGATCGCGCCGGTTCTTCGGGGAAACCTGGGACATCACTGCTCCTTTGCAGCTCGCTCCCTCTAACTTACTTCAAAGTAAGTTACGCGACCAGACCTGTGAGAAACTCGAAAATATGTTCGAACGCCTCTGGTGGATATTCGAACGTATGTGCGATACTGGGGGCATGGCGGACGATCGGATGGCGGACATCTATGCCGCGGTGCGGCTCGGCGGATTCGACCCGGCGGCGGCGCGCGCGGCGCTGACCCGGCTCTGGGACGAACTAGGGGAGGGCGGCGACCCGTTGCATCGCTGCGTGGTGGCACATCACCTTGCCGATGTGCAGGAACTACCCGAGGGCGCGTTGCTGTGGGACCAGCGGGCCCTGGCCGCGGTGTTCGGGCCGGGCATCCCGCTGGACGAGGGGCTGCGCGGATTCCTGCCCTCGCTGTACCTGAATCTGGCCGACAGTCACCGTCGGGTAGGCGATTTCGACATGGCGCGCATGCAGCTGACCATCGCCCGTGGCCACCTGGACGTGCTCGCCAACGATGCCTACGGCGCGGTGATCCGGGCGGGTCTGGCCCATGTGGAGGCGGCGCTGGAGTCGCAGTCGATGGAGCGGTTGCCTGCGAATTGAGGTGTCGGGCAGGGCGATCGAGGTGAGGGGGTAGGGAGAGGAGCGGGTGCGTGGGTTGGAGCAACGGGCCGCCGACCTGGTCGGAGCTGGAGCGGGTGCTCTCGGGCAAGCCGAGTGCCCGCCCGGCCGAGGAGATGCACCCGGGTGATGGGGGCGACAGTCCGGCCTGGTCGCGCAAACGCGGCGAATACCGTGCTCCCGAACTGGAACTCCCGGCGGGCCCGGCGGTGCCCTACGCCGAGCTGCACGCCCACTCGGCCTACAGCTTCCTCGACGGCGCGAGCCCGCCCGAGGAACTGGTGGAGGAGGCGGTGCGGCTCGGCCTCGAGGCGCTCGCGCTCACCGATCACAACGGGTTCTACGGGACCGTCCGGTTCGCCGAGGCGGCCAGGGAATGGGGAATGCCAACGGTTTTCGGTGCCGAACTGTCACTGGGAACCGATGCGGAGGCGGCGCCGGGCCGAGGGGATGCGGTCCGGCGCCGTACTGTTCCGCGCGGCGGGCTGCGCGAGATCGGCGATCCGCGCGATCTCGGCAGGGGCAGCGCGTCGACGGGTCGCCGCCCGGCGACCGAACCGGCCGACGCGGGGCTGCTGCGCCACGCTGACCTGTCGCAGGCGAGGAGCGGTCACGGTGCTGCCCCGGATTCGATGCCCCGCACGGGTTTTCCCGACCCGAAGGGTCCACACTTGCTGATCCTGGCCAGAGGGCAAGAGGGCTACCGCCGCCTCTCGCGGGAAATGGCGGCGGCACACATGGCGGCGGGAGAGAAGGGCGTCCTGCGCTACGACCTCGACACACTCACCGCTGCGGCGAGCGGGCACTGGCACATCCTCACCGGCTGCCGCAAGGGGCACCTGCGCACCGCCCTCGAACAAGACCTGCTCGCGGGTGACACAGACCTGCCCGAAGCGGAAGCGGCCCTGCGTGATCTGGTCGAACGCTTCGGCACCGACCGGGTGAGCGTGGAACTCACCCACCACGGCATCGCCACCGACGACGAGCGCAACGGCTATCTTGTCGCCCTCGCCGATCGGCTCGGTCTCCCGGTGATAGCCACCACCGGAGCGCATTTCGCCGCGCCCGCCCAGCGTCGGCGTGCCATGGCCCTGGCCGCGATCCGCGCCCGCAGCAGCCTCGACGAGATGGCCGGCTGGCTGGCACCCACCGGCGGCGCCCACCTGCGCTCGGGCGCGGAGATGGCGCGGCTGTTCACGGCGTACCCGCACGCGGTGACCAACGCGGCGGCGCTGGCCCGCGAATGCGCCTTCGATCTCGGCTTGATCGCGCCGAAACTGCCACCGTTCGAGGTGCCACCGGGCCACGACGAGAACTCCTGGCTGCGTGAGATCACCTATCGCGGTGCCGCCGAACGATACGGATCTCCCGAACGTAACCCCGAGGCGTACAAGCAGATCGAGCACGAACTCGCGGTGATCCGGCACCTGGAGTTCCCCGGCTACTTCCTTGTCGTGCACGACATCGTCGAGTTCTGCAAGCACAACGACATCCTGTGCCAGGGCCGTGGGTCCGCGGCCAATTCCGCGGTCTGCTTCGCCATCGGCATCACCAATGTCGATCCGGTCGCCAACAACCTGCTGTTCGAGCGGTTCCTCTCACCCGAACGCGACGGCCCACCCGATATCGACGTCGACATCGAATCCGACCGGCGCGAAGAGGCCATCCAGCACGTCTACGCCAAGTACGGCCGTGACTACGCGGCCCAGGTGGCGAACGTGATCACTTATCGCGGCAAGTCGGCCGTGCGCGATGCCGCCCGGGCGCTCGGCTTTTCGCCCGGTCAGCAGGATGCGTGGAGCAAGCAGGTGAGCCGCTGGTCCGGGGTGAGCCAGGAGACCGGCACCGATATCCCCGACGCCGTGCTCGAGCTCGCGGGCGAACTCGACGGTCTGCCACGGCATCTGGGCATCCACTCCGGCGGCATGGTGATCTGCGATCGCCCCATCGCCGATGTGTGCCCGGTGGAATGGGCGCGCATGGCGGGCCGCAGCGTGCTGCAGTGGGACAAGGACGACTGTGCGGCGGTCGGCCTGGTGAAGTTCGACCTGCTCGGTCTCGGCATGCTCTCGGCCCTGCACTACATGATCGACCTGGTGTGGGAACACAAGGGCGAGAAGGTGGAACTGCACGCCCTCGACCTCACCGAACCGGCCGTCTACGAGATGCTGCAGCGCGCCGATTCGATCGGGGTGTTCCAGGTGGAATCGCGCGCGCAGATGGCGACCCTGCCACGGCTCAAGCCGCGAAAGTTCTACGACCTGGTGGTCGAAGTGGCGCTGATCCGGCCGGGGCCTATTCAAGGCGGCTCGGTGCATCCCTACATCCGCAGACGCAACGGCAAGGAGCCCCCGGTCTGCGACCATCCGGCGCTGGAGAACTCGCTGTCGCGCACCCTCGGCATCCCGCTGTTCCAGGAGCAGCTGATGCAGATGGCCATCGATGTCGCCGGTTTCAGCGCCGCCGAAGCCGACCAGCTGCGCCGCGCCATGGGTTCCAAACGCTCACCGGAGAAGATGGAACGGCTCAAGAACCGCCTCTACCAGGGCATGCGCGAGCTGCACGGCATCACCGGCGACCTCGCCGACCGCATCTACGAAAAGCTCTACGCCTTCGCCAATTTCGGGTTCCCCGAAAGCCATTCGCAGAGCTTCGCCGCGCTGGTGTTCTATTCGTCGTGGTTCAAGCTGCACCACCCGGCCGCGTTCTGCGCCGGGCTGCTGCGCGCCCAGCCGATGGGGTTCTACTCACCGCAGTCGCTGGTCGCCGATGCCCGCCGCCACGGCGTGCTCGTGCACGGCCCCGACATCAACGCCAGCCGCGCCGAACCCACCCTGGAGAACGCGGGCACCGAGGTGCGCCTCGGCCTGGCCGCCGTCCGCCACATCGGCGACGACCTCGCCGAACGCCTCGTCATCGAACGCACCGAACACGGCCCTTACACCTCGATGCTCGACCTCACCGGGCGCGTGGAATTGACTGTCACCCAGGCGGAATCGCTGGCCACCGCAGGTGCTCTCGACATGCTGGTCGATGCGGCTGTGTCTGACAGCGGGGTGGCGATGGTGACCGATGCCGATGTGTCGACTGCGGGTAGGGCCGTGGTGGACGGCGGTACGCGGGGCAGCAGTGTGCGGCGGGCCGCGTTGTGGGCGGCAGGGGCGGCGGCGGGGGAGCGGCCCGATCTGTTGCCGGGGACCGGGGCGGTGACGCAGGCTCCGTCGTTGCCCGGGATGAGCGCCCTCGAGCTGGCCGCCGCCGACGTGTGGGCGACCGGCATCTCACCCGGTACCTACCCCACCGAATTCCTTCGCGCCCACCTGAATTCACTCGGCGTGGTGCCCGCCGCCGACCTGCTGCTCGTCGAGGACGGATCGCGCATCCTCGTCGCGGGTGCGGTCACCCACCGGCAGCGTCCGGCCACCGCCGCCGGTGTCACCTTCCTGAATCTCGAGGACGAGACCGGCATGATCAATGTCGTCTGCTCGGTCGGGCTGTGGACCCGCTACCGGCGCCTGGCCCAGAGCGCGACCGCCCTGCTCATCCGTGGCCGCATCCAGAACGCCGAGGGGGTGGCGAGCCTGGTCGCCGAGCATCTGGAACACCTCGACCTGCGCATCGTCGCCCGGTCCCGCGACTTCCGCTGAGCACTCGCCCCCGTTCGGCGCCCCCAACGCATTACGCTGCGACCATGCGCAAGCTTGCCGTGGTGATGATCGCGTTGCTCGGACTGGTGTTCCTGGCCGGGTGCGGAGACGACGAAGCAGGCGTTCGAAGTCCCGAACCCGGGGCTCTCGACGCGTCCGCTCCCGCGGTAGCACCCGGCTTCCGGGAGGGCGCGCCGTCGAAAGAAAGTCCCGCACCGTCGGATTCGTCGACCCGTAAAGAGGTGATCACCGGCTCGGTCGACATCACCGCCGACGACCCGATCGCCGCCGCGGGCACCGTCGTCGACCGGGTGACGGCGCTGAACGGGCGCGTCGACAGCCGCACCGAACAGCCCGGCACCGACAAGCGGGTCGCGCGCGCCGTGCTGAGCGTGCGCGTGCCCGCCGACAAGACCGACGCCTTCATCACCGACCTCGGCGACGCGGGCACGGTCACCGAGATCAGCACCAACCGCGACGACGTCACCATGCAGTGGCAGGACCTCGACGCCCGCATCAATGCCCTGCGCGCCTCCGTCGACCGGCTGAAAGCGCTGATCGCGGGCGCGAACAACACCGCCGACCTGATCGCCGCCGAGGAGGCGCTGTCGAGCAGGCAGGGCGAACTCGACAGCCTCACCGCCCAGAAACGCAGCCTCGACGACCAGGTGGCCCTGTCGACCCTCACGATCACCCTCACCGCCGAGAAGAAGCAGGCGCCGGGCGAGCCCGACTCGTTCTGGGACGGCATCGTCTCCGGCTGGAACTCGCTGGTCGACTGGCTCGGCGACGCGGTCGTCTTCGCGGGCAAGGCGGTGCCGTGGCTTGGCCTGTTCGTCCTGCTCGGCGGCGTGCTCTACGCAGTCCTGCGCGTTGTCCGCCGGAAACCGCGATCCCACACCGCGAAGGAGACCTCCGGTGCCCACAGTGCGGGCGACGATCAAACCGAACAGCCGTAAAGGCCCGCTGGTCGAAACCGCCGCCGACGGCACCCTCACCCTCTACGTCCGCGCCCCCGCGACCGAGGGCAAGGCCAACAAGGCCGCCATCGAACTACTCGCCGACCATTTCGGCGTCCCCAAGTCCACCGTCCATCTCACCGCGGGTGCCACCTCCCGCTTCAAACGCTTCGAGATCGACTGATCAGACCGCGTCCGGGAATCCGTGCTGCCGCCACGCCTCGTACACCGCGACGGCGGCGGTGTTCGACAGGTTCATCGAGCGGCGGCCGGGCAGCATCGGGACGCGCACCTGGTCGGTGATGTGCGGATCGGTGAGAACCTCCGGCGGCAGGCCCGTCGGTTCCGTGCCGAACAGCAGGATATCGCCGGGCTGGTAGGCGATATCGGTGTAGCGGGTGGTGGCCTGAGTGGTGAACGCGAAGACCCGCTGCGGTCCGATCGCCGCCCAGGCCGTCTCCAGGTCGGGGTGCACGGTGACCGAGGCCAGATCGTGGTAGTCCAGGCCCGCGCGGCGCAGTTTCGATTCCGACAGGTCGAACCCGAGGGGCTCGATCAGGTGCAGCGTGCATCCGGTGCCCGCGACCAACCGGATCGCGTTACCGGTGTTCGGCGGGATCACCGGCTGATGGAACATCACATTGAACACCCGCAGCAGGGTAGCGGGCCCCTGTGTGCGGACAGCGCGCCGCACTGCGACAATCGGCAACGTGAACGAGGCGCAGACCACCGGCAAGCATCGCGTCGTGCGGCTGAGCGCGTGGCAGCAGTACCTGCGCAGCCACCTGCCGATGACCGTGGTGAGCGTGCTGATCGTGATCGCGATCGCCTTCGTCGCCTGGGACCGCTGGCGACGCGGCGCCCTCATCTTCGGCAGCGCGGCGCTGGTGGCCGCCGCGTTCCGGCTGTGCCTGCCGACCGTGCAGGTCGGCCTGCTCGCGGTGCGCAGCAAGCCCTTCGACGTCGCCTGGCTCACCGCCCTCGGCAGCGCCATCGTCTTCCTCGCGGCCACCATCAACACCCTCGGCGTCAGCTGAGCGTCGGGTAGCGCTCCGCGAACACCGTCTGCGGGCGGGGCCTGCGCCCGGGATGCGGCGGGGTCCCGGCGCCGTATCCGATCGTCACCAGCACGGCGATCGCCAGATCCGACTCCGGGTCGATGTCGATCGCGCGTTTCACCGCCGCCTCGTCCCATCCGTTCATCGGCGCCGACGCCAAGCCGAGCCCGGTCGCGGCGAGCATGACGTAGGTGGCCGCGATCATCGCGTTCTTCACCGCGTTCTCGCGCAGCAACCCCCGCTCGCTCAGCGAGTGGTATTCCGCGCGCCCGTCGAACATCGCCCGGAACTCCTCGTTCCACGCCCCATTGGCCACGGCTCGCTCCGCGATATCGGCCTGGGCCCCACGCCAAGCGTGCGGGTCGGCGACGAAAACCAGCACCGCGGGCGCCTCCAACGGCTGCGGCTGCCCGAATGCCGCCGCCGACAGGGCTCGTCGGCCCTGTTCGCTGCGTATCAGGACGATGGACCGGTCCTGCATGTTCCATGCGCTGGGGGCCTCCACGACCAGGTCGAGCAGCTCGTCAAGGATGCCGGGTGGGATCGGATCGGGCCGGTAGTGGCGAACGGTGCGGCGGGTGCGGATGGCGTCGGTGACCGAAAGTGTCTGTGTGATCATGTTTCTAACTATCGGAGAGTTACATCTGATAGGGAAGTAGGCACCTGAAAGTGCGTTAAGCTCGATCAGGTGGCCACCATTCACGAACTCAGCGGACTACCGGCCGACGTGTATTCGGCGAAATGCCCGACGCGCGAAGTGCTCGACACCATCGCGGGGAAATGGACCGTGCTGATCGTCGACGCGCTCGCCGAGGGCACCCTGCGCTACACCGATCTGCGTCGCCGCATCGACGGCATCTCCCAGAAGATGCTCACCCAGACCCTGCGGCAGCTGGAGGCGGACGGGTTCGTCGAACGCACCGTGTATCCGACGGTGCCGCCGCGCGTCGAGTACGCCCTCACCGATCTCGGCCGCAGCCTGCGTGAGCCGATCACGGCCCTGCGCGAATGGATCGAGACGAACATCAATCGCATCGAGGACGCCAGGCGCCGCACGGCGTAGTCATCGAATCACCCTGTTGGTCAGGCAGTTTCGCTTACGCGCGACTCCGCCCACAGGCTCGCGTCGCCCTTGCTGCCGTAGAGCTCTCTGGCTCGCTGCGGCGTGATCGTCGCCGGTGTTCGCGGCGGCGCGGACGCGGCGTGCGCGGCCAGGATCTTGCCCGACATCGGCGCGATATACGGCGCGGCCTTGATCATCGCCCAGTTGTCGCGCCGCGCGGCGGTCCAGGCGATCGCCTTCGCCGGAATCCGCACCAGCGGGTCGACCACCGGCGGAACGGCGAACCGGCCGAGGGTCCGCATCCACCGCGGCAGGCTCGGGATGCTCGCCAGTGAGAGCAGTCTGCTGCCGATCGCGAAGTGCCAGCCCTTGCTCGGGGGCGTCCACAGCAGGTAATGCATGCCCTCGACGGCCCGCTCGGTGACACACAGTCGTGGCCGCACCCGGTCCAAATAGGCGCGGACCTCGGCGCGATCGCGCGGCACATCGGCCGGCTTACAGGTCTGCAGCTCGGCGGCGACCGCGCACTCGGCCCAGTAGCGGTCCTCCTCTGCGGGACTCAGCGGTCCCGGCCCGTACATCTCGTAGGCCTTGAGGACCGAATGCCAGCCGGTGATGTGGATCCACAGCTGGGAGTCGGGGCTGTTGGCGCTGTAGCGCTTGCCGCTCACCGGTTCGATGCCCGTCATCGGCGCGTGCACCCGCATCAGGTGCTCGGCGGCCTGGACGGCGGTGCGTCCGTCACCGACCGCGACCAGCAGGAAGTAGGCGAGGGTGTGGTCGAGGCGGGTGGCCGGGTTGTCGTAGATGCCGTGGGAGTCGGCCACGGCGGCGGTCAGGAACGGGTCGAAGTGTTCGAGGGTGACCGCGCGCTGGAAACCGATGAGCGCGGTCGGTGCCGCCCAGACCTTCCAGCTGGGGGAGCCCGGCCCGAAGAATCCGTAGTCGTCGCGGCGCAGGGTGGTCGGATCGAAGGCCATGGCACGTGCTCCTTTGCACAGCTGAGGCGAACCTCGCAATGAATACAACGCCACCGATGACCGCCACGCGCGATCAACGACCGCGCCGCCGCTATGCCCCGCGCCTGCCGCCGGAACAACGCCGCGCGCAACTGCTCGACGCCGCGTTCACCGTGCTCGGCCGGATGGAACTGCACGAACTGAGCATGGAAGCCGTCGCGCAGGAGGCCGGTGTCGGAAAACCGGTGCTGTACACGGTGTTCAAGACCCGTGCCGAACTCGTCGAGGCCCTGCTCGAGCGGGAACGTGAACGCGGGCTCGAGCAGATCGCCGACACCCTGCCGCAAGACCTGCTCGGCGTCGATCCGGTGGCGGCCGCCTCGGCGACGGTCGAGGCGTTCGTCGATGTGGCACTGGCGAATCCGACCCGCTGGCGACTGATCCTCGCCACCCCGGCCGGCGCGCCCGCCGAATACCGTGCCGCGCTGCGCGATTCCCGGGCCGACATCCTCGACCGGGCGCAATCGCTTGTCCGCGTGGGCATCTCGCTGTCGCCACGCTGGTCGGGCATGGATGCCGAACTGCTGGCGAACTCCACGCTCACCGTCGCCGAGATGCTCGGCAGGCTGGCGGTGAGCTCGCCGCAGGAATATCCGCGCGAACGTCTCCTGGCCTACGTGCGGTCGATCGTCGCGTTGCTCACCGCGCCCTGAACGCGCTCAGCGGTTTTCGCGGGCCAATCGCATCGTCTCGGTGAGCAGTTTGGACACCGCCGCCGCCTCGGTGAGGAAGCCGTCGTGGCCGTCGCGGGAGTGCACGATCTCCAAACCCGCACAGCCGGGCAGACCTTCGGCCAGCTCGGCCTGAGTATGCAAGGGGTACAGGCGATCCGAGTCGACGCCGCCGACCACGCACGGAACCGGGGTGGACGCGAGCGCGGCGGCCACACCACCGCGGCCGCGACCCACGTCGTGCCGGTTCATGGCCTCGCTGAGCAGCACATAGGTGGCCGGGTCGAAGCGCTGGCCGAGCTTGTCGGCCTGGTGCTCGAGGTAGCTCTGCACCGCGTACCGGCCGCCCGCCCACGGGTCCTCGTCACCCTGCGCGTGATTGGCGAAGCGGTGCTCGAGTTCGCCCTCGGTGCGGTAGGTGAGGTGGGCGATGCGCCGGGCCAGGCCCATGCCCGTCATCGGCGCGCGCTCGGTGCCGTGATAGTTGCCGTCCTGCCAGTCCGGGTCGGCGGTGATGATGGCCATCTGGGTGGTCTGGGTGCCGATCTGATCGGCGGTGGCGCGTGCGCCGACGGCGAGCACCAGTGCCGCCGACACCCGCTGTGGATGCCCGATGATCCACTCGAGCACGCGCATGCCACCCATCGACCCGCCGACGACGGCACCGAGCCGCTCGATGCCGAGCAGGTCGAGCAACTGTGCCTCGGCGGTCACCTGATCGCGGATGGTCACCCAGGGAAACCGTGCGCCCCAAGGCTTTCCGTCGGGCGCGAGGGACGACGGGCCCGTGCTTCCCTTACAGCCGCCGAGCACATTGGTCGCGATCACACACCATTCGTCGGTGTCGATCGGCGCGCCTGGCCCGACCATGCCCTCCCACCAGCCGGGCGCCCCGTCGGGCCCACCGACGACATGGGAGTCGCCGGTGAGCGCGTGTTCGACGAGCACCACATTGTCGAGCGTGGGGGAGAGTTCACCCCACCGTTGCACCGCCAGCCGCACATCGGGGACGACGGCGCCGTTCTCCAGCGTCACGTCCCCGATGGCGACCACGCCGAGTCGCCCGTCCGGTGGTGGCAGCAGGGCCACCCCGGTGCCGGGACGGGTGATCGGCGATTCGGTGCTCACAGTCACGTCGTCGCCGCCGCGAAACCGGCCCGCAGATCGGCCAGGATGTCGTCGATTCCCTCGATACCCACCGCGAGCCGGACCAGGCCGGGAGTGACGCCGGCGGCCAGCTGCTCCTCCGGTGTCAACTGCGAGTGCGTGGTCGACGCCGGGTGGATCACGAGAGAACGCACATCACCGATGTTAGCCACATGGCTGTGCAGGCTGAGCGCGTCCACGAACTTCTTGCCCGCGTCGACACCGCCTGCCAGCTCGAACGACACGATCGCGCCCGCACCCTTGGGCGCCAGCTGCTTGGCCCGCTCGTGCCAGGGCGAGGACTCGAGACCCGCGTAGTGCACCGCGTCGACACCGGGCTGCGCGGCGACGAACTTCGCCACCTCGACCGCGTTGCTCACGTGCCGCTCCACCCGCAGGCTCAGCGTCTCGATGCCCTGGGCGATGAGGAAGGCGTTGAACGGTGACACCGCCGCGCCGAGGTCGCGCAGCAACTGCACGCGGGCCTTGAGCGCGAACGCCGGTGCGCCGAGATCGGCGAAGACCGCGCCGTGATAGCTCGGATCGGGCTCGGTGAAGCCCGGGAACCTGGCGTTGCCCTCGGCGTCACGCACGGTCCAGTCGAAGGTGCCGCCGTCGACGATCACGCCCGCCACCGCCGCGCCGTGGCCACCGAGGTACTTCGTGGCCGAGTGCACCACGATGTCGGCGCCGTGGGCGAGCGGCTGGATCAGGTACGGCGTGGCGACGGTGTTGTCGACGATCAGCGGCAGCCCGTTCTCGTGAGCGACACCGGCGATACCGGGGATGTCGAACACCGCGCTGCTCGGGTTGGCGATGGTCTCGCCGTAGAACGCCTTGGTGTTGGGGCGGATCGCGGCCTGCCACTGCGCGAGGTCGTCGGGGTCCTCGACGAACGACACCTCGATGCCGAGCTTGGGCAGCGAGTAGTGGAAGAGGTTGTAGGTGCCGCCGTAGAGGTGCGGGCTGGACACGATGTGGTCACCGGCGCCTGCCAGATTCAGGATGGCGTAGGTCTCGGCCGCCTGGCCCGAGGCCACCAGCAGCGCCGCGACGCCGCCTTCGAGGGCGGCGACTCGCTGCTCCACCGCGTCCTGGGTGGGGTTCATGATCCGGGTGTAGATGTTGCCCGGTTCGGCGAGCCCGAACAGCGCGGCGGCGTGTTCGGTGTCGCGGAAGGTGTAGGAGGTGGTCTGGTAGATCGGCAGTGCCCGCGCGTTGGTGGTCGCGTCGGGGGCCTGGCCCGCGTGGATCTGCTTGGTCTCGAACGACCAGTTCTCGGGCAGGGCGGCGTCGGTCATGGTCAATGCTCCAGGGGTTGTGCGTCAGGGTTCAGCTGGGGCGGATCGACGGACAACAACACATGGGGTCCTCCTGAAATGCGCGCTTGCTCCCGACCTTCGGGAGCCCGGTCATCACCCGGAGCACCCCACCGCAGCTGGAGGGTTGCCGACCAGCGAGCCGGGGCTTCGCGCTGGTACTCATGACCTTGGACGACATGTTAACCGGACATCGCGCCGGTGGGGAAACTTCCCCCGCGTTTCCTGCCTCACATCACCGTGCCGCCGGTGCGGCGAAGCCTGGTGTGTCGTCGGCCGGTGCGCCGCAGACCTGCCGCAATCCGTGGTAAGCGCGCAGGATCGCTTCGCGGGTGACCCGCACCGCCGCCTCCGGTGAGGTGGGCAGTACGTGCTCGGTGTCGGCGACCGCGAGGTGGCACAGCGTCTGCCACGTGCCCGCGACCAGCTTCACCAGAAAGTCGTCGGGTGTGGTCCCCATCCGGCGGGCCAGTTCCTCGCACACCGCGACGTTCTTCTTCTCCGCGTATTCCAGTGCCCGCGCGTTGACCGCCTGGCTGGCCCGCATGATCCGCTGCGTCTGCAGGAACTGGTGCAGGAACCGCAGGCCGTCGGCATCGGCCTCGGACTCGACCACCTGGAGGTAGGCACCGCACAGGGCTCGCAGTTCGTTGCCGGTATCGGGCTGGCCGCGCAGCGCGACGGCGACGGCGTGGCCGAAGTCGTCGATCGGGGCGAGCACGATGTCCTCTTTGAGCGCGAAGTACCGGTTGACGGTGCGGGGGGATACGTCGGCTCCGGCGGCGATCTGCTCGACGGTTGTCGCGTCGAAGCCCTGTGTATCGCACAGGTCGAGCCCGATCGCGACGATCGCGGCCCTGGTCTGCGCCTTCTTGCGCTCGCGCAGGCTCGGCGGAGCCGGCCGGTCGGAGGCGGTCGGAGTGGTCGAGTCGAGCATTTCGCCAGCTTAGCGTCTGCGCGCGACCACCTGTCGCGACCTGCCAAGTGTCGCGTTCAGACAAATTTCTCTTGACGCCAATTGTCGCACAGTGCCAGGATTGGCCGACGCATGCCGAGCGATGAGGAGCCCAGGTGACCGGCACCGAACTGAAACCCGAAGATGCTGCAGCCCCGGCGAATTCGATGCGATGGTGGGCGCTCGTCGTGCTCTCCGCCGCGCAGCTGATGGTGGTGCTCGACGCCACCGTCATCACCATCGCGCTGCCGTACGCCCAGCGCGACCTCGCCATCAGCGACGGCGACAAACAGTGGGCCATCACCGCCTACACGCTGATCTTCGGCGGATTGCTGCTGCTCGGCGGGCGGATGGCCGACTACCTGGGCCGCCGCCGCATCTTCCTGGTCGGCCTCGTCGGCTTCGCCGTCGCCTCGGCGCTGGCGGGCCTGGCGCAGAACACCGTGCAGTTGTTCCTCGGCCGTGGGCTCCAGGGCGCGTTCGCCGCCCTGCTCGCGCCCGCGGCGCTGTCGCTGCTGTCGGTGATCTTCACCGATGTGCGCGAACGGGCGCGCGCGTTCGCGGTGTTCGCCGGGATCACCGCCGGTGGGGTGGCGTTCGGGCTGATCGTCGGCGGCGCGCTCACCGAGTTCGCCTCCTGGCGGTGGACGTTGCTGATCAACACCCCGATCGCCCTGGTCGCGGTGGCCGGCGCGCTCGCCGTGATCGCCCGCGACATCCCCGCACCGCGCACCGGCGGCTACGACCTGCCAGGTGCCGTCACCGTGACTCTCGGTCTGGTCGCGATCGTCTACGGATTCAGCCGGGCCGCCGAGCACGGCTGGCTGGCGCCGAGCACGCTCGCACTGCTCGGTGCCGGTTCCGCGTTGCTCCTGGTCTTCGTCGTCATCGAGGCACGATCGACGAATCCGCTGCTGCCCCTGCGCATTCCCGGGGAGATCAACCGCGGCGGTGCTTTGCTCACCGCGCTGCTGATCCCCATCGCGATGTTCGCCATGTTCCTGTTCCTCAGCTTCTACTACCAGAACACCCTCGGATACTCGCCGCTCGAGGCGGGCATCGCGTTCCTGCCGTTCCCGATCGGCATCGGCATCGCGGCGGGCATCACCAGTTCGCTGCTGCCCAAGTTCGGCCCGCGCCCGGTGATGGTGGTCGGCGCCCTGCTCGGCGTGATCGGGCTGGTCTGGTTGGCGCAGCTGAGCTACGGCGACGGTTACGCGCTGAGCGTGCTGCCCGCCCAGGTCGTGATGGCCTTCGGTATGGGCCCGCTGTTCGTCGGCATGCAGGCCGTCGCGCTGCACCAGGTGCGCGCCGAGGATTCCGGTGTCGCCAGCGCCCTGCTCAATGCCGCCCAGCAGGTCGGCGGCGCGGTGGGCACGGCACTGCTCACCACGCTGTCGGTGCAGGCCGCCGAGCACTACGTCGCCGAGCACCCCACCGTCGACCATCTCGTCGAACGTGCCTCGATCTACAGCTACGACGTCGCCTTCTACGTCGGGGCGGGCTTCTTCCTCGCCGCCGCCGTCGTGATCGCCCTGATGATCAGGGACAAGCCGGAAAACCTGATCGAAGGCGACGAGCGCGCGACGGCCGCGCCGATTGTCGTCTGACCAGGGACGGGCAGGTCCGCGAGGCCCTCGCCGGGGTTACCGCCCGGTAACCGATCGAAGGCGGATGGGGTGCGGGTGCGCGGAGTAGTTTCGAGGTGTGCCGCACAGCGGGACCTCCCGTCGCGGTGAGGTCCCGGGCAGCAGTACGCTCGTCATGTTTGCACCTACACGTCCCGCAGACAACGCGGGGCATATACGTTGTCTGTTGGAACTGCTGGGGTCCGCTCACAAGCGTGTTCGCCCGGCCGTGCAATGAGGGCACCCACCGAGGAGGACACGAAGATCCATGTCCAAGATCAAGGTTGAAGGCACCGTCGTAGAACTCGACGGCGACGAGATGACCCGGATCATCTGGCAGTTCATCAAGGACAAGCTGATCCATCCCTATCTCGACGTGAATCTCGAGTACTACGACCTCGGTATCGAGTACCGCGACAAGACAGACGACCAGGTCACCATCGACGCGGCGAACGCCATCAAGCAGCACGGCGTCGGCGTGAAGTGCGCCACCATCACCCCCGACGAAGCGCGGGTGAAGGAATTCGGTCTCAAGAAGATGTGGCGCTCGCCCAACGGCACCATCCGAAACATTCTGGGTGGCACCATCTTCCGCGCGCCGATCATCATCTCCAATGTGCCGCGCCTGGTGCCCGGTTGGACCAAGCCGATCATCATCGGCCGCCACGCGTTCGGCGACCAGTACCGCGCCACCGACTTCAAGGTCTACGAGGCGGGCACCGTCACGCTGACCTTCACCCCGGAGGACGGCAGCGAGCCGATCGTGCACGAGGTCGTGAAGATGCCCGAGGACGGCGGCGTCGTCATGGGTATGTACAACTTCAAGAAGTCCATCGAGGACTTCGCGCGGGCCTCGTTCAACTACGGCCTGCAGCAGAACTACCCGGTGTACCTCTCCACGAAGAACACCATCCTCAAGGCCTACGACGGCATGTTCAAGGACACCTTCCAGGAAGTCTTCGACGCCGAGTTCAAGGCCGAGTTCGACGCCGCGGGCCTCACCTACGAGCACCGCCTCATCGACGACATGGTCGCCTCCTCCATGAAGTGGGAGGGCGGTTACGTGTGGGCCTGTAAGAACTACGACGGCGACGTGCAGTCCGACACCGTCGCCCAGGGCTTCGGTTCGCTGGGCCTGATGACCTCGGTGCTGCTCACCCCGGACGGCAAGACCTGCGAGGCCGAGGCCGCGCACGGCACCGTCACCCGGCACTACCGCCAGCACCAGCAGGGCAAGCCGACCTCGACCAACCCGATCGCGTCGATCTTCGCCTGGACCCGTGGGCTCGAGCACCGCGGCAAGCTGGACAACACCCCCGAGGTGATCGGCTTCGCGCAGGCGCTCGAGGACGTCGTCATCAAGACCGTCGAGGGTGGGCAGATGACCAAGGACCTGGCGCTGCTCGTCGGCGGCGATCAGGGCTACCTGAGCACCGAGGAATTCCTCGGTGCGCTGGACGCCAACCTGGCTCGCGCACTGAAGTGAACTCGTGCGGGTTCGCGCCGCGAACCCGCACAGCTGTGAAACGCTCGCATCGAACGCCTGATGCGAGCGTTTCTGTTTCAGCGGGCTTGATGAACGCTTTCGCGGGTCCGATCCGGTGCTGTCGTCGACCGAAGCCGTGGCAGGTGGGATAACTCACGGCGGTCTCGGGATGCGGTGGGATGCTCGGGCCCGTTGCATAGAAGCGTGACTTCTTCCCTCGCGACCTCCGAACGCCTCGACGCGCCACGCACCAGCTGGCATGTCCCGGCGATGCTCGCGTTGGCGCTGGGAGGGTTCGGTATCGGCACCACCGAGTTCGTGACCATGGGCCTGCTGCCCGATATCGCCGCGGCCTTCGGCATCTCCGAGCCGTCGGCCGGGCACGCGGTGTCGGCGTATGCGCTCGGCGTCGTGGTGGGCGCGCCGTTGATCGCGGCGCTGTGCGCGCGGGTGCCGCGCAAGAAACTGCTCATCGTGCTGATGGCCGCGTTCACCCTCGGCAACGCGGCGACGGTGCTCGCGCCGACCTTCCCGACGCTGGTGGCGGCGCGGTTCGTGTCCGGTCTGCCGCACGGCGCGTACTTCGGTGTGGCCTCCCTCGCCGCCGCGACGCTCGCGCCTGTCGGGCAGCGGGCCAAGGCGGTGGCGGCGGTGATGCTCGGGCTCAGCGTGGCGAATGTGGTCGGCGTCCCCGGCGCGACCTGGCTCGGACAGCATTTCGGCTGGCGCGACGCCTACGTCGTCGTCACCTTCATCGGCGTGGCGACCGTGGCCGCGCTGTGGCGCTACCTGCCCGCCCTGAGCGACATGAAGATCACCAACCCGATGACCGAACTCGGCGCCCTGCGCCGCCCCCAGGTGCTGCTCACCCTCGCGGTCGGCGCCATCGGCTTCGGCGGCATGTTCGCCGTGTACACCTACATCGCCACCACCATGACCGACGTCGCGGGCATGCCGATCGGTGCCGTGCCGATCGTGCTCGCCCTGTTCGGCCTCGGCATGATCGCGGGCAACATCATCGGCGGCATCCTCGCCGACCGCGGCGTCGACCGGTCGATCTTCGCCGCGATGATCGCGATGGTGGTGATCCTGGCCGGCTTCGTCCTCGCCGCCCACAACCCGATCACCGCCGCCATCGGCGCCTTCCTCGTCGGTGCTTCCGGCGCGGCCCTGGCCCCCGGCTTGCAAACCCGCCTCATGGACGTCGCCGCCGACGCCCAAACCCTCGCCGCCGCCCTCAACCACGCCGCCCTCAACATCGCCAACGCCGCAGGCGCCTGGCTCGGCGGCCTCGTCATCGCCGCGGGCCTCGGCTACACCGCCCCCGCCCTCGTCGGCGCCGTCCTCGCCGTCGCAGGCGTCGCCCTCTTCACCGCCACCGTCCTCCTGGCACGCCGCTCCACCCCCAACACGCCGTAACCGATTCCGCGCGGAATACCTTGCGGCATACGGTGCTCCGCATGCCGAGCTACCTCCACGAGGGTTTGCTTGATCTGTTCCGCACCGACGCTCTGCTGGCACCGACGTTGCTGGCAGAGGAGTTCGGCATCCCGCTACCCGGCTTGTCCCGGATGCGGGCCGAGTCGTGCGACTTCACCGATATCGGGCCGAAGGAGTTCCGCGGCGATCTCGCACTCAGCACCCACGACGATCGCGATCTGCCGGTGCTCGGGGTCTGTGTCGAGGTCCAGTTGGCGGCCGACGATGTTCGGCGCTGGAAGTGGCCGGTCTACCTGACCACATTGCGGTCCAGATTGTGCTGTCCCGTGGTGCTGTTGGTGGTGACGCCGAACAGAAAGGTGGCGAAGTGGGCAGAACAGCCGATCGAGCTCGACAATGTCGGATCCGTCGTCCAGCCGCTGGTGCTAGGTCCCGACCGCTTCCCGGTAGTGACCGACCCCGACGAAGCCCGACGCCGTCCCGAGCGCGCGACATTGTCGGCTATCGCCCACGGTGCGGGGCCGCATATGGAGGAGGTCCTCGCCGCCTTCCTCGCCGGCCTGATGAAAACCGACGACGAACATGCGAAAATGTATCTTGATCTGGTCGACGACGCGTTGACCCTCGCGGCAAGCCGACGACTGGAGGAGCTCATGAAGAACACTCCCGAGTACCGGGGTCGCATCGCCACGAAATATGTGGCGAAAGGTCGTGAAGAGGGGCGTGAGGAGGGCCGGGCCGAGCAGGCTGCCCGGGCGGTCGCGACGGTGCTCACTGCGCGGGGGCTCGAATTGTCTGCCGCTCAACGCGAGCGGCTCGCTGCCTGTACCGATCTGGACCAGCTCGACGCGTGGCTGGCGCAGGCCGTCACGGCGACCAGTTCAGACGAGATCTTCGGCTGAATCCCTGATCTGCCCGGGCGGAGTCGAGGCCGCCCGGGCAGGTGCGAATTCAGGCGGGGCAGACGGCGGCGGAGCCGCACTGGAGCTGGCGGAAGAGGTCGGCGAAGTCATCGAGGATGGCGCTGCCGGAGGTTGCGCCGCCCGGGGCGGGCTCGCCGGGGGCGAGGGGAGCCGCGGTGGCGGGGCCCGCGGTGAGGACTGCTCCGAACGCCAGTGCGGTGATGCCCGCGGCGACCAGCTTGGTGAACGACATGGTGGATCCTGTTCGGTTCTCGATGGTGGATAGCGGTTCGCAGTCTCGCATATTTGACCGATCAGTCTCAATAGATACGAGACGTAAACCATTGGGTAGCAACTAGCTTTCGACAAAACCGGAACGAACGGTATGCTTTGGCGACTCATGATCGCAGGTCGGCGACGGCAACTTCGGTGCGGAAATCGCAGGTGGGGCAGGGTCGTTGGGTGCCGGGCAGGCGAGCGGGCGGTTCGCGCTGTATATGATCCACTCGCTGTGCTCGGGGGGAAGATCTCATGGAGACCCCGCGCGTCTTTCAACAGGAGGGGTTGTCCGTGCGAAACCGAATTGCGCTGTGCGCCACCGTCGTGGCTACGGGAATGCTGCTGGCCGGATGCCAGGAGGAACTGCCGAGCGGCAAGCCCGCCACGCCGTCGTCCACCACGACGAGCGCCCAGGCGCCTGCCACGCCGAACGCCGACGGCGTGCTGAACCCGGGCGACACGGGCAAGCTCGAATCCGGTGTCGAGCTGTCGATCCTGAAGGTCGAGGCCGACGAGGTGGAGCGCGAGGGCACCGTGTCGGTGTTCACCTTCCAGCTCAACAACACGGGAAAGACCACGCTCGACAACTGGTCGCGCCCCACCCTGGTGTACGGTGCCGACGGCACCGCCGCCGAATACGTGCTGTCCCTGGACAAGAAGTACCAGTACGGCATGGAGGGCAAGCTGCCGCCCGGGTCCAAGCAGACCATCAAGATCGCCTACGCGGTCCCGGTCGACAAGCTGAACCCCGCGGTCATCACCTCCGAAGAGCTGATCTGGCGCGGCGACTTCAGTAAGTACAACAAGGGCTGACCACCTCCGCCGGCCGGATCGACAGATCCGGTCGGCGTCGCCGCCCCGACTGGCTAGCGTGGGTGGATGGAATCGCACTACGAAACGTGCCCGTCGACAGGGCAGGCGTCATGAGCACCATTCTCATCACCGGTGCCAGCTCGGGGCTCGGCGCGGAGATGGCCCGCCAGTTCGCGGCCCTCGGCTACGACCTCGGCCTGTGCGCCCGCCGCACCGAGCGCCTCGACGAGCTGCGCACCGAGATCCTCGCCGAACACCCCGACCGGGTCGTCTCGGTGAAACAGCTCGATGTCACCGACGACACTGCTGTGTTCACCGTCTTCGACGAGTTCGCCGCCGAGTTCGGCACCATCGACCGGGTGATCGTCAACGCGGGACTCGGCAAGGGCGCACCGCTCGGTACCGGTAAGCATGCGGCCAACCGTGAAACCGCTGTGGTGAATTTCCTTGCGGCGCTGGCCCAAACCGAGGCGGCCATGCAGATCTTCCGCGCTCAGGGCCGGGGCCACCTGGTGATGATCTCCTCGATCTCCGGCCTGCGTGGAATGCCCAAAACCCTCACCACCTATGCCGCGACCAAGGCCGGAGTCGCCGCACTCGCCGAGGGACTACGCGCCGAAGCTGTTCCCGGCGTGGATGTCTCGGTGATCTACCCGGGCTATATCCGCTCGGAGATGAACGACCGCATCAAACACGAGCCGAAGTTCATGGTCGACACCGAAACCGGCGTACGCGCTATGGTCGCGGCGATCGAGAAGCGCCACGCCAAGGCATATGTCCCCAGTTGGCCGTGGGTGCCCCTGGGCTACGCCCTGCGCGTCCTGCCCTCGCGTGTCGTGCGCAAAATGCTGTGAACACCACGAAGGCCGTGCGGGCAGAAGCCCGCACGGCCTTCGATGACGGATCAGTGCTGGCGAGGCAGCAGGTGCACGCCGTGCTTGTCCGTCGACAAGGCCAGCGAGGAGATGTACTGGATCTCTCCCTCGGGACCCGGGACGGCCGAGGCGATCATGTCGGGGCGCTCGAACTCCAGGCCGGTGACGTGGCAGGGGAGTAGTTCGCCCGAGGGGTTGCCGTGTTCGTCGAACATCGGAGTCTTGATGCCGTCGTCGGAGCGGCGCAGGTAGTACTTGCCCTTGGTCGCCAGCGCGGTGAGCGGGGTGGCGATGAACGACACGAGGACCGCGACCAGCGGGGAGTACGGCTTCAACAGCTCACCGAACAGGCCGAAGAAGGTCATGATCGACAGCACCGCCGACAACCCGAAACCGACCAGGCCAACGGGGTTGAAGTCGTAGAGCATCCCGCGCCGGAACTCCGGCACCTTCGGCGAGATCTTCAGCAGGTACTTGTTGACCGCGATGTCGGTGGCGACGGTGACGATCCAGGCGATGCCGCAGTTGGCGTAGAAGCCGAGGATGCTGTTGAGGAAGTCGAACATGTTGGCTTCCATCAGGATCAGCGCGACGACCAGGTTCACCACGAGGAACACCAGGCGACCGGGGTAGGTCTTGGTGACGCGGGTGTAGGAGTTGGTCCAGGCCAGCGAGCCGGAGTAGGCGTTGGTGACATTGATCTTCACCTGGCTGATCACCACGAGCACCACCGCGAGCGTCATGGCGAGCCAGCCGGGAACCATGTCGCGGTAGATCTCCAGGAACTGGTGCACCGGCTGGTTCGCGATCGACTGGGCGGCGGGCAGATTCGCGATCAGGTACACCGCGAGGAACAGGCCCACCACCTGCTTGGCCGCACCGAACAGCACCCAGCCGGGCCCGGCCAGCAGCATCCAGCCCCACCACTTGGCCCGGTTCTCCGGGGTGCGTGGCGGCATGAAGCGCAGGTAGTCGATCTGCTCGGCGATCTGGGCGATCAGCGACAGGCACACACCGGCGGCCAGCAGCGCACCGGACACGCTCACACCCTGGCCGTCCTTACCGCCGTAGGCGAAGAACGAACCGACCGACTCGGGGTGGCGAACCAGCAGGAACCCGAACGGCGCGACCATCAGCAACAGCCACAGCGGCGTGGTCCACACCTGCAGTTTGGCCAGGGTGTTCATGCCGTAGATGACCAGCGGGAAGATGATGACCGTCGAGGCGAGATACCCCAGCCACAACGGAATTCCGAGCCCTAATTCCAGGCCCTGCGCCATGATCGAACCTTCGAGCGCGAAGAAGATGAAGGTGAACGAGGCGAACACGATATTGGTGATCACCGACCCGTAGTAACCGAATCCGCTACCGCGCGTGATCAGGTCGAGATCGATGTTGTAGCGCGCCGCGTAATAGGCGAGCGGAAAGCCGGTGAGCATCACGACGACGGCGAAGATACCGATGCCGATCAGGGCGTTTCCGGTGCCGTGCGCGATGCCGATATTGGCACCGATCGCGAAATCGGCCAGATACGCGATGCCGCCGAGCGCGGAGATGCCGACTACCGCCGGACTCCATTTTCGGTAGCTCCGGGGGGCGAAGCGCAGCGTGTAGTCCTCGAGTGTTTCTTTGGCGGCGGTATCTACTCCGGCCATTTACCTCTCTCCTTCATCCGCTGCCGCTCGAATTCGGCGACTCACCGACGGTCGTGCACGGATGTAGACGGGTATTTTCCGATTCGTTACGCCGCTGTTACGTACCGCGAGGGTGACCGGGGTCACCGAAACCGTCCACGCGGAAACAAGCACGGATGTATGTTTCGCAGAAGACGAACGTCAGGAGCGAACAGTGTTCGAGTGGTCCGAAACCGATCTGATGATCCGCGATGCCGTGCGGACCTTCATCGACAAGGAGGTTCGCCCGCACCTCGACGCCCTCGACAGCGGCGAGATGCTGCCGTACCCGATACTGCGAAAGCTGTTCAGTCAGTTCGGCATCGACACCATGGCCGAGGACATGGTCACCAAGATGCTCGCCAAGGAGGAGAGCGGAGAGGGTGGCGGGAGCAAGCGCGGCCCGTTCGGCGATCAGCAGTCGATGATGGCGGTGCTCATCAGCGAATTGTCCGGCGTGTGTATGGGTTTGGTGTCCGCGCTCGGGGTGAGTATCGGCCTGGGCGCCACCACCATCATGTCGCGTGGCACGCTCGCGCAGAAGCAGCGCTGGCTCGCCGACATCGTGACTCTGCGCAAGGTGGCCTCCTGGGCGATCACCGAACCCGATTCCGGCTCGGATGCGTTCGGCGGCATGAAGACTCGCGTCGAACGCGACGGTGAGGACTACATCCTCAACGGCCAGAAGACCTTCATCACCAACGGCCCGTGTGCCGACGTGATCATCGTCTACGCCAAGCTCGACGAGGGCGACGGTGCCGACAAGCGTGATCGCAAGGTGCTCACCTTCGTGCTCGACAAGGGCATGGAGGGTCTCACCCAGGGCAAACCGTTCAAGAAGATGGGCCTGCACTCCTCACCCACCGGCGAGCTGTTCTTCGACAACGTCCGGCTCGGTAAGGACCGGCTGCTCGGCGAGACCGAGGACCACCGCGGTGGTGACGGAAGAGAAAGCGCCCGAGCGAGTTTCACCGCCGAGCGAATCGGTGTGGGCTTCATGGCGCTCGGCGTGATCGAGGAATGCCACCGGCTGTGCGTGGACTACGCGCGCAACCGCACCCTGTGGGGTCAGGAGATCGGACGCTTCCAGCTGATCCAGCTCAAGCTGGCCAAGATGGAAGTCGCGCGGATCAATGTGCGCAACATGGTGTTCAGCGTGCTCGAGCGCAGCAAGGCCGGCAAGCCGCCGAGCCTGGCCGAGGCCTCGGCGATGAAGCTGTACTGCTCCGAGGCCGCCACCGAGGTGGCGATGGAGGCCGTGCAGCTGTTCGGCGGCAACGGGTACATGAGCGAGTACCGCGTCGAACAGCTCGCCCGCGACGCCAAGTCGCTGATGATCTACGCGGGCAGCAACGAGATCCAGGTGACCCACATCGCCAAGGGCCTGCTCGCGCGCTGATCACACCGCGCGCAGGTGCCCCCGGCTGGCGTAGATGTGCTCGGCGATGAGCGTCGCGATCCGGTCGGGGGCCTCAAGCATCGGTACGTGCCCCACCCCGTGGACCAGGATGCGATCCGCCGACGCGGGCAGTTCGCGCAGGTAATGGGTGGCGTAGACGCTGTTGGGGATGATCCGGTCGTACTCGGCGAGCAGCATGCGGATGGGTGTTTCCAGCTCAGCGAGGTCGTCCATGCCGGGCGCGCGCAGGCTGCCGAGGATCAGCGGCACGATCACGTCGCAGTGCAGCGCGGCGATGAGCGTGGTGACCAGTTCGTGGCGTGGCACCGCTCCGGTGCGTTTGGTCAGCAGCAGCGCCGTGGCGTGCTGCACCAGCCGGTTGTTGAGCGCGACGTCACCGAGACGCCTGCCGACCGCGATGAACGGCAGCAGCGACGCGAACTTGACGCCGATCCTGATCTGGGTGATCGAGGGCGAGGCCCAACCGCCCGCCGCCGCGATGGTGGTGAGGGTGCGGGCCCGGCCGCGTCGCGCGAGCTCGAGACCCACCCAGCCGCCGAGCGAATTGCCCGCGATATGGCAGGTGCGCCAGCCCAGTTCGTCGAGCTGGTCCTCGATCTGGTCGGCCAGGGCGTACACGTCGAGCGTCCAGCCCTCGACCTTCGGCCCACCCCAGTGCCCGGCGAACGCGGGTGCGTACACCTCGCAGTGGGCGGCCATGCGGTGGGCGACCTGCTCCCAGCAGTGTGGCGACAACATGAATCCGTGCAACAGCAGCACCGGGTCGCCGGACCCGAGATGCAGGGCCGCGATCGGCTCCGGGCGGGCGGGGGACTTGGCGGTGCGTGACGTCATCGTCATCACCCCTTCCTGGACGACAGTGTCCTGTTACCCGAGGTTACGCGGGGGAACCGCCGTGCGCGGGCTGTTGCCGGGCCGGCGATCACAACGTTCGGGCCGCCGGGTTGTTCCCCTACACGTTCGGGAATACCCGCCGATGTACCGTCCTACGCGTGGCAATCATTCTCTCGACCGTGAACGTCAACGGCGTCCGCGCGGCGGCGACCAAAGGCATGCTCGCCTGGCTCGACGCCACCGAAGCCGACATCGTCTGTCTGCAGGAGACCAGGGCCACCGACGCGCAAACCGCCGCCGCGCTGGCTCCCGCACTCTCGGCCGGGTGGGTGCTCACCCATGCCGAACCGGAGTCGAAGGGCCGTGCCGGTGTCGGCATCCTGTCGCGACGCGCGCCCGACGCGGTGCGGATCGGTTTCGGCAGCACCGAGTTCGCCGCGTCGGGCCGCTACCTCGAGGCCGACTTCGGCGAACTCACCGTGGCGAGTGTGTACGTGCATTCGGGCGAGGAGAACACGCCCAAGCAGGACGAGAAGTACCGCTTCATGGCCGAACTGGGCGCCTACCTGAAGGCCAGGACCGGCGAGTTCGTGGTGAGCGGTGACTGGAACATCGCGCCCGCCGAGGTGGACCTGAAGAACTGGAAGGGCAACCAGAAGTCGGCGGGCTTCCTGCCCGAGGAACGCGCCTGGATCGCCGAACTGCTCGCCGCGGGCTACGTCGACGTGGTCCGCGCCCTGCACCCCGATGTCGCGGGCCCGTACAGCTGGTGGTCCTACCGCGGCCGCGCCTTCGACAACGACTCCGGGTGGAGAATCGATTACCAGCTCGCCCGAGGTGAACTCACCGGCCGCGCCAAGCAGGCCGTCGTCGAACGCGCCGCCGCCTACGACCAACGCTGGTCCGACCACGCGCCGGTTACTGTGCAATACCGATGAACATCTCACGGAAAACTCTCGGTCTGCTCGGCGGACTCGTCCTTGTCCTCGCCGCGCTCGGTCTGACGCTGTTCGGTGGTCGTGGTTCGGATACGACCACGGCGGCGACCACCACCCGCGCCGTCGCGTCGTCGACCGCGCCGAAACCCGCGGCACCTGCGGCGAAACCGTCGGCGAATCCGTCTGCGGCACCGGTCACGAAGGTGGCGGGGGTCCCGGATCGGGCCTATGCCACGCTCGTCGAGATCGATGCGGGGCGCTGGCCGGACTCGGCGAACGCGCCAGGCACCAAGGGTGGTGAGCAGTTCATGAACCGGGGAACCAAACTGCCGCCCAAGGATTCGGCGGGCAATCCGGTGAAGTATCAGGAGTGGGATGTGAATCCCAAGCAGCGCAACCGGGGTCGCGACGCGGAACGCATCGTCACCGGTAGCGACGGCAGCGCCTGGTACACCGGTGACCACTACGAAACGTTCACGAGGATGCGCTGATGCCACTGACGCTGTCGCAGTTCCTTGCCCGCCCACCCGCCGACGCGCCCGCCGCGGCCGACGCACCGGTGCTCGGCGCCATGGCGGTGGATGCCAACCAGCTCAGCGCCATCCGCTACGACGCCCCCGCCGACTACCGCGTGCGCGAACTGCGCGGCACCAAGATGCGTGATGTCACCACCCTGTTCGACGAGTTCGCGGCCGCCTTCCAGTTCCCGTACTACTTCGGCGCGAACAAGGACGCCTTCGACGAATGCCTGCGCGACCTCGACGATTTCGTCGGCGACGCACCCGGTTACGTCGCGGTGGTCCGCACCGCCGACGACCTGCTGGCCGACGAACCGACCGAACGCGCCTGGTTCGAGGCGGCCATGCGCGATTGTGCCGCCTACTGGTCACGCCGCGACGTGGTGTTCCGGGTTGTCCTGCAAGGCGACCCGGTTACCTTCGGTGCGGTAGCGCTCGTCGAGTGATGCCGAGGGAATTGGCGTCTCCCGCCTGCTGATCGGCCCGCCTAACGTTTGCGCCGGTGCGGCCGATTCGAGGCCGCCGGTGAGGAGAACACGATGAAGCGAGTACTGGCGGGTGTCGGCGTTTTCGCCGCGATCATGGCGGCGGGCCCCGGAATCGCGGCGGCCGGGGCCGCGGTGGCGCCGGTGGCGGGTCCCGCGGTCGGTTCCACCGAGGATTTCCCCGGTGCCGCCCTGCTTCAGGCGCTCGGACTCGGGTCCTCGCAGCCGTGCGATGGCATCATGCTCGACACGTGCGTGCCGACCGGGCCCGCGAGCGCGCAGCAGGCCATCGCGCAACCGGTCGCCGACAGCGGGTCGGGGCTGCTGGATCAGGACATCAATTCGATGGTGGGCTACGCGCTTCTCTGGCTGGGCAACGGATCGTCGGAGCCGTGCGTCAGCTTCGGCCCGAACTGCGCGTGGGAATGAAGCGCGGCGTGTGAATCCGGCGGGTCCTAGCGATAGCGCCCGGCCAGGTCGTCGCCGAGTAGGACGAAGACGTCGGTGATCTGGTCGATCAGTTCCGCGCGGGTCAGGTCGAGATCGCCCGCGAGCCACGTCGTCAGGGTTTGGGTCAGGCCGCCGACGAGGTAGATCGCGCGGAAATCGACCAGGTTCTGCGGTACGTCGCCGCCGTAGAAGCCGGTGCCCTCGGCGGCGACGAGCCGGGCGAACGCGCGAACCGTCCGTGCGGTGCGCGCGCGGAGTTCGGGCGTGGCCATGCCGGCGATGAGTGCGGCGCGGGCCTTGCGTGGGTCGTCGAGCAGAACCGCCACGCCGGCCTCGATCGCCGCGTGCGCCTGGGCGCGGCTGTCGGGCGGCGCACCGGCCAGGGCCGCCATGATGGCGGCGGCCAGTTCCTCGGCTATGCGATCGAGCAGTGCTTCCAGCACGCTCTCGCGTCGTTCGAAATTCTCGTAGTAGTAGCGCTCGTTGAGGCCGGCGCGGGCACACAGCCCCGCGACGGTGAGTTTGGCCTGCCCGTCCTCGGCGAGGATGTCGAGCGCCGCGTCCAGCAGCGCTGTGCGGCGCTGCGCCTGGCGTTGTTCGGCGGAGACGCCCCCGTATGTCCGTTGTGCAGCCACGGGCTCCATTGTGCTGCCACCGTCCGTTCGCGGGTGTTTTGGTAGAGACTCTTGCCAGATTACCAATTCTGGAGGATTCTATTGCCAGATGCACTCGACGAGGAGGCGCGACATGGCCGCACGGCAGGGCGAACCCGGATATTTCGCCGACGATTCGATGATTCGCAGGGTGATGAGCAAGCGCGCGGTCGGCGTCACCTACGGCCTGCGCGCCCTGGTCATCGGCGCGGTCCACCCACTGCTGTTCGTCGGGACCAGCGAGCACACGGCCCACCGGGCGACCCCCTACACGCGGCTGGCTGTCACCGGCGCCCTGTTCGAATCGGTCTTCCTCGGCAGCAAGGCCGAGGCCGACCGGGCGCTCGCCTTCACCCGGCGCAAGCACGAGCGGGTGGTCGGCGCGCTGCCCGAGGACGCGGGTCCGCACCACCGGGCGGGCACTGCCTACGCGGCCCTCGACCCGCACCTGATGTTCATGACCATGGCCTTCACCTTCGATTCCGCCGAGGTGATGTACGACCGGCTGGTCCGCGAACTCACCCCGACCGAACGCGAGGACCTCTACCAGGACTACGTGCGCTGGGGCGAGCTGTTCGGCATGCCACGCGAGGCCGCCCCGGCCGACTACCCGGCCTTCCGCCGCTACTTCGACGACTACCTCGACTCGGCCGAACCGTTCCTCACCGACGAAGCCGAGCTGGTGGGCTCCTACCTGGCCGGTCATCGCAAGGCCTACCGGTTGCGCCCACCCGTCGAACAGGTCGGCAGCGCGCTGTATCTGCTGGTCCAGGGCAGTCTGCCTTCGCGAATCCGGCGGATGTACGGCATCGAGTGGGACATCGCCGACGAACTCGCCCACCGCGCCCTGTGCCGCAGCATCCGCACCGCGCACCTCGCACCGCCGCTGGCACCCCGCGTGCTCGCCGGTGCGCTCGCCGGCCGGAGCACCCCGTCCTATCAACTGCTGGCCCGCCGCGAACAGCACATGATCCGGCAGGGGAAGCCGAGCATGCCGGGTGTCGATCCACGCAACTGGGTGCAGCGAAATTCCGCTTGAGGGCCGTGGAAAGATTGGGGGCATGTCCAGTCCTGCCCCGGCCGCGACGGCCGAACGTAAGCAGCGGGTGCTGTCGGGCATCCAGCCCACCAGCGACTCCTTCCACCTCGGCAACTACCTGGGTGCGCTGCAGTACTGGGTGACGATGCAGGACGACTACGACGCGCTGTACTTCATCCCCGACCTGCACGCCATCACCGTCAGCCAGGATCCGAAGGCGCTGCGCGCGCGGACCAAAGCCGCTGTCGCCCAGCTGCTCGCCCTCGGTATCGACCCCGAGAAGTCGACCCTGTTCGTGCAGAGCCAGGTGCCCGAGCACGCCGAGCTGTCGTGGGTGCTCAGCTGCATCACCGGTTTCGGCGAGGCGGGCCGGATGACGCAGTTCAAGGACAAGTCCGCCAAGCAGGGCGCCGAGAACGCGACCGTCGGCCTGTTCACCTATCCGGTGCTGATGGCCGCCGACATCCTGCTCTACCGCCCGCATCAGGTGCCCGTCGGCGAGGATCAGCGCCAGCACCTCGAGCTCACCCGAAACCTGGCCCAGCGCTTCAACACCCGCTTCAAGAAGACCTTCGTCGTGCCCGAGCCGCACATCGTGAAGGGCACCGCCAAGATCTACGACCTGCAGGATCCGACCGCGAAGATGAGCAAGTCCGCGGCCAGCGACGCCGGGCTCATTAATCTGCTCGACGATCCGAAGGTCACCGCGAAGAAGGTGCGCTCGGCCGTCACCGACACCGGCCGCGAGATCGTCTACGATCCCGACACCAAGCCGGGCGTGAGCAACCTGCTGGTGATCCTCAGTTCGCTCACCGAAACCCCGATCGTCAGCTTGGAACAGAATTTCGCGGGTAAAGGCTACGGTGAGCTCAAGGCCGAAGTGGCCGACGCGCTGGTCGAATTCGTGACGCCCGTGCAGAAGAAGGTGAAGGACTATCTGTCGGATCAGGCAGAGCTGGACCGGATCCTGGCTTCCGGGGCCGAGCGGGCGCGTGAGATCGCAGGCAACACACTTGCCCAGGTGTACGACCGGGTCGGCTTCCTCGCTCGCTGACCCGGTGCGCACCTGAGGTTTCGGCTGAAGAGGGGCGCGTGTCATGCAGTTGATCGACAACATCTCGGCCACTGTCGAGAAGCAGGTCAAGAGCAGGCCTTGGCTGGATCATCTGGTCCGGGCCGGTGGGCGGTTCCAGCGTCAGCGCGGCGACTACTTCGCCGCGGGCATCACGTATTTCACTGTGCTTTCGCTGTTTCCGCTGTTGATGGTGGCGTTCTCGATCGCGGGTTTCATTCTCGCCGGGCAACCCGACCTGCTGAACGAATTGCAGGGCAAGGTGATCGAGAAGGTCCCCGGTGCCTTCGGTGAGCAGATCAACGACCTCATCAAGCAGGCGGTCGATTCGCGCGGCACGGTCGGTGTGCTCGGCCTGCTGACCGGTCTCTACACCGGCCTCGGCTGGATCGCGAACCTGCGTGCGGCGCTCACCGAGCAGTGGGAGACCCAGACTCCCGACAAGCCGTGGTGGCGGGAGAAGCTGTCCGATCTCGGCGCGCTGTTCGGCCTGTTCCTCGCCCTCGTCGTGTCGCTCGGTCTGTCGACGGTCGCCAACAGCGGACTCGCCGCGAAGCTGCTGAAAACCGTTGGCCTCGACGGTGTCCCCGGCGCCTCGGTGGTGTTGTCGATCGTGTCCATCGCGCTGGGGATGATCGCCTCCTGGGCGGTGTTCGCCTGGGTGATCGCCCGGCTACCGCGCGAACCGGTGTCGCTGCGCAGCGCGGCGAAGGCGGCGGCCATCGCCGCGGTGGCATTCGAGATCTTCAAGTTCGTCGGTGCCATCTACCTGCGGATGGTGCTGTCGAGCCCGGCGGGTGCCACCTTCGGTTCGATCATCGGTCTGATGGTCTTCAGCTACATCACCTTCCGTATCCTGCTGTTCGCCACCGCGTGGGCGGCGACCTCGTCGGACAACGACCACACCGAGATCGCCCCGCCCGCCCCGGTCGTCATCCAGCCGCGCGTGGTCGACAAGAACCTGTCCACCGGTGCCGGTGCGGCCGCCTTCGGCGCGGGTGCGCTCGCCGCCCTGGCCCTCGTCGTGTTCGGGCGCCGACGGTAGCTCAGCGACTGCGCCAGGCGCGGCGGGCCAGGAGCAGCAGGGTGAGGATCAGGAGCGGGCCCGCGACGAGCGCGGCGATGCGCGCCGCTTCATGGGCGGACCGCGAGACCTCCAGCCGGCTGCCGTCGGCGCGCGGCGGGGGTGAGGCGAGCGGGACGCTCGGCTGGATCATGTCGTCGCCCACTTCCGGGAGCTTGCCGATGCGCGCGTCGGAGTCGAGGGCGAAGCCGTAGTCGAGCAGGCGTGCGGCCTGTTCCCAGGGGCGGATGGGTCGCACGTCGGCCTGCAACAGGGTGACCACGAGGCGGTGTCCGTCGCGTTCGGCGGCGGCCACGAAGGTCTGTCGGGCGTCGTCGGTGAAGCCGGTCTTGCCGCCGATGGCGCCGGGGTAGTTGTAGAGCAGCTGGTTGTCGTTGCCGATGGGGAAGCCGGGGTGGTCCTCGTCGCCGGGGATCTTCGGGTCGGCGGGGTAGCCGGGGAAGTCGACCTGTTCGGTGTGGATGAACTCGGCGAACAGCGGGATCGACATCGCCTCCCGGAACAGCACCGACAGGTCGTAGGCCGAGGTGCTCATCCCGGGGCCGTCGAGGCCCGACGGGGTGGCGGCGCGAGTATCCATGGCGCGCAAGGACTTCGCGAGGTCGTTCATCTTCGCCACGGCCGCCTTGTCACCACCGAGCTGGGTGGCGATGGCGTGTGCGGCGTCGTTGCCCGAGCACATGATGAGGGCCTGCATGAGCTGACGGTTGGTGTAGCGGCCGCCCGGCCCGATGCCGACGCGGGTGCCGTCCACATCGGCGTCGGCCTGGGTGCCGATCACCACCTTGTCCAGATCGAGGGTGCGCAGGGCGACGACGGCCAGGGCCACCTTGATCGTGCTGGCCGGTCGATAGCGGCCGTGCGGGTCCTTGGCGGCCAGCACCCGTCCGGTGTCGAGGTCCGACACCATCCACGCGGTCGCCGAGATGTCGGCGGGCAGCGGAGGAGCGCCGACCGGCAGCACCACACCGCATTCGCCGAGCCGGTCGCCGCCGATCGGCTTGTCGGGAACCGGCAGTTCGGCGGGTGCCGATTCGCCCGGCGCCGGGACCTCCGAGGAGTCGATCGGGGCCGGTGGCCTGGTCTTCTGCGGGCAGCCGTCGGTGTTCGGCGTGGTGAACGGGGTGGTGGTGGTCGAGCCGGTGGGGCTGGGCTGGGCCTGTGCGGGGCCGAGCGTGAGAGCGGCCGCGGTGGCGGCGGCGCCGAGGAAGCAGGCGGCGCGCACGCCGTGTTCGCGGATCTTCATCAGCGCAGAGCCTAGCGAGCCGGCACGCCGACTTCCCGTCGAGTCCAGCCAACTATTGACACCCACCACTTATTGAGAGTTACTAACAAATGACAGTAACTCTCATTTTTGGAGGAGATATGCGAACCGACGACACCCGTCGCTGGCTGGCGCTCGGAGCGCTCGCCGTGGCGATGCTCACCATCGGACTCGACGTCACCGTGCTGACGGTGGCCATTCCCACCCTCGCCGTCGACCTCGACGCGAATACCGCTGCGCTGCAATGGTTCAGCAGCGCCTACACGCTGGCCCTCGCCGCGTTGATGCTGCCCGCGGGCGCGCTGGGCGACCGCTACGGGCGCAAGAAGGTCCTGCTGTGCGCGCTCGTGCTGTTCGGCCTCGCCTCGCTGGGCTGTGCCTTCGCGACCACCGCCGGGCAGCTCATCGCCGCGCGCGTGGTGCTCGGTGTCGCCGCGGCGGCGATGATGCCGCTGTCGATGGCGGTGATCCCGGTGCTGTTCAGCGACCAGGGGCAACGCCAGCGCGCGCTCACGGTGTGGGTCACCTCGACCGCCCTCGGGTTGCCGCTCGGCCCCGTCGTCGGTGGCTGGCTGCTGCGCAACTACTGGTGGGGTTCGGTCTTCCTCATCAATGTGCCGCTGGTGATCCTCGGCACCCTCGCCGTTATCTTTCTCGTGCCGGAATCGCGCGGCGACAAGGCCTTTCGCATCGACCTGCCCGGTGCCGTGCTGGCGGCGCTCGGAATGCTCGGGCTCACCTACGGTTTCATCCGGATCGGCGAATACGGATGGGGTGAAGCGGCGGCCTGGGCGATGATCGTCGCGGGTCTCGGTGCGCTCGCCGCGTTCGGGTGGTGGCAGCGGAGGGCCGCGCATCCGCTGATCGATACGGCGCTCTTCGCCTCGTCCGGATTCCGCTGGGGCACAGCTATTTCGCTCATGGTCAGCTTCGCCATGTTCGGCATGTTCTTCACCGTGCCGCAGTACTTCCAGGCCGTCCTCGGCGTCGACGCGCTCGGCAGCGGACTGCGGTTGCTGCCGATGATCGGCGGGCTGGTGATCGGCAGCAGGCTGGTGGATCTGCTGTTGCCGCGCTGGGGTATCCGCGCGGTGCTCGTCGCCGGGTTCCTTGTGCTCGCGGCCGGCATCGGTCTCGGCGCGCTCACCCGGGTCGACAGCGGTTACGGACTCACCGCCACGTGGACGACGATCCTCGGCGCTGGCATGGGAATGGTGATGCCCGCGGCCATGGGGTTGGCGATGAGCGAACTCGACACCGCGCGATCCGGCTCGGGTTCGGCTCTGCTGCAAGCACTTCGGCAGGCGGGCGGCACGATCGGCGTCGCCGTGCTCGGCACCGTACTCGCCACCGTCTACCGCGCCGATCTCGGCGAGCTGAACCGGCCGCCGATCTCCGACGGTGTCAATGCGGGAGTCACCGCGACCGCACACGACCCCGTCGCACTGCGGGAGGTGCGGCACGCCTTCGTGCTCGGCATGGACACCATGCTCGGTGTGTGCGCGGTGGGATGTCTGCTCGCGGCTGTCCTGGTGGCGCTGGCCTTCGGGCGGCGCCACGCCGTGACAGCCGACGATGCGGCAGAATCGCTGCATGTCGGTTGAGACGTCGTTGCGCGCGCGGAAGAAGGAGCGGACCCGTCGAACCATCCGGCTCGAGGCGTTCCGCCTGTTCCGGGAGCAGGGCTACACCGAGACGACCGTCGAACAGATCGCCGCGGCCGCCGAGGTCTCCCCGAGCACCTTCTTCCGCTACTTCCCGACCAAGGAACAGCTCGTCATGGCCGACGACCAGGACGCGCTGATGATCGAGGCGCTGGCGGCGCAACCCCGGGGCCAGAACCCGCTCACCGCGGTCCGCCGGGCCACCGAGACGGTGTACGCGTCGATGTCGGCCGAGGATGCCGCCTTCGAACAGGAACGGCAGAAACTGCTCTACCACCTGCCGGAACTGCGCTCGGCGATCGGCCTGGAATTCCAGCGAAGCATCGACCTGGCCGCCCAGCTGCTCGCCGACTACACCGGCCGCCCGGTCGACGACTTCGAGGTGCGGGTGGCGGCCGGGGCGATGGTCGGTGCGATGCTCGGCATCGTCACCACCGGACCGGTCGATGCCACCAAGGTCGGCCGCGCCCTCGACCTGCTCGAGGCGGGCCTGCCGTTCGACGACAGGCCCGCGAGCTCCTAGTCGGCCTTGCCGTGCCGCACGGGGCAGCCGTGCGCCAGCGGGCCGAGCAGCTGGTTGTTGTCGTAGAAGTGCTCGAGCTCGACGATGCGCAGGTCCTCGGTGACGCGGGCGATGGTCATGCCGTACATCTCGATCTGCTCACCGGTGGGCTGGTGGCCCTTGTACTCGCCGTCGTACTTGCCCCAGTGCCGCCAGCGGAAGCTCACCGTCGGCGGGCCCGACAGCACCTCGAGCACCTCCCAGAAGAAGCCACCGGGGAAGGCGGTGTGGAAGATCTTGTGCGAGGACTCGAAGGTCTCGTTCGCCGACTCGTAGTACGGGTTGTCGCCGATCAGGATGTTGTAGCTGCCGATCCGCGCGAATTCCTCCGCGTCCTGCCACACACCGCCGTTGACCCGGCCGCGGTACTGCTCGGCGACCACCGACAGCCAGGTGGCGGGGTCGGCCTTGTGCGAGACCTCCATCTCGAAGACCTTCACCAGGTCCTCGACGATGGCCTCGAGCGAACCGGGCGCGTGCTGGGCGACGCGCTCGCGGGGGATCACCTCGTGGCTCAGTTCGTAGTCGGGAACGTTGCCGCGCCACTGGTCGGGGGTCGCCGCGGCGATCACCGCCTCGCGGCCCTGCAGCCACAGCGGGGCCTCCGGCTCGGGATTCTGATCGGCCTGCGTATCAGTCACGTCCACAGTCATATTCGGTCTACCCGACCCTTTCGCAAAGCTTGAAGAACGGGTCGAACCTACCGCCGCGACTTTGCCCGCGCGCACCCTGGTCCCATTATGTGAGACGCATCGGAATTGCCAAGTATATTCTGCGCCAACGGTTTACAGCCGACTACGCGGCAGGGTGGGCACGTCCGCCGAGCCGGGCCGGAGTGTCGTCGTCCATGGTCGCGAAGAATTCGCCGAGCACGTCCACGAGCTGATCCACCGAATCCGCACAGAACAGCACCGGCTGGTAATGGGTGATGTCGTAGCTGATGGTGCCCATCTGCGCTACATCGAGCGGGCGCAGCGTCGCCTGGCGGAATTCGTCGATCTCGCCGTAGGACGACAGCAAACCCGCACCGTAACAACGGATCTCTCCGTCTTCGCGAACCACGCCGAATTCCAGCGAGAACCAGAACACGTCGGCGAGGAACTTCAGCGCGGCGTCGGTCTCCAGCCGTCCGACCGCCGCGCCGACGGTCTCGTACAGACTCGCGAAGCGGGGACTCGCCAGCTGGTTGGCGTGCCCGATGATCTCGTGGATCGCGTCGGGTTCCGGCGTGTACAGCGGGGCCGAATGGTGGCGGATGTACTGGGTGGAGTGGAAGGTGCGGTCCGCGAACGAACCGAAGAACTCGCGCAGCGGGACGAGCCCGGCGGCGGGCACGTACCGGAAACCGGTGAGGGGATGCAGCAGCCGTGAGACGTCGTCGAGCTGGGGGATGTGGTCGCGCGGCAGGGCGAGCCGGGCGGCCGCCTCGCGTACCTCGCGGCAGGCGTACACCTCGTGCTTGCGGGCCAGCTCGGCCGAGGCGATCCGCCAGACCTGCTGCTCGTCGTCGGTGTAGTCGATGTGCGGGACGGGGTTGCCCGGCCGGTAGTCGAGGGCGAGCGCGGCGATGGCATTGCGCCTGGTGCGGTAGTGCTCGTCGTCGACGCCTGGGTGGTCGTCACTCAGGTGCACAGTGACGTCGCCGTCGCGCTCGCGCGTCACCGGCGAATACAGCTGGGCCTCGGTGAACATGCCTCAAGGCAAGCACCGCTGGCGCGTCGCGACAACACACCGGTGCGCAACTACGCAAACTGCACAGTTCGCCCGCCCGAATTCGGTAACGACGCGGTGAAACGGCGGACGCGTCGACCGCGCATCGCGCAAGATTGCGTTTGTACCCGAGGAGGATGCTTGCGAAGCCTGCGGATAGATCTCGATCAAGAACTGCTGGATGCCGCCGCCGAGATCATGGGCACGGCCGACAGCAACACCACCGTCAACGAGGCATTGCGGCGGATCGTCGTGCACGAGCGCCAGCTGCGCAACCTCGAACGGCTGATGGCCGACTCGGTGTTCAGTCCGGAACCGCACGATATCGACACGGATTCGCCCGCGGTGGCTGAACGGTAGCCGAACCTGTCGGTGCCCTCTGCGAGCATGGGTCTCGTCACCGATGACGTAGGGGGGAATGTGTCGGTACCGATCGCGAATCTGCCCGTCGCCCAGCGCCCGCGTGAGCGTTTGCTCGCGCTCGGCCCACACGTGCTCACCGATACCGAATTGCTCGCGCTGCTGCTCGGTCAGGGCACGCGCGGGCAATCCGCGCTCGAACTCGCCGCCCACCTGCTCGCCGAATACGGCGGCCTGGCCGAACTCGCCGCCGCCCGCCCCGAGGAGCTGGCATCGCAGGCCGGGATCGGCCCGGCCAAGGCCGCCGCCGTGATCGCCGCGTTCCACCTCGGCACCCGTTCACGAACCAGCGAACCGGTTCCGAGGCTCACCGCACCCGACGACATCGCCCACGCCGCCGCCCCGCTGTTCGCGGGCGCCCGCGTGGAACGCCTGCTCGTCCTGATCTGCGACACCCAGAACCGCCTGCGCCACCGGGTTTTCGTCGCCGAGGGCGCCATCGACCACGTCGCGGTCCCCGTCCGCGAAATCCTCAACACCGTCCTGCGCCACGACGGCCGGGCCTTCGCCGTAGTCCACAACCACCCCTCCGGCGACCCCACCCCAAGCCCCGACGACCGCCGAGCCAGCACCCTCCTCTACCAGGCCGCCGCCACAGTCGGCCTCCGCTACCTCGACCACGTCGTCATAGCGGGCGAGAACTGGGCAACGGCCGCACCGTATCCGTGACAGTCGTCTGCCGCGTCAGCCGGTGTAGCCGAAGACCGGGTAGTGGTCGCTGTAGTCGGTGTAGGTGTAGGTGGTTCCGTCGGCGGTGACGCTCCAGCTCGGGCTCTTGGCTCGGCGGGTCTCGTTGACGTAGCGGTCGGGCACCGGGTGGCCCTTGATGGGGAGCACGTAATCGAGGTGCTCCGAGGCGTATTCGGGGCCGTACTGGTCGCGGCAGACGGAGTTGTCCGCGCAGTCCCAGGAGAAGGTGTGACCGGTGTGCTGGGGGCCGACGGCAGCGAGATCGGCCAGCATGGCGCCGTATTCGGGACTGGATTCGATCACGTTCATATCGCCCGCCACATACACCGGCTCATCGGCCGGAATCCGCTCCGCCGCGAGGAAGGCCTTGATCTGTGCGCGCTGTTTCGCCCGCACCTGACCGGGCCGGCCCGAACTGCACCCGTCGTCCTCGGACTGCATGTGCGTGCCGATCACGTGCACCGGACCGCCGGGCGCGGCGAGCTTCACATACGCGAAACCCTTGTTGGAGAACCAGTCCGCGCCACACGCGTCCTTGTACACGAACTGCACCTTGCGGCTGATCGGCCACCGGCTCGCGATCGCGACGCCGCCGTCCTCGGGTGTGGTTGCGGAGTACGAGCCCTGGGTGGCGTCCCAGCCGGAGCGGGTTCGGCCGACCACCGGAGTCTGATTCGGGAAGTCCCGCTTCAGGTTGTTCAGCAACTGGTCGCCCGCCTCGTTGTGGAACAGCTCTTGGAGAACGACGACGTCCTGTCCCGCGAGCACGTTCTGCTGCGCGATGAGGTCGGCGCGTTGCTCCTGCCCCCAGTTCGGGTAGAGCGCCTCGGCGAGCATGAAGACGTTGTAGGAGGCGATCTTCGGATCGGACTTCGGCGCCGCATCCGCGGGGACGGCGACGGGCAGGAGGGCGGCTGCGCCACAGACCACGGCGAGCGTCAATCGTTTGAACATGAGGCAGTTTGGTCACATGACCAGTTCTGCGACGACCGCTCGAGCGTCCCGACATCGAATCGTTACACGGAACGTAAATTTGTAAGCCCTGGTTCAGGCCCCGTTGGTGCCGAATGTGGCCTAGCGATACCGGGCGGCCGCGTCGAGGACGGCGGCGCGATAGGAGCGGCCGAACAGGACGGCGTGAACCAGGAGCAGGGGAAGCTGGTGGAGTGGGATGCGCTCCTGCCAGCCGGCCTCGAGCTGGTGGATGTCGTTGTAAGCGGGGATGATTCGGGAGAGATGGGGTGCGCCGCCGAAGAGGAAGAGTGTGGCCAGGTCGGTTTCGCGGTGGCCACCGTGCGCGGCGGGATCGATCAGCCATGGGGTGTCCGACGGGCCCCAGAGAATGTTGCCGGGCCACAGGTCACCGTGGATCCGCGACGGCGATTCGGCGGGGGCTTCGAGGTGGATCGACTCGACGGCAGTGGCGTCGGCCGGATCGAGTGCGCCCGCATCGACGGCGAGTCGCAGGAACGGAAGAATTCGGCGCTGCCGGAACCAGGTCGGCCAGTCGTGGCCGGGGGTGTTGTCCTGCGGCAGGCTGCCGAGGAAACCGTCGACGGGAGCGCCGAATTCGGCTGCACCGGCGTTGTGGAGACGAGCCAGTCCCGCACCGAATCGTGCGGCCGCGGCCGGAGAGGGTTCGGCGTGGTCGACCCATTCCATGAGCAGCAGGTCGTCGGAGACGGCGTAGACCTCGGGAATCGCGACACCGCCCGCCTCCCGCAGCCAGCGCAGACCATGCGCTTCGGCTGCGAAGAATCCCGGCGGTGCGGCAGCCGGGGTGCCGTCGGTAGGCGCGGCCGAGATCCCGCCGGGCCAGGTTTTGAGGAACAGCTGGGTGCCGTCGTCGAGGCCGATGCGCTCGGCCACCGCGATCGACCCCCCGCCGACCGGGGTGGTGCGCAGGCGCTGATGCGCGAGGAATGTCGGCAGCAGGTGCGGGTTGGCTCGCAGGTACGGCAAGTCCACGCCGCCATCTTGCCCAGCGGAGCCGGCGCGCGCACGGATTCACGCCATCTTGCCGACCGGATTTCATAAACAGGTATTACTAAAACCTGTTCACAAATGGGTGCGGCGTGGTTTCATCGATTCGAACGTGTTCTACATCACGTTCTGGAGTCAGCCGAAGGAGACACCGTGACCAGCACCGATATCCCCGCGGGATTCGATTTCACCGATCCCGACCTGCTCGCGCAGCGCCTGCCGATCGAGGAGTTCGCGCAACTGCGGCGCACCGCGCCGGTCTGGTGGTGCGCGCAGTCCGACCGGGCGAGCGGCTTCGACGACGGCGGCTACTGGGTGGTGTCGACGCTGGCCGACATCAAGGAGATCTCGAAGAACCCCGAGGACTTCTCCTCGCACGAGAACACCGCCATCATCCGGTTCAACGAGGAAACCACCCGCGAGCAGATCGACATGCTCGGCAACATGCTCATGCTGAACCTGGATCCGCCGCAGCACACCAAGATCCGGCGCATCGTGTCCAAGGGATTCACCCCTCGCGCGGTGGAGAATCTGCGCGCCGCGCTCACCGAACGGGCCGAACGCATCGTCTGGGAGGCCAAGAAATCCGGTCGGGGCGATTTCGTGCAGCAGGTCGCGTGCGAGCTGCCCCTGCAGGCCATCGCCGAACTGCTCGGCGTGCCGCAGGAGGACCGGATGAAGCTGTTCGACTGGACCAATCAGATGATCTCCTACGACGATCCGGAGTTCGAGGGCAATCACCACACCGCCACCGCCGAGGTGATGGGCTACGCCTGGAACATGGCCGAGCAGCGGCGCGGTTGTCCGGCCTCCGACATCGTGACCCAGCTGGTGAACGCCGATGTCGACGGCGAGCATCTCGGCTCCGACGAGTTCGCCTTCTTCGTCATCCTGCTGGCGGTCGCGGGCAACGAGACCACCCGTAACTCGATCACCCACGGCATGAAGGCCTTCGTCGACAACCCTGAGCAGTGGGAGATCTACAAGGACCAGCGGCCGCGCACCGCCCCCGACGAGATCGTGCGCTGGGCCACCCCGGTGCACGCCTTCCAGCGCACCGCGACCCGCGACTTGGAGCTGGGCGGGCAGCAGATCAAGAAGGGCCAGCGCCTCGGCTTGTTCTACAGCTCCGCCAATTTCGACGAGACCGCCTTCACCGACCCGTTCCGGTTCGACGTGCTGCGCAACCCCAATCCGCACGTCGGGTTCGGCGGCACCGGAACCCACTACTGTGTCGGCGCGAATCTCGCCCGCCTGGAGATCGACCTGATGTTCAATGCCATTGCCGACGCGATGCCGAACCTGCGTCAGGTCGCCGAACCGGTGCGCTTGCGCAGCGGCTGGCTCAACGGCATCAAGCGGTGGGAAGTCGAATACTCTTGAGCCCGAACAGCAGCGAGGGGGTGGGCGGTTGACGGCCAAGGCACGCGGCCGGGCGCCCGTCGTGGCCGACGCCGATATCCGGCGGGTCGCGCGGGCGCTGCTGGCCGAGCACGGCCCCGACGCGGTCACCCTGCGGGCCATCGCGCGTGAACTCGGCGTCACCGCCCCCGCGCTGTATCGGCACTACGACTCCCGCGACGAGCTGATCGAGCGGTTGCGGATGGAATTCTGTGCCGACCTCGCCGACAACCTGTCGGCGGGCATCGCGGACCTGCCCGACGACGGCGCCGTGCAGTTCCTCGCGATCTGCCGCGGCTTCCGGCGCTGGGCGCTGGCCAACCCCAGGGAATTCACCCTGGTGTTCGCCTCGCCCACCTCCAGTCGTGCCATGCTGCGCCGCTTCGACGAGCCCTTCGGCCGGATCTTCCTCGCCGCGGCGGGCCGGTTGCTGGCCAGTTTCGAGATCGCCACCCCGCCCGGCGAATCCATCCCCGTCGAACTGCGCGACGATCTGATCGAATTCCAGACCGAACTGCTCGCCATGCTCTCGGATTCGGGCCAGAAGTTCCCCGCCGAGAAACTGGATCTCGGCGTCACCTACGTGATGGTGCAGACCTGGGTTCGCCTGTTCGGCCACGTCACCCTCGAGGTGTTCGGCAACTACCCGATTCCCCTCACCGACCCCGAAGTCATGTTCGACACCATGCTCGCCGACCTCGCCCGCACCACCGGTTTCGCGTGATCACCGCTGAGCGGACACGCGATCCCGCGTGGCCGGAGTGAGGGAACCCGTCGCCCAGATCGCGAAGCCGATGTACAGCAGCTGTTCCGGGACGCGCTGCCACAGGGGAGACGCGGGTTCGCCCGCGAAGGTGACGTTTTCGACGGCCGCGTAGATATTGGCGGGCAGCAGCAGCACGAACAGCGGCACCAGCGCCCAGCCCGCGAACCGGCGCGTCCGGGTGAGGATCAGGCCGACGGCCGCGAGTAGTTCCAGCACGCCGGTGAACAGCACCATGAATCCGGGGAACGGCACGAACGACGGCACCATCGCCACCAGGTCGTCGTAATTGGGCATCACGGTGACGCTCGACGGCATGAAGTGGGCGGAGCCGGTCATCATCAGCATGACGGCCAGAGCGTACGCGGCAGCCGCCGACCAGGTGGCGAACCGGCTGATGCCGAGTGCTCCCAGTGCGCGAAAGCTCAGGAGTGAGACGAGAAGAACGATGACGATCACGGTGACTCCATAGTAGATAGTTACACTGTCTATTATAGATAGTAGAACTATCCACTAGTTCGTCAAGTCCGTCCGACCAACCTGCTGTACCGCGATTAGTTCGGTAGCCGCGCACCGTCGTAGTAACCGACACACTCACCGCTCACCGAGGAGAAGTACCGATGAGGAAGATCACCGCCGGTCTGTTCATGTCTCTCGACGGCGTGATCGCCGACCCGCAGGACTGGCATTTCCCCTACTTCGACGACGCCATGGGCGCCGCGGTCGACGCCCAGCTCGGCAGCGCCGACACACTGCTGCTCGGCCGCGTGACCTACGACAGCTTCGCCGGCGCATGGCCCGGCCGGGAAGCCGAAGGTGGACCGGACGCGGCGTTCGCGAAGAAGCTCGGCGACGCACGCAAACTGGTGGTGACCCACGAGGACCGCGATTTCCCATGGCGCAACTCCGAGCGCCTCGACGGCGACCTGACCGCGTCTGCGGCCGAACTGAGGAAGGGGTCGGGCGGCGATATCGCCATCAGCGGCTCGGTATCGGTGGTGCGCCAACTCCTGGCCGCGGGCCTGCTGGACGAACTGCACCTGCTGGTGCACCCGATCGTGGTCGGCAAAGGGGAGCGGCTGTTCGAGGACGGGACGACGATCCCCCTCCGCCTGCTCTCCTCGGAAACCTTCGGCACCGGCGTACTGCACCTGGTCTACACCAAGGACGACACCGCCCCGAGCGGATCCTACGAGGACGCCAAAACCCATCTCGCACAGGAGGAGTGACGGCAAAGGCCGCCTTCATCGAAAGATGAAGGCGGCCTTTGTGGGGACCGGGGGGAGGTCAGCGGGCGAAGAGCAGGGCTCGCTTGACTTCCTGGATGGCCTTGGTGACCTCGATGCCACGGGGGCACGCGTCGGTGCAGTTGAAGGTGGTGCGGCAGCGCCACACGCCTTCGACGTCGTTGAGGATGTCGAGGCGCTCGCGGGCGCCTTCGTCACGGCTGTCGAAGATGAAGCGGTGGGCGTTCACGATCGCGGCCGGGCCGAAGTAGCTGCCGTCGCTCCAGTACACGGGGCAGGAGGTGGTGCAGCAGGCGCACAGGATGCACTTGGTCGTGTCGTCGAAGCGGGCGCGGTCGTGCTGGGACTGGATGCGCTCGCGGGTGGGCTCGTTACCCGAGGTGATCAGGTACGGCTTCACGGCACGGAACGCGTCGAAGAACGGCTCCATGTCGACAACGAGGTCCTTCTCCACGGGCAGGCCGCGGATCGGCTCGACGGTCATGGTGAGGGTCTTGTCGCCCTTGGGCAGCATGTCCTTCATCAGCACCTTGCAGGCCAGCCGGTTCACACCGTTGATCCGCATCGCGTCCGAACCGCACACACCGTGGGCGCAGGAGCGCCGGAAGGTGAGGGTGCCGTCCAGGTAGGACTTGATGTAGATCAGCACGTTGAGGAAGCGGTCGGTCGGCAGGACCGGCACCTGGAACGAATCCCAGTACGCGCCCTTGTCGTTCTCGGTGCTGAACCGGGCCACCTTCACGGTGACCATGACCGAGCCCTCGGGGACGGGCGCGGGCTTCTGCGTGGTCGGTTCTGCTACAGCAGTCATCAGTACTTACGCTCCATCGGCTCGTAGCGGGTCTGCACCACCGGCTTGAAGTCGAGGCGGATCTCGGAGATGAGCTCCGGGCCCTCCTTGTACGCCATGGTGTGCCGCATGAAGTTCACGTCGTCGCGGTCCGGGTAGTCCTCGCGGGCGTGCCCACCACGCGATTCCTTGCGGTTGAGCGCGCCGACGACGGTGACCTCGGCCAGCTCGAGCAGGAAGCCCAGCTCGACGGCCTCGAGCAGGTCGCTGTTGTAGCGCTTGCCCTTGTCCTGCACCGTGATCCGGGTGTAGCGCTCCTTGAGCGCGTGGATATCGGTGAGGGCCTGCTTGAGGGTGTCCTCGGTGCGGAACACGGCGGCGTTCATGTCCATCGTGTACTGCAGTTCGGTGCGGATGTCGGCCACGCGCTCGTTGCCGTGGTCGGACAGGATCAGCGCCAGCCAGTCCTGCACCATCTGCGCCGGGTTCTCCGGCATCTCGACGAACTCGGTGCGCTGGGCGTACTCGGCGGCCGCGATGCCGGCGCGACGGCCGAACACGTTGATGTCGAGCAGCGAGTTGGTGCCCAGACGGTTCGCGCCGTGCACGGACACACAGGCGCACTCACCGGCGGCGTAGAGGCCGGGGACCACGTCGGTGTTGTTGCGCAGCACCTCGCCACGGATGCGGGTGGGGATACCGCCCATCACGTAGTGGCAGGTCGGCATGACCGGCACGAGCTCCTTCACCGGGTCCACACCCAGGTAGGTGCGGGCGAACTCGGTGATGTCGGGCAGCTTCTCCTCGAGCACGTCCTCGCCGAGGTGGGTCACGTCGATGTAGACGTAGTCCTTGTTCGGCCCGGCGCCACGGCCCTCGAGTACCTCGAGCACCATCGAGCGGGCGACGATGTCACGCGGCGCGAGGTCCTTGATGGTGGGGGCGTAGCGCTCCATGAAGCGCTCACCGGAGGCGTTGCGCAGGATGCCACCCTCACCACGAACAGCCTCGGAGATGAGGATGCCCAGGCCCGCGAGGCCTGTCGGGTGGAACTGGTGGAACTCCATGTCCTCGAGCGGCAGACCCTTGCGGAACACGATCGCCATGCCGTCACCGGTCAGCGTGTGCGCGTTCGAGGTGGTCTTGTACATACGGCCCGAGCCGCCGGTGGCGAACACGATCGACTTCGCGTGGAAGACGTGGATCTCGCCGGTGGCCAGCTCGTAGGCGACGACGCCGGTGGCGACGGGGCCACGGTCGGACTCGGTCATCACCAGGTCGAGCACGTAGAACTCGTTGAAGAACTCGACGTCGTGCTTGACGCAGTTCTGGTACAGCGTCTGCAGGATCATGTGACCGGTGCGGTCGGCGGCATAACACGCGCGACGCACGGGCGCCTTGCCGTGGTCACGGGTGTGGCCACCGAAACGACGCTGGTCGATCTTGCCCTCGGGCGTGCGGTTGAACGGCAGGCCCATCTTCTCCAGGTCCATGACCGCGTCGATGGCCTCCTTGGCCATGATCTCCGCGGCGTCCTGGTCGACCAGGTAGTCACCACCCTTGACGGTGTCGAAGGTGTGCCATTCCCAGTTGTCTTCTTCGACGTTGGCCAGCGCGGCGCACATGCCGCCCTGGGCCGCGCCGGTGTGGCTGCGCGTCGGGTAGAGCTTGGTCAGGACCGCGGTACGAGCCCGGGGACCGGCCTCGATCGCCGCGCGCATGCCCGCGCCACCGGCGCCGACGATGACCACGTCGTAGCGATGTTCCTGAATCGGACGGGATTCACTCATGCGAGGTGGCCTGTTCCTAACCGGTGATGTTGGGGTCGAAGGTGAAGATGACGTAGGTGCCCACGCTCATCACCAGGATCATCGAGACCACGAGGATGGTCTTGAGCCAGAACCGGGTGGAGTCCTTGCGGGAGTAGTCATCGATGACGGTGCGCAGACCGTTGCCGCCGTGCAGCTGAGCCAGCCACAGCATGGACAGGTCCCAGAACTGCCAGAACGGGCTGGACCAGCGACCGGCCACGAACGCGAAGTTCAGCCGGTTCACGCCGCCGTCGATCATCAGCATGATGAACATGTGGCCGATGACCAGCACGATCAGGAACAGGCCCGAGATGCGCATGAACAGCCATGCGTACTTCTCGAAGTTGCTGTTGGCCTTGCCACGCGGTGCGCGGGGCGCGTCCAGGCTGGCGGGGCGGTCGTAGGACTTGCCGAGGACAGGTGCGGTCATGATCAGTGCTCCGTCAGCAGGTAGAAGAACTGGCGGCCGACGCCGGCGGCGGAGACCAGGACCCAGATGGTCAGCACGACCCACAGCATCTGCTTCTGGAAGCGCGGACCCTGCGACCAGAAGTCGACGAGGATGACGCGGACGCCGTTGAGCGCGTGGAACAGGACGCAGACGACGAGGCCCATCTCCATGAGCGCGACCAGCGGGTTCTTGTAGAGCTCGATGGCTTCGTCATAGGTGTTCGGGTTCACCCGAACCAGTGCCGTGTCCAGCACGTGCACGAAGAGGAAGAAGAAGATCGTGACACCGGTGATCCGGTGCAGCGCCCAGGACCACATGCCGGGGTCGCCGCGGTACAGCGTCTTCCGCTTCGGCTGGGCCGGAGCCGGAGCTTCTATCGTGGTCATAGAGTGCGGTGCCTCCAACGTCGTTGATGGACCCGGTCACAGATCCGACGCCGGCTGCGTGGAGAGGCAAATGCCCAGGTGGCTGCGCTGTATTCTCGAGCGCTGGCCCGCCGCCGGGAACCTGAACCGATCTTCGGCTGACTCTAATCCTCTCTGTTTCGCGGAACTAATTCGGCGTGCCGTGCGTTGTGCACGAATCGGCCGAGTTAGGTTTACCTTTCTCGATGCCGAATACTGGTGTCCGAGCCCCCGCGCGGACATGTTCGGCGGTATCGGCTGGAGGTTCGCGATGTCCGAAATCGACTGGAATACCTTGCGCGACATGGCAATTCGCGTAATGGGTAGCGCGTATGCCCCGTACTCGGGTTTCCCGGTCGGTGCTGCGGCTCTCACGACGGACGGTCGAATTGTGAGCGGTTGCAATGTGGAAAATGTCTCATATGGACTAACCCTGTGTGCCGAATGCGTACTCGTCGGTAACTTATTCGGGTCGGGTGGGGGCCGCCTTGTGGCGGTATCGGTGAGCGATTCCCGTGGCGAAATCTTGATGCCGTGTGGGCGGTGTAGGCAGCTGCTGTTCGAGCACGGCGGGGGTGAGCTGCTCGTGGACCATGCCGAGGGGTCCAAGAAGCTGAGCGAGCTGTTGCCGTACGCGTTCGGGCCCGATGATCTGGCGGCCGGGCAGCGCTGATCGCGCCGGTCGACCGATGACCGACCCGAACGAGGGTGATCGGATCCTGTTCTGAGCCGACGGAGGTTCGGCCAGGGCTCGCTCGGCGCGAGGAGTGCCGCGGCCGATGTCGCGTGCCAGACTGGCCGCATGACGGCACTGGACGCGGTATCGATCATTCGGGCCAAACGTGACGGCGGTGAGCTGTCCGACGAGCAGATCGACTGGGTGGTCGACGCGTTCACGCGGGGGATCGTGGCCGACGAACAGATGTCGGCCCTCGCGATGGCCATCCTGCTGCGTGGCATGAACCGGCGCGAGATCGCTCGGTGGACGGCGGCCATGATCGGCTCGGGGAGCCGGATGAACTTCACCGACCTGCCGCGGCCCACCGTCGACAAGCATTCGACCGGTGGCGTCGGCGACAAGATCACCCTGCCGCTGGCGCCTCTGGTGGCGGCCTGCGGCGCGGCGGTGCCGCAGCTGTCGGGACGCGGCCTCGGCCACACCGGCGGCACCCTGGACAAGCTCGAGTCGATACCCGGCTGGCAGGCCGACATCACCGTGCCCCGGATGCGCGAGATCCTCGCCGACCCCGCGATCGGCGCGGTGATCTGTGCGGCGGGCGCCGACCTCGCCCCCGCCGACAAACGGCTGTACGCGCTGCGTGATGTGACCGGGACGGTCGAGTCGATCCCGCTGATCGCCAGCTCGATCATGAGCAAGAAGATCGCCGAAGGGACCGCGGCGCTGGTGCTCGACGTGAAAGTCGGGACCGGGGCGTTCCTGAAGACCCTCGACGAGGCGCGCGAGCTGGCCGCCGTGATGGTCGAGCTCGGGCGGGATGCCGGAGTGAAGACCGTCGCGTTGCTGACCGCGATGGACACCCCGCTCGGCCGGACCGCGGGCAATGCGCTCGAGGTCGCGGAGTCGGTCGAGGTGCTGGCCGGTGGCGGGCCCGCCGATGTGGTCGAACTGACGCTCGCCCTCGCACGCGAGATGGTTGCCCAGGCCGGACTGCATGTCGACCCGGCCGAGGTGCTCGCCGACGGCCGGGCGATGGATCACTGGCGGACGATGATCCAGGCCCAGGGCGGCGATCCCGATGCCCCGCTGCCGACCGCGCGGCATACCGAGACGGTGCGGGCCGAGTCGGCCGGGGTGTTGACGCGGCTCGACGCGATGGGTGTGGGTTTGGCCGCCTGGCGGCTCGGTGCCGGGCGTGCGCGGCAAGGTGAGCAGGTCCAGGCGGGCGCGGGTGTCGAGATGCACGCCAAGCCCGGCGATTCGGTGGCGATCGGCCAGCCCTTGTTCACCCTGCACACGGACACGCCCGAAGCGTTCGCGGGCGCGTTGGAAGCACTCGACGGTGCGGTGGGGATCGAACTCACCCCGGAAAGCAAGCCCGGCGAGCTTGTGCTGGGGCGGATCGATTGAGGTAATAGTCGTGGCCGCGATGGGGAGGTTCGTTGTGTCGGTGGTCGCGGCGGGAGCGGCCGACAACGGGAGGCGGACGGCGGCGGTCGCGCGGGTACTCGCCTTCATCTCGGCGCTGATCGCGTTCGCGATCGCCGGGCTGATGATCTTCGACGCCGTCAGGGTGGTGAACGAGCCGATCGAACCGGATCAGGTGGACTTCCGGCTCATCACGGGCGTGATGCTGGTGATCATGGCCGCGATCGTCGCTCCGGTCGGCGTGCTGAACCTGATCGGCGCCCGCCTGCTCGGCCGCCGAAAGCCGCGCGGACGGACGTTGGTACTCACCGGGTCGTTGCTGGGCGCCGTGGTGGCATTCATGGTCGGCGCCGACGCGCCGGTGGTGGTTTGGGTGTCGGTGATCGTGCTGTTCATTGTCACGGCGGTTGCGGCTGCGCTACCTGGGACCAAACGCTGGGTCCAATGCGCGCCATCGCCGAGTGAGTCGGGGAGTCGGTGCTAGGGCAGGTGGGCTGAGGGAGTGCGGTAGGTGGCGGACACAGGTGGTGTGGCGGGGAGTGCGGTAGGTGGCAGGCTCGAGTAGCGCCGTCCGGCTGGAAAGGGGGAGTGGCGGGCTCGAGCGGGTTGGTGGTGTGGTGGGTGTCCTCGGGGAACTGTGCTGCCGGGATCGGTGGGTGCGGCTAACGTTTGGATATGACTGGACCGGCGCCCCTCGACCTTGCTTCGATCCGACGTGCACCCAAAGCCCTGCTGCATGACCACCTCGATGGTGGTCTGCGGCCGGAGACGGTGCTAGAACTCGCCGCCGAGTGCGGCTACGACCAACTACCCGCGCAGGATGCCGAGAGTTTGGGGGCGTGGTTCAGGGACGCCGCCGACAGCGGGTCGCTCGAGCTGTACCTCGAGACGTTCGCCCATACCGTCGCGGTGATGCAGACGCCGGAGGGTTTGCGGCGGGTGGCTCGGGAATGTGCCATCGATCTGGCCGCCGACGGGGTGGTCTACGCCGAGGTGCGGTTCGCGCCCGAGCAGCATCTGGAGAAGGGGCTCACGCTCGACGAGGTGGTCGAGCACACCCTTGCCGGGTTCCGGGAGGGGGAGGCGATCGCGGCGGAGCAGGGCAACATCATCCGGGTGACGTGTCTGCTCACCGCCATGCGGCATGCCGCGCGTTCCCGGGAGATCGCGGAGCTCACGGTGCGCTTCCGCGACAGCGGGGTCGGTGGGTTCGACATCGCGGGGGCCGAGGCCGGTTTCCCGCCCACCCGGCACCTGGACGCCTTCGAATATCTGCGAGTCAACCACGCGCACTTCACGATTCACGCGGGGGAGGCGTTCGGGTTGCCGTCGATCCACGAGGCGCTCGCCTTCTGCGGGTGCGACCGTCTCGGGCACGGCGTGCGCATCACCGACGACATCAGCGTGCCGGGCGCCATCGAGGACGCCCAACTCGGGATCGTCGCCAACTACGTGCGTGACATGCGGGTTCCGCTGGAACTGTGCCCGTCGTCGAACGTGCAGACCGGTGCGGTGCCCTCGCTCGACAAGCACCCCTTCGACCTGCTGGCCCGGCTGCGGTTCCGGGTCACCGTCAACACCGACAACCGGCTGATGAGCGACACCACCATGAGCCAGGAGATGCTCAAACTGGTGGAAACCTTCGGCTACGGCTGGAGCGACCTGGAACGCTTCACCATCAACGCCATGAAGTCGGCGTTCATCCCGTTCCCCGATCGCCTGAAGATCATCGACGAGATCATCAAACCGCGCTACGCGGTCCTGGTCGGATGACGAAGAAGGGTGGCACCTCATCGGTGCCACCCTTCTCGTCTTGCTACTCGCTGACCAGCCGTGCTTCGAAGGCGCGTTGCAGTTCGCGGAACTGCTGGGCCTCGGCTGTGAACGGCGGGTTCGGGGCCAGCCGGTTGGGGTCCGGGTTGAGCAGGTAGGAGACGTACCAACCCAGCGGGTTCGACGCGGCAAGCGCCTGTTCCACGCTGTCGTCGTCAGCGTAATCGGCTGCGTCGGTGAACAATTCGACAGCCAGGTCGAGCTGTTCGATGTCGACGGCCTCCGGCCCCTCGGCCAGGTCCTCCACGAGGCCGGTGAGCACGTAGACGTTCTCGTCGCTCACCTCAACCTCGAGTGAGCCGTCGACCGCGGCGGTCTGCACGTCACCGAAGGTCGACACCCGGGCCAGCTCGTGCTCGTGGTCGTCGGCCAGGTAGCGGGCCAGCGCGCGCTCGGAACCGAACACCGTGATGGTGCGGCCGTTGCCGAGGAAGATCGGCTCGTCGTCGAGGTAGCAGCGCAGGGTGAAGTGCTCACCGTCGGAGGTGACGATCTTGACCGGGTCGATGCCGACCTCGTGCCAGAAGGTCTCGTCCTCGTCGTCGGCGGTGAGGTCGACGCTTTCGAACTCCTCGTCCTCCTCGACGACGTCGTCGGCGTCGACCACGTTCTCCTCGGCGGCCAGCAGCTCGGCCTCGGCGACCTCGACCGCCGCGGCATCCACCTCCGGGGTGGTGACGATGCTGTCGATCGCGTCGAGCACGTCGTCCCAGCCCTTGACGATGGCGGCACCGACCTGGTCCCACAGCTCCTCGCCGTCGCGCCCGGTGAAGGTGCCGACACCGTTGGCCAGCACACCGAGTACCGGGTTGTCGTCGAAGAACGCCGTCACCACGTCGAGCTCGCACACGTCGCCGATATTGCGAACCATGGCCAGGGTGTCCTCGAGCTCGCCGACCACCTCACCGTCGGGTTCGCCCGCGGCCAGCTCGGGCACGGAGACCAGATCGAAGGTGAAGTTGTCCTCCGGCTCCAGTTCGGCGGCCGACAGGCCGGCGACCACCGCCCACGACGGATGCTCGACGAGGTCGTTGTCGGTGTTGGTGCGGATGAACGCCGCCAACTCCGCAACGGACTCGAAACCGTAGAGGTCGTCCTCGTGTCCGAGGAACGCCATGTACTCGTCGTCACCGTCACGCCAGCGCGGTGCCCACAGGGTGACGAGATCGCCATCGGTCAGACCGAGCTCGATCGGGACGATGTCTCCAGAAGCCATGACGCGAAGCCTATCGAGCTTCAGCGCCGCGCACTATCCGGCCCGGGTGCTAATTCCCCCGGCGGGTGTGCAGTGCCGCCGGTGAGCGATTCGTTCAGTGTCGCAATGATGTTGGAGCGCGCTTCGCCCGCGGTCTCGGTGGCCTGCCTGCACGCCGACAGGATCAGCTGCGCGGCCTCCGCCGGCGGCAGGGCGGTGATGCCCTCGTCCAGGCGCAGATCGACCAGCGCGCCGTCACTGTTCACCTCGGCGGTGACCAGTCCGTCCTCGGTGGTGAACTTGCCGTTGACCTGCTTCAACCCGTACAGCGCCGCCTCGAGTGCCTCGAGTTTCTCGGTCACGCCCGCGACGAGGGCGTCCATCTCCGCGCTCACAGGGGCCTCATCCAGCTCGTCTGACCGGTGTCGGCGTCGTCGATGCGGTCGAGCTCGTCGACGGCCTGACGCCGGGTCGGCAGGTTCATCTTGTCGAGCAGGGCATCGGGGATGCCCGCCTGCTCGCTGTACACCTCGCGCAGGCGCGCGGCGGCCGCGATGGTCGAACGCCTGGTCAGGCGAAGGATCTCATCGGCGAGGGCCTGCGCGCCGTACTGGTATTCGCTGCGCTCGAACTTGAGCGCGATCGGCAGCCCCATGCTGGTCGCACGCACCGAGATGGTGCCCGACCGGTTGGTGCTGACCGCGGTTTCCACATTGGGAACCTCGGGGATCGGGGTTTCGCTCATGAGGTAGGCCTGTAGAAGCCGTAGAACTCCATGCCACTGTTCTCCGTTCGGATCGAACTGATCGAGACCGGGTCGCCCGCCTCGACGAGCTGCCCGTTGCCGACGACCATGGCGACGTGGCCGTCCCATACGGCCAGGTCACCGGGCATCAGGTCACCGGGTGACACCTGTGGGTGTCCGATGTGCTGTTCCTGGGCCAGGCGGGGCAGCTCGACCCCGGCCTCGCCGTAGGCGTACTTGGTGAGACCACTGCAGTCGATGCCCGAGCCCGGGTCGTTGCCGCCCCACACGTACGGGGTGCCGACCGCGCCGATGGCCGAGCGCACGGCCGTGGCGGCCTCTTCGTTGGGGGCTTCGACCACGCTGCCGTCGGGCAGGGTGACCTTGACGCCGGTGCCGGTGGAGCCCGTCGACGAGCCGGTGGGGGTCGACGTCTTGCCGTTGTTGGTCGAGTTGCCGGTGCTCGTGCCGCCCGAACTGCTCGAGTCGCCGCCGCCCATGGCCGTCGACAGGCCCGACGACACCGCGCTCAGCATCGAACCGCCCGCGCTCGTCGCGGTGGACAGCAGCGTGGAAGCGGCCGAAGTCGACAGGTTGGCGGTGTTGGCGAGGGGCGTGCTCGACGGTGCCGGGGTGAGCTCCTTGATGGCGGCGGTCTGGGTGCCGAGTTCGTCCTGCACCCGCCCGACCACGCCCATGCCCTGGCCGATGTGGTCGATCGCCGAGGCGACGACGGCGGTGAGGCCCGCCGGGGTGGCCAGGACCGGGCTGAGCGCGGAGACCTCGGTGAGGAAGGAGTTGACGATCCCGTCGAGTTCCTTCTGCCCGGTCTGCACATACGCGGCGGCCTGGTCGACGACGGTGGCCATCTCGTTGCCGGTGTCGGACAGGGTGGCCGAGGAGGTCTGCACGCGCAGCGCCTTCGAGGTGACCGCGTCGACGGCCAGACCGTCCCAGGCGGTGTTCACCGCATTGATGCCGGTGCGGCCGAGCTGGTAGATCTGGTCGATCTCGGCGGAGGTGCTGCGCAGGCCGTCGGACGCGCCGCCGGTGCCGAGGACTCCGCTACCGAAGCTGGACAGCAGGTCGTACAGGGGTTGAGCCAGTCCGCTGAGGTCGATCATGCGAGTTCGCCCGCTGCCGATTCGATGGCGGCGGCATTGCCCGTGTCGGTGTCGACGAGGGTGGTCGCGGCGCCTGCCGTTGCGGTGCCCATGCTGGCCATCACGGCCGAGAGCTGGGCGATCGCGGCGACGTGACCGGCCTGGGCGGCGGCGTAGGCGGTGACGAAATCGCCGCCGATGAGTCCCATCACCGGGCCGAGCAGAGCCGGGTTCGATGCCACCGATGCGGCCGCCGCCGTGGCGAATTCGGTGGACATGGTTCCGGCGGTCGCACTATAGGCGACGATGCCCTCGGCATCGGCCGACATCTTTACCATCGAACTTCCCCCAATCCTCGAGTTCCCGGGCAGAGTACGTCATTCACCTGATTCGACGCACCGGCTCCGCGTTCGGTTCCCTCTTCCGCGAAATTTCCCCAGCGGACGCACCGGAAGCGCGTGGTGACCCTATCGTTTTTTCATGCGCACCGACACCGTCGACCATCCGCTCGCCGCCACTCTGCTGAGCACGATGCGAGACGCCCGCACCGACAACGCCACCTTCCGCAACGCATTGGCCGACCTCACGGGCATTTTGATGTACGAGGCCCTGCGTGACGCGCCCGTCGTCCGTGAACCGATCAACACGCCGGTCGCCGTCACCGACGGTGTCCGCCTGGCCGCCCCACCGCTGCTCGTCCCGGTCCTGCGCGCGGGCCTCGGCATGGTCTACGCCGCCGCCGATCTCGTGCCACAGGCCCGCGTCGGTTTCGTCGGCATCGCCCGCGACGAGGAAACCCACCAGCCCGTCCCGTACCTGGAATCCCTGCCGACCGACCTGACCGACCTCCCTGTCTTCGTCCTCGACCCCATGCTCGCCACCGGCGGCTCGATGATCCACACCCTGGAACTCCTCGTCGCCCGCGGCGCCACCGACATCACCGCCGTCTGCGTCGTAGCCGCCCCCGAAGGCGTTGCCGCCCTGGCCGACTCGGGCCTGCCCGTCCGCCTCGTCACCGCCGTCGTCGACGAGAAACTCAACGAACACGCCTACATCGTCCCCGGCCTCGGCGACGCGGGCGACCGCCAATTCGGCCCTCGCTGAAACCGAGTGTCAAGGAAGCTCGAGCGCTCGGCAGAGGTCGGCCAGGTCATCGAGTCTTGCTGTGGCGGCAGCGCGGGCCTTCGGTAGGTCGGCGCTGGCCGCGACCGGGGCGAAGACCTCCAGGTAGCACTTCAATTTCGGTTCGGTGCCCGACGGCCGGACGACGATGCGGAAGTCGTCGGCCTCGAAGATCAATGCGTCCGTGCGCATTCGGCCGCGGACCTGGGCCTGATCGGTGAACTTCACCGGTGTGCCCGCGATCTCGACGGGTGGGTTCGTGCGCAGGGCGGCGGCGAGGGTTGTTGCCGCGGCCTGGTCGGGTAGGCGCAGCGACACTTGATCGCCTGCGTGGAGGCCGAATTCGACCGCGTAGGAATCGAGTTCGTCGAGGAGGGTGCGGTTCCGCGCCTTCAACAGGGCGACCAGGTCCGCGGCGGCCACCGCGGCGGAGATGCCGTCCTTGTCGCGGACCTTCGACGGGTCGACGCAGTGGCCGATGGCTTCCTCGTAGGCGTACACGAGGCCGTCACCCGCCCTGGCCAGCCATTTGAAGCCGGTGAGCGTCTCGGCGTAACGGGCCGAACGGGCGGCCGCCAGCTTCGAGAGCAGGCGCGAGGAAACGATTGTCGTGGCGACCAGCGGGTCGTCGGAAGCGGTGCGCAGCACGTAATCGGCCAGCAGCACACCGGTTTCGTCACCGCGCAGCATGCGCCAGCCGTCCGGCCCCGGCACGCCGACGGCACACCGGTCGGCGTCGGGATCCAGGGCGATCGCCACGTCGGCGCCGACCCGCTCGGCCAGCGCGAGCAGCAGATCGGACGCTCCCGGCTCCTCGGGATTGGGAAAGGCGACGGTGGGGAAGTCGGGGTCGGGGGCGAACTGCTCGTCCACCACGTGCACATCGGTGAAACCCGCGGCGTGCAGGGCCCGCACGGCGAGGTCGCCGCCCACACCGTGCATGGCCGTCAAGGCGATCCGCACCTCGGCCCGCGCCCCGGGACCGCCGAGCACACCGGGCAGTTCGGCGACTCGCGCCAGGTACCGGTCGACCAGTTCGGCTCCGGACGGTGAGACAGCAGCCCGCTCAACCGGTTCGACGACCTTCTCGATGTACTGCTCGATCTCGGTATCGGCCGGTGCGATGAGCTGTGAGCCACCGTCGAGATACACCTTGTACCCGTTGTCGGCGGGGGGATTGTGCGAGGCGGTGATCTGCACGCCCGCCACCGCACCCAGCTCACGCACCGCGAACGCCACCACCGGCGTCGGCACGGGCTCGGGCAAGAGGGTCACGGGAAAGCCCGCGGCCGTGAAGATCTCGGCTGTCGCGGTCGCGAATTCGGCGGAACCGTGCCGGGCGTCGCGCCCGACCACCACCGCACCGCCGCCGAGACACCGCGCCCGCAACCAGTCGGCCAGGCCAGCGGTCGCCCGCGACACGGTGGTCACGTTCATCCCGTCCGGCCCCTCACGCAACGGGCCACGCAGGCCCGCGGTCCCGAAGCGCAGCATCTACACCCGCTCCAGGATGCCGCGCAGCAGTTTGCCGAGCCGGGGCGCGGCGGCCTGCCCCTCGGCCAGCACCTCCGCATGCGACAGATGCTGGCCGGTGACCCCGGCGGCCAGGTTGGTGACCAGCGAGATGCCGAGCACCCGCGCCCCGCGTGAGCGGGCTTCGATGGCCTCCAGCACCGTCGACATACCGACCAGGTCGGCGCCGAGAGTGGCAAGCATGCGGATCTCGGCGGGTGTCTCGTACTGCGGCCCGAGCAGTCCGGCGTACACGCCTTCACCGAGCGAGGGGTCGAGTTCCTTTGCCAGCGTGCGCAATTCGGGATCCCACGCGTCGACCAGGTCGACGAACCGTGCCCCCTCCAGCGGGGTGCGGGCGGTGAGGTTCAGGTGGTCGGCGATGAGGACCGGTTCACCCACCCGCAGCCCGCCCCTGATTCCGCCCGCGGCGTTGGTGAGCAGCACGATCTCCGCACCGGCCGCGATCGCCGCCGACACCGGGTGCACCACCTGCTGGGGTGTGTAGCCCTCGTACAGGTGCTGACGGCCCATCAGCAGCAGCACATTGTTGTCGTTGACGGTGACCGAGTGCACCATCCCGCCGTGCCCCTGCGCGCTCGGCCTGCCGAAGCCGGGCAGCTCCGGCATGGCGATCGAGGCGTGCGGCGCACCGATCTCGGCCGCGGCCTGCTGCCACCCCGATCCGAGCACCACGGCCACGCGATGACGCGGCACTCCCGTACGTTCGGCGATAGCCTCGGCGGCCTGTTCGGCAAGCATGGGGACAGCTTATGTCCCTGGAGCGCTGGCGCGCTCGAGTCGGCGGTCGGCGGCCGACCGCCGCTTCGCGGCGATCCCTCCTCGAGGTCGGGATGTGCGGGCTGGGAAAGGTGTCTACCCGCGAGTAGGGGAGTGTTCTGGTGCGGACTATTCTCCCCCGTATGCCGTATTTGGAGCGCTCTGGTGAAGTTTTCGTCCTGTACCTCGGTGACGAGGGGCAGACCGACAACGAGAACCGTTTCTCGCCGGACTGGATCGACGCCTTCCACGCCGAACTCGACAAGGTCGAGGCCTCCGAGGGTGCCGCGGCGCTGGTCACCGTCGCGACCGGCAAGTTCTACAGCAACGGCCTCGACACCGACTGGGTGTTCGGCAACCTGGACAAGATCCACGGTTACCTCGACCGCGTGCACACCCTCTACACCCGGCTGCTGACCTTCCCGATGCCGACCGTCGCCGCCATCAACGGCCACGCCTTCGGTGCGGGCGCCATGCTGGCCTCCGCGCACGACTTCCGGGTGATGCGCGGCGACCGCGGCTTCTGGTCGCTGCCCGAGGTGCACCTCGGCATGCCCTTCACCATCGGCATGAACGCGCTGCTGAAGGGCCGCCTCAGCAACCAGGTGTGCGTGCAGGCCATGACCACTGGGCACCGCTTCGGCGCCGACGAGGCGATCGCCGCGGGCATCGTCGACGCGAAGGCCGACGCCGACCAGGTGCTGCCCACCGCCGTCGCCCGAGCCGCCGCGCTCACCAGCCTGCGCAAGCCGATCACCCCGATCATCAAGACCTCGCTGCACGCGGAGACCCTGGCCGCGCTCGCCACGCCGGTGACCCCGGAGAACCTGCCCTTCGGCGGCTGAGGTCCTTCGCCGGTGCGCCCGGGCGCAGCACTGATGCGAGACTGAGTGCATGGCACCCTCGCGTACCGGCGAATTCTCGGCGACCGCAGCCGATACCGCGATTCTCGCGGCCTCGGACGAGCTGATCGGGCTGTCGCACGCCATTCACGCCGAACCCGAACTGGCCTTCGACGAGACCCGGAGCGTCGCCAAGGTTCTCGCCCCGCTACGCGCCCGCGGCTTCGCGATCACCACCGGAATCGCCGGGCTGCCCACGGCCTTTCGCGCCGTCTACGGCAGCGGCCCGCTCACCGTCGGCATCTGTGCCGAATACGACGCGCTGCCCGAGATCGGGCACGCCTGCGGGCACAACATCATCGCCGCGTCCTCGACCGGTGCCGCGCTCGGCCTGGCCGAAGTGGCCGATCAGCTCGGCCTCACCGTCGTCGTGCTCGGCACACCCGCCGAGGAGAGCGGCGGCGGCAAAGTACTCATGCTCGAGGCGGGCGCCTTCGACGACATCGCGATGGCGATGATGGTCCACCCCGGCCCGGCCGACATCGTCGGCGCCCGATCGCTGGCGCTGGCCGACCTCGCCGTCACCTTCCACGGCCGCGAGGCGCACGCGAGCGCCGCCCCTGAACTGGGCCTCAACGCGGGTGACGCGATCACCGTCACCCAGGTTGCTCTCGGCTTGCTGCGCCAGCATCTGCGGCCCGGCCAGCAGCTGCACGGTATAGTGTCCGACGGTGGTGTAGCCCCCAACATCGTGCCCGGACGTGCGGAGTTGCTGTACTACCTTCGCGCTGCCGACGCCGCGTCCCTGGACGACCTGATGCGCCGGGCGAAGGCATGCTTCGCGGCGGGCGCCCTGGCGACCGGCTGCACCCACGACATACGGACGCTCGCGCCCACCTATACCGAGCTCACCCCCGACCCGGTTCTCATCGCTGCCTACCGCGCGCAGATCACCGGTTTGGGACGGGTGCCGATCGCGCCCGAGCTCGAGGTGCTGCGACCGCTCGGGAGCACCGACATGGGCAACGTCACCAACGTGATCCCCGGCATCCATCCGGTGATCGGCATCGACGCCGGTGGCGCGGTGACCCACCAACCGGACTTCGCGGCGGCCGCGGTGAACGCCTCGGCGGATCGGGCCGTGATCGACGGTGCGCTCGCGCTGGCGCGTACCGCTGTCGCGATCGCGCGCGATGAAGTACACAGGGACAGGTTGTTGCAACGTCTGATCGAACGACAGGAGGACATTCGGTGAGTATTTCCGGCCATTCGGGCACCGCACGCGCAGGCGCTGACGCTCTATCGATGGGTGTCGCCACCCCGTCGGTGATGCGTGAGCCCACGGTGTTCCCGACCAGGCCGGCCGCCGAACCAACCATGATGTCGGGAACCGAGATCGTCGACGCATGGCTGGCCGAACACACCGGTGACCTGGTGCAATGGCGCAGGCACATCCACGCCAACCCCGAGTTGTCGCGGGCGGAGTTCGCCACCACCGAGTTCGTCTCCGGCTGGCTCACCAAGGCGGGCCTGACCTGGGAGGTGCTGCCCGGAGGCACCGGCCTGATCTGTGATCTCGGACCGTCCGACGGGCCGCGCATCGCCCTGCGCGCCGACATGGACGCCCTGCCGATGCAAGAATTCACCGGCCTGAGCTTCGCCTCCACCGTGCCCGGTGTGTCCCACGCCTGCGGCCACGACGCGCACACCACGGTGCTGCTCGGGACCGCGCTCGCGCTGGCCGAGGCCGAACACACCCTGCCGGTCGGCGTGCGGTTGATCTTCCAGCCCGCCGAGGAAGTGATGCCGGGCGGCGCGCTCGACGTGGTCGCGGCGGGCGGGATGAACGGCGTGGACCGGATCTTCGCGCTGCACTGCGACCCGCGGCTGGAAGTGGGCAAGGTAGGGCTGCGGACCGGGGCGATCACCTCGGCGGCCGACACCGTCGAACTCGTGCTCGACTCGCCCGGTGGGCATACGTCCCGGCCGCATCTCACCAGCGACCTGGTGTACGCCATCGGCACCGTCATCACCGGGCTGCCCGGGTTGCTGAGCAGGCGGGTCGATCCGCGCACCAGCACCGTGATGGTGTGGGGCGCGGTGAGCGCGGGCAAGGCACCCAACGCCATCCCGCAGACCGGCATGCTCACCGGAACCGTCCGCACCGGCGACCACCCCACATGGTTGCTGCTCGAGCCGCTGGTCCGCGAGATCGTCGACAGCCTGCTCGCGCCGACCGGTGTGCGGTACCAGCTCAACTACAAGCGCGGCGTGCCCCCGGTGGTCAACGACGCGGCCTCGACCCTGATGTTCGAGAACGCCGTCCTGGCGATCGGTGCCGACGCGCTGGCCGACACCCCCCAGTCTGGCGGCGGTGAGGACTTCTCCTGGTACCTGGAACACGCGCCGGGCGCGATGGCGCGTCTCGGCGTCTGGTCGGGCACCGGCGAGCAGCTCGACCTGCATCAGCCGACGTTCGATATCGACGAACGCGCGCTGGCCGTCGGCGTGCGGACACTGACGAACATCGTGCTGCAGGCCTGAGGGCGGCGGGGAGTGCGGTAGGTGACGCACTCCCCGGGGGTCGGCTCAGGCCGACCCCGGACCCACATTCTTGCTGTTGCGGGTGCGCAAGGCGTGCACGTAGTCCTCGGGTGCGCCCGCCTTCTCGGCGGCATCGGCGATGACACCCAGATAACGCGCCGACGGCAGCCCACCCTCGTAGGCGTCGAGCACGTACAGCCAGGCCAGCCGGGACTCGCCCTGGGTGCCGGTGACCCGCAGCCGGATCTTCTTGTGGATGCCGAAGTCGGAGCCCTCCCAGCGGTCGAGGCGTTCCTCGTCCTCCGGGGACACGTCGTAGAGGACGACGAACACCCGGGAGCCCGGATCTTCGACGACGGTGGCCAACGGCCCTTCCCAGCCGATGTCGTCACCGGCGAAGGTCAGGCGCCAACCTTCCAGCCACCCGGTCCCCGACATGGGCGAATGCGGGCAGCGTTCCAGCATCTGCGTGGAGTCCATGTTGGACCCGTAAGCGGCATAGATCGGCACCTGAGGAACTGTAGCCAATAAACCGCGCGGAATTCCTGTCTCCCACCCAGATCGGCTCACTGTCACACTCGGCGGTGACGGCGAACACGCCGAACGTTGTTCACCGAGCCGACCCGGTCGCGTCACGGCGCACCTGAAATGATGGGGCGACAGCGCGGGCGGCCCTCACAAGGGGCGATGCCCGATCAGGCGAGCACAGGAGCGTGACTGGTGGCACGGATTGCGATCATCGGCGGTGGACCGGCGGGATACGAGGCGGCTCTGGTGGCCGCCCAGCACGGGGCCTCGGTGACCCTGGTCGATGCCGACGGCATCGGTGGCGCCTGTGTGCTGTGGGATTGCGTTCCGTCGAAGACGTTCATCGCCTCCACCGGTCTGCGTACCGATCTGCGCCGCGCCCGCGACCTCGGCATCACCCTCGACGCGAGCCAGGCGAAGGTGAACCTGCCCGAGGTGAACGGCCGCGTGAAGGCGCTCGCCCTCGCCCAGTCTTCCGACATCCGCGCCAAACTGCAGGCCGCAGGCGTGCAACTGCTGGCCGGGCGCGGTGAATTGGTCGGTCCCGCAGCCGGTTTGGCGCATCGTGTGCGTGCCACCATGGCCGACGGCAGCACCGAGGAATTCGAGGCCGAGGTGGTGCTCATCGCCACTGGCGCCAGCCCGCGGGTGCTGCGCGGTGCCGAACCCGACGGTGAGCGCATCCTCACCTGGCGCCAGCTCTACGACCTGCCGGAACTGCCCGAGACCCTGGTGGTGGTCGGATCCGGTGTCACCGGTGCCGAATTCGTCTCCGCCTACACCGAGATGGGTGTGCGGGTGAAGCTGGTGTCCAGTCGCGACCGCGTGCTGCCCGGCGAGGATGCCGACGCCGCCCTCGTGCTCGAGGAAGCCCTCGCCGAACGCGGTGTGGAACTGGTCAAGCACGCCCGCGCCGACGCCGTGGAGCGCACGGCCGACGGCATCGTGGTGAAGCTGTCCGACGGGCGCACCGTCACCGGCACCCATGCCCTGATGACCGTCGGCTCCACCCCGAACACCGCCGATCTCGGTCTCGACCGGGTCGGTATCGAACTCGACAACGGCTACCTGCGTGTCGACCGCGTGTCGCGCACCTCGGTGCCGGGTATCTACGCGGCGGGTGACTGCACCGGCCTGCTCCCGCTCGCCTCGGTGGCCGCGATGCAGGGCCGGATCGCGATGTACCACGCGCTCGGCGAGGGGGTGAGCCCCATCCGGCTCAAGACCGTCGCCTCGGCGGTGTTCACCCGTCCGGAGATCGCGACCGTCGGTGTGAGCCAGACCGCCATCGACAACGGCGAGGTGCCCGCGCGCACGGTCATGCTGCCGCTCAACACGAATCCGCGCGCGAAGATGTCGGGGCTGCGCCGGGGCTTCGTCAAGATCTTCTGCCGCCCGGCCACCGGTGTGGTGATCGGCGGCGTGGTCGTCGCCCCCATCGCCTCGGAGCTGATCCTGCCGATCGCGCTCGCGGTGCAGAACAACCTCACCGTCACCGACCTCGCGCAGACCTTCTCGGTGTATCCGTCGCTCACCGGATCGGTCACCGAAGCCGGTCGTTTGCTGATGCGCCACGACGACCTGGACTGAGCCCCCACGGCCGATATCCGAAAGCTACTGCCGCGTTGCCTGTCTCGCGCTCATATGGTTGACTCACGGCCGAGGCGCGTTCGAATGCGAGCGCGTGGTGGATTGTGGGGGACTCCCTCCGGGAAAGGGATTAGCGAAAAGTGAAGCATCGTAAGCCGAGTCGGGCGCAGCGAGCGATGGCAAGCACGTCGTTGCCCCTGGCCGCCGCCGCGGCCGTGGCGACCCTCCTCGCGGCTCCGGCCGGCGCGGTCCCCAGCGACCAGCCGACCACACCCGCGACTCCGGCTCCTGCGCAGCCGGGCACCGAGACCCCGAGCCAGCAGCCGGGGGAGACGCCGGAGACGGTCACTCCTGAAGAGAAGCAGCCGGAGACCCCGGAGAACGTGAAGCCGGGCGAGTCCAAGCCCACCCCGGCGCAGCCGGGTGTCACCACCCCCGCGCCGGAGGAGCCGGAGCAGGCCAAGCCGACGCCGAGCCAGCCGGGCGTCACCACCACCCCGCGTACCGCGCCGCTGCCGGTGCCGGGTCAGGCCGGTCAGGGCAACCCCGCCCAGCCCGCCGTGAACAACCCGGAGAAGCCGCAGGAGGCCGCGCCGGGCCAGCAGGGTGGCACTCCCGCCCAGCAGACGCCCGCGCAGCCTTCGCAGAACCAGCCCGCGGCCCCGCAGGCGCAGGGCGGTGCCGCCGAAGACGGTCCCGAGACCCTGGTGCAGGAGCCGCAGGAAGCGCAGGAGCCCGCCTGGCAGGCGCCGCGCCTGGCCAACGCGCCCGCCGCGCCGGTCGTCGAGATGGAAGGCCCGCACCAGGAAGTCGGCGTCACCGTCGACGGCGGTTCGCTGCTGCCGGGTGTGCTGGCCAACACCCACCACTACAACAACGCTTCCGGTTACGTCGGCACCATCGGCTACCGCGCGCCGGGTGGCGGCTTCGGTGACGCCGGTGTGGCGGTCGAGTACGTCGGCGAGAACTCGGTGAAGGTCACCACCTTCAACGGTGGCGACGGCCGCCCCGACAACACCATGGTCACCGTCCTCGACACCACCCAGGCCAACCTGGCCAAGGCGGCGGTCGAGAACTGGATCAAGGCTCAGCCGGGCGGTGCCGCCGCGATGGAACAGGCCGCGAAGGCTACACTTCCGGTGCCGGGGGAGCTGCTGCAGACGATCAACGTCGCGGGTGTCACCACTCAGTGGGGTGGCTCGCTCCAGTACTGACACGCAGTACGTCGTGTGGGGCGGTCGGATGGCGACCGCCCCACACGTGTGTCCTGGGGAAAGGATGGGACTGTGGCCACCGAGGATGACGAGAACGAGCGCGGCCGTAACCGGCCCGCGAGTGAATTCGGTCCTCCCGTAGGCGATTTCGGGCCGCCGGTCGACGACGCCGGTTTCGGTGGTCCGCTCGCCGTGCCGCCGCCCGCTCCGCCGGGACCGCTGCCGGAGGTCGGTTGGCGACCCGCGCAGCCGGGCTCCGCGCCCGCGCCCGGGCCGTTCGGTGCGCCGGTGGGTGCGCCGATGCCCCCGGCCGGCCCCGTTCCACCCGCCGCTCCTGGTCCGGTGCCTCCCGCCGGGAGCGTTCCGCCGAATGGGCCTGTTCCGCCGCGCGGGTCCGATCCTGTTGTGCCGCCGCGTCGTTCGGCTCCGACATCCGTCTTCGGCGATGCCGTGTCCACGCCGCCGCCCACGAGTCCGCCTGCGCCGCCTCGTCCTTCGGCACCGACCTCCGTTTTCGGTGGGGCCACGCCGCCTCCGGCGAATCCCGTTGCGCCGCCGCGTCCTTCGCCGTTCGGTGATGCTGTCGCGACACCGCCGCCCGCACGACCCACCCCGCCCGCCGATCCGACGGTGCGTTTCGGCGCCGACGCTTCCGCCGCCGGTAGCTCGGTGTTCGGCGACTCGGTGCCGGTGACTTCCGGGAAGGAAGAGACCGAGGTCATCCGGCGCAACTCCGCGCCGCGCCAGCAGCGGGTCACCGAGCCGGAACGCGCCCCCGAACCGCCGCGCGCACCGGCCAAGGACAACGACGCCGAGGACCGGGCCTGGTGGAACAGCCCCGACGACGACGGCGGCGTCCCCAAGCCGCCCGAACCCGGCCTGTCCTGGGCCGACGACCCCATCGCCCGCAGGCTCGCCCCGAAGACGCCGACCGCGCCGGTCGCCGAGGAGTCCGAGCCCGACAACCGGATGCGCTGGATCATCGGCGGTGTCGTGGCCGCGGTCCTGCTCGTCGTCGCGCTGGTGCTGACGATCGGGCTGGTCAAGCGTGGTGGTGGCGAGGATCCCGGGCCCACCGCGGCGCCGGTCACCTCCGCTGCGGGTGCCGACTGCCGGACGATCGCCGACGAGGGGCTCACCGTCGGCAACGGCCCGGGCGACACATCCTCGGGCGCGCGGGCGATCCTCGGCTTCCAGTACGCCTTCTATGTCGAACGCTCCGGCGCGCGCGTGCGGGAGTTCGTCGCGCCCGACGCGGTGACCATCTCGCCCGCCGATGTCATCCAGAAGGCGATCGACGATCAGATCCCGAGGGGTACCACGCACTGCGTGAAGGTGCGCGAGACCGGCGTCGGCGTCTATGACGTGGAGCTGCGCGAGTGGCATCCCGACCGTACGTCGGTGGTCTACAAGCAGGAGATCGTCACCACGCTGACCGATGGGAAGTGGCAGGTCAAGTCCATTACCGCCCTCCCGTAGTCTCATTATCTGGGACAACAATTTCATATTCTGGTGAATGCTGTGCGATCGTTGGTCATCGCGTCCCCTGGCGTTCCCGGAGGTTTCCATGTCGCTGACCAGTCCAGCATTGGCGGGCAAGCTCGCCGGTTTGCAGAGTTCGGCGATCAGGGACCTGCTCAAACTCACCGCGCGGCCGGAGATCATCAGCCTTGCCGGTGGTCTGCCCGATGCGGCGCTGATGCCGGGTGAGCGGATCGCCGCCGCGGCGGAGGCGGCCCTGCGTGATCCGGCGGTGTTGCAGTACACGGAGTCGCCCGGCTGGCCCGCGCTGCGTGCGGTGATCGCCGAGCGCGAGTCCGCGAAGATCGGCCGGTCGGTGCCGGTCGGCGAGGTGTTCATCACCCATGGTTCGCAGCAGGCGTTGTCGCTGCTGGCCGAGGTGCTGCTCGATCCGGGCGCCCTGGTCGTGGTGGAGGACCCGGCGTATGTCGGTGCGCTGCAAGTGTTCCGGGCCGCCGGTGCGCGCATCGTCGCCGTGCCGCTCGACGCCGACGGGCTACGTGTCGACGTGCTGGAGGAGCTGCTGGCCGCCGGTGAGCGTCCGGCCGTCGTCCACACCGTCGCGAACTTCCACAACCCCGGTGGGGTCACCCTCGCACCCGAGCGCCGCCGTTGCCTCGCCGAACTCGCTGAGGCACACGGCTTCTGGGTGATCGAAGACGATCCCTACGGCGAACTCTGGTTCGACCAGCCGGCCCCGGCGCCGGTCGCCTCCTACTCGCCCCAGGTGATCCGGCTGTCCAGCGTGTCCAAGATCCTGGCCCCCGCCCTGCGTGTCGGCTGGTTGATCGCCCCCGAAAAGGTCTGTCGCGCAGTCGAACTCCTCAAACAAGGCGCCGACCTGTGTGGCTCGGCCCTCACCCACCAGATCACCACCGACCTGCTCACCGACACCGACTGGCTCACCACCCACGTCGACACCATCCGCGCCGCCTACGGCACCCGCGCCCGCGCCCTCGTCGCCGCCCTGCGCACCACCTTCGCCGACCGCGTCCACTGCACCGACCCCACCGGCGGCATGTTCATCTGGGCCGACTTCACCGACGGCACCAACGCCTCGACCCTGCTCCCCACCGCCCTGGAAGCAGGCGTCGCCTACGTCCCCGGCGCCGCCTTCGCCGTCACCGACGCCTACCAGACCTCCATGCGCCTCTGCTTCACCACCTCCGACGAACCCACCCTCACCGAAGCGGTCAACCGCCTGGCAAAGGCAGCCACGCCCAGCGTTTGATCGTGGCTCACCGGTCGCTCGGAAGGGCATCAACTCTTCGTGAGTCCTTGTGCGCCTGGGCGATCAGGGCGCAGTCATGCGCGATTCGGCGGCGCCGACAGGCCGAATCCGGGGACAGGGGAACACTGTCCACAACAGTTGACCGGACTCCGAGACCCCGAGCCTGAACCGTTGTCTCCTCGGAAGCCGCTGTAGCGATGTTCGAAATGCGAGCACGTGAATCAGTGTTCTGCGATGGCGCTGCTCAGTGGGTGTTTTTGCGGCCGGTTCGGGGTCGTGAATGCGAGTTGGCAGCGGGTATTCGGGGCCGGACTCTGTGCGTATGGAGTATTCGAGTTATGTGAAGTTCCTGCCGGTTCGGTATCGGGAGAAGGTGGTCGAGCCGGAGTCGACGTGGTGGGAATGGCGAGGGCGCAGGGTGCATGTGGCCAGGGTGGAGCGTGCGGACGCGGCCGTTCGGGTGTTGGCGTTGCACGGGGCGGGTGGGCATGCGGGGTTGGTTTGGCCGCTGCTCGGAATCGCTGCGGGGGAGGGTGTTTCGGTCGCGGCGCTGGATCTTCCGCTACGGCGACACCGTCGAGCCGAAGCCCACGTCGGTGCGGTATCGCGACTGGGTGGAGCTGGTGAGCGAGTTCGTCTGTGCTGAAACCGAATCCGACAGCAGGCCGCTCGTGCTGTTCGGCGCGAGTGTCGGTGGGATGCTCGCGTACGAGGTGGCGGCGCGGACCGGGCGGGTCGCGCATGTGGTGGCGACTTGCCTGCTCGACCCTGCTGACCCGGCCGCACGTCGGGCGGCTGCCCGCTGGAAGGCGTTGGGCGCGTTGCCGCGTGGCGTCCTCTCGGGTGCGGGGCGAGTGGCGAGCGGTGTGCGCCTGCCGATTCGATGGATGGTCGATATGGCGAACATGAGCCTCGACCCGGCATTGTCGCGACACTGTGGCAGCGACCCGAGAGGCGGCGGCGTGTGGATCCCCGTCGGTTTTCTCACGGACTTCCTCTTGTTCGAGCACACACCTCCACAGGACTATCAGGGTTCGCCGGTCACGCTGGTCCACCCGGCGGCGGACCGGTGGACGCCGCCGGAACTGAGCGTGCGGTTCCTCGACCGGATCGCCGCCGACACGAGAGCGGTGTTGCTCGAGGGATGTGGTCACTTCCCCATCGAAGAGCCGGGGCTGACGCGGCTGGCCGACACGTTGCGGGAGGTCATCGACTCGGTCCGCCCGCTCTGATCGGTCGGGGCGACCACGGCCCGTTCAGCCCTCCGGCAGCAACTGCCGCGCCAGTACGAGCAGTGCATCCGCATCGACGGTGTGCCGCGTCATGACGCGGTGCACCTGGGTGTCGACGGCGTGGACCAGGGTCCGTGCGGTGAACTGCGGATCAGCTCCGCCGCGCCCGCATCGCCGCAGATGGAACTCCACCTCGGCGACGAGGTAGTCCTCGAAGGCCCGCATCGCCTCCCATTCCGCGGGCAGCCGCAACGCGACGCGGTGCATGAGGGCGTGCAGGGCAGGCCGGTCGCGATGCAGATCGGCGACAGCCGTCACGATCGCGCGCAGCGTCTCGTCGAACGGTGGCTCCTCGGACCGCAACCGCGCGAACACCTCGCCGAGTCCCGTCGCGGCAGCGAGGAAGTGGCGCTCGGCCAAGGCGCGCAACATCGCCGTCTTGTTCGGAAAGTACTGGTACAGCGTGCCGATCGAGACGCCCGCGCGCTCGGCGATCCGGTTGGTGGTGGCCGCCGCACCCTCGCGGGAGAACACCTGGGCGGCGGCCTCGAGCAGCGTTTCCACGGTCTCGCGCGCCCGGCGTTGCCGAGGCAGCTTGCGGGGGCGGTCGTCCATCCTCAGGACCAGTTGTAGGTGCGTTCCACGGCCTTGTTCCATTCCGAATAGCGTTGGGTGCGTTCGGATTCGGGCATGTCGGGGGTCCAGGTGTGGTCGGCGGTCCAGTTGTCGCGCAGGTCGTCGAGGCTGGACCAGTAGCCGACGGCCAGGCCTGCGGCGTAGGCGGCGCCGAGGGCGGTGGTTTCGCGGACCACCGGGCGGACCACGGGGACGTCGAGGATGTCGGCCTGGAACTGCATGAGCAGGTCGTTGCCGGTCATGCCGCCGTCGACCTTGAGGGTGGTCAGTTCCAGGTCGAGGTGCTGGGCGGCGGCGTCGGCCCGCATGGCGTCGACCACCTCACGGGTCTGGAAAGCGGTGGATTCCAGTGCGGCCCTGGCCAGGTGGGCCTTGGTGACGAAGCGAGTGAGGCCCGCGATGACGCCTCGGGCGTCGGGCCGCCAGCGCGGGGCGAACAGGCCGGAGAAGGCGGGGACGAAGTAGGCGCCGCCGTTGTCGGGGACCGTACGGGCCAGGGTTTCCACTTCGGGGGCCGAGGAGATGATGCCGAGGTTGTCACGCAACCACTGCACCAGCGAACCGGTGACCGCGATCGACCCTTCCAGCGCGTAGACGGCGGGGGCGTCACCGATCTGGTAGCACGCGGTGGTGAGCAACCCGTGCTTGCTGAACACCGGTGTCGTCCCGGTATTGAGCAGCATGAAATTGCCTGTGCCGTAAGTGTTCTTGGCTTCGCCGGGCGACAGGCACGCCTGCCCGAAGGTGGCGGCCTGCTGGTCGCCGAGAATGCCCGCCACGGGCGCGCCGGCGAAGGGCCCGGCGGTGATCTCCGCGTACACCTCCGAGGAGCTGCGGATCTCGGGCAGCATCGACATCGGCACGTCGAATTCCGCGCAGATCTGCGAATCCCAGCGCAGCGTGCGCAGATCCATCAGCATCGTGCGCGAGGCATTGGTGACATCGGTGCGGTGTTCGCCGGTGAGATTCCACAGCACCCAGGTATCCATCGTGCCGAAACACAGGTCACCCGCCTGCGCCTTTGCCCGTGCGCCCTCGACATTGTCGAGGATCCAGCGCAGCTTCGGACCGGCGAAATAGGTCGACAGCGGCAACCCGGTGCGGTCGGCGTACCGCGACGGACCCTGCTCGCCACCGAGCTCGGTGCACAGCTGATCGGTGCGGGTGTCCTGCCAGACGATGGCGTTGTACACCGGTTCGCCGGTGGTCCGGTCCCACACAACGGTGGTCTCGCGCTGGTTGGTGATACCGATGGCGGCCAGGTCGCCCGCCGAGCAGCCACTGTTGCCGAGCGCGGCGCCGAGCACCCATTCCGTATTGCGCCACACCTCGACCGGATCGTGCTCCACCCAGCCGGGCTTGGGGAAGATCTGCCGATGTTCGCGTTGCGCGGTCCCGACGATCCGGCCCTGCCGGTCGAAGACGATGCACCTACTCGAAGTCGTGCCCTGATCGATGGCGGCCACATAGCGACGCATTCAGGCAGGCTACCCAACCGCGCGGTCGTCGTAGCAAGCTTTGTCGCCGACGACGAGTGTGAATCGCCCGGTTGGGCCCGGATACCGAATTTCGGCCACGCGCCTCGCCGGGTTCGTCCCACACGCCGGGTGGGCACTACGTTTAGCCTGTAGGCGGCGCCGGGACGTGCCCGGCGTCTGCACCCAACTGTCGGCTGGGACCGGCCGTTCACGGTCGGCGGCGAGGAGTCGAGCATGTCGCAGACACCGGAGTTTCCGTTCCTCAACCCTGGTGAGTTGGTCGCAGGCGGAAAACGGGACCGGCTCGGCCCCGGTGAGCTCGGGCCCGAACACCGGCGCACCGCCTGGGAGCGCCTCGGCAAGGACCGGTTCGACGTGCTGGTCATCGGCGGCGGCGTGGTCGGCTCCGGGATCGCTCTCGACGCGGCGACCCGTGGCCTGTCGGTCGCCCTCGTGGAGGCGCGTGACCTCGCCTCGGGCACCTCGAGCCGGTCGTCGAAGATGTTCCACGGCGGTCTGCGCTACCTCGAGCAGCTCGAGTTCGGGTTGGTGCGCGAGGCGCTCAAGGAGCGCGAGCTGGCGTTGTCGACGCTGGCCCCGCACCTGGTGAAGCCGCTGCGCTTCCTGTACCCGCTCACCCACCGGCTGTGGGAACGGCCGTACGTGGCCGCCGGTCTGACCCTCTACGACACCATGGGTGGCGCGAAATCCGTTCCGGGACAGCATCATCTGACCCGCCACGGGGCGCTGCGGCTGGCGCCGGGGCTGCGCCGTGACGCGCTGATCGGCGGTGTCACCTACTACGACACCGTCGTCGACGACGCCCGCCACACCATGACCGTCGCCCGCACCGCGGCCCACTACGGTGCCGTCATCCGTACGTCCACCCAGGTGGTCGGGCTGCTGCGGGAGGCCGACCGGGTGGTCGGGGCGAAGCTGCGCGACACCGAGGACGGGCGGACCGCCGAGGTGCGTGCGAGCGTGGTCATCAATGCGACGGGCGTGTGGACCGACGAGGTGCAGGGTCTGTCGCATCAGCGCGGTCGATTCCATGTGCGAGCGTCCAAGGGTGTGCACATCGTCGTCCCGCGCGACCGCATCGTCAGCGACGCGGCGATCATCCTGCGGACCGCCACTTCGGTGCTGTTCGTCATTCCGTGGGGTGCGCACTGGATCGTCGGCACCACCGACACCGACTGGAATCTCGACCTCGCGCATCCCGCCGCGACCAAGGCCGATATCGACTACCTGCTCGACCGGGTGAACGAGGTGCTGGTCACCCCGCTCACCCACGCCGATATCGACGGCGTGTACGCGGGCCTGCGACCGCTGCTGGCGGGGGAGAGCGACGAGACGTCGAAGCTGTCGCGTGAGCATGCCGTTGCCCGGGTGGCGCCCGGCCTGGTGAGTATCGCGGGCGGCAAGTACACCACCTACCGGGTGATGGCGGCCGATGCGATGGACGAAGCGGCGCAGGACATCCCGGCCCGCGTGTCGCCGTCGATCACCGAGAAGGTGGCTCTGCTCGGTGCCGACGGGTACTTCGCGCTGGTGAACCAGACCGTGCAACTGGCCGAGCACTACGGCGTCCACCCGTACCGGATGACCCACCTGCTCGACCGCTACGGCTCGGTCGTCGACGAGGTGCTCGCCATGGCCGAGGGCAAACCCGAACTGCTGCAACCGATTACCGACGCCCCCGCCTACCTGCAGGTGGAAGCGGTGTACGCGGTCGCCGCGGAGGGCGCCCTGCACCTCGACGACATCCTGGCCCGGCGCACCCGCATCTCCATCGAATACCCCGATCGGGGCGCCAACTGTGCCGAACAGGTCGCGCACCTGGTGGCGCCGATTCTCGGCTGGGACGACGACGACATCGAGCGTGAGGTGTCGACCTACCAGGCGCGGGTGCGCGCGGAGATCGATTCGCAGACCCAGCCGGACGACAAGTCGGCCGACGCCCTGCGGGTCGCCGCCCCGGAGCCGCGTCCACAACTGCTGGAACCGGTACCGCAGGACCGCTGACCCTCAGACCGGGTCGATGCGCGCCTTCAGCAAGCAGAAGTAGTTGTCCTCGGGATCGGCCAGCACATGCCACTGCTCGTCACCCGTCTGGCCGATATCCGCGGGACGTGCGCCGAGTTCGAGCAGGCGCGCGAGTTCGCCGTCCTGGTCGCGGTCGGTGGGATTGACGTCGATGTGCAGGCGAGCCTTGCCGGGCGTGGGGTTGTCGGTGGGGCTGAGGATGATCGTCGGCTGCGGGCCGCCGAAGCCTTCGCGTGGCCCGATCTCGATGCTGCCGTCGTCGTCGCGATCGAGCACGACGTAATCGAGTACCGCGCACCAGAACCGGGCGAGCGTCTCGGGCTCGCGGCACTCGAGCACGAGCTCACCGATCCGACATGCCATTGCGAAACCTGCTCTCTACCTGGTGAACTGCCGGGAAGTTAGCGATGGGAACGATGCTGGCGAGCGTATCGGACCACGGTGGCGACGGCGAGCCGTTTCAGGGAACCGGCTGGCAGCGCGGACAGAAATAGATGCCACGTTCGCGCTGGGTGATGCGGTCGGCGGCGTCGTCCTCGCCGAGGAGCTGGGAGGCGATGGCGGTGCCGCAGCGCGGGCACGGCCGGCGGGTGCGCCCGTAGACCATCGGCCGCCACGGTGGTTCGTGCGCGGCCTTGCCGAGAACCCGGTGTGACTCGTCGACGAGGGCGGGGAGATCGGCGATCTCGCCGACGGGGGTGGCCGGGTGGACGCGGCGCAGGAAGCAGATCTCGCTGCGGTAGATATTGCCGATGCCCGCCAGGTTGCGCTGGTCGAGCAGGGCGAGGCCGATGGGGCGGCGCGGATACCCGGACAGGCGACGCAGCGCCTCGGCGGCGTCCCAGCTGGGCCCGAGCAGATCGGGGCCGAGGTGATCGATGACGGTGTGTTCCTCGGCGCGCGGCAGGACCTGCACTTTGCCGAGCGAGAAGCCGACGGCCTCGACCTCCTCGGTGGCCAGCACGAGTCGCGCGGTGACCCGCGGTTTGGTCCAGCGTTGGCCGCAGTGGAACACCCGCCACTCGCCCTCCATTTTCAGGTGGGTGTGGATGCTCACCCGTTCGGTGCGCACGAACAGGTGCTTGCCGTAACTGGCGACCTCGTCGACGACCGCGCCGACCAGGTCGACGGTGGCATAGCGCGGCACCCGGAAGTCGCTGCGGGTCAGGGTCTTTCCGGCCAGTGCGGTGCGTAGCCGTTCGGCGGTGCGGAAAACGGTGTCGCCCTCGGGCATCGGCTACACCTGCCTGCGCAGTCGGAGTCCGCGTGGTGTCATCGAGAAGCCCGCCTCGACGAGGACGTCGACGAAGGTGTGGCCGTGCACGGTTTCACCGTTGATCTTGTCGATCACCAGGCCGTCGACCCGGCGGTCGGTGACCAGCTGTGCCAAGGCGACAGCCGCTGTGCGGCGCAGGCCGATGTCCTCGGTGAAGCTGAGCAGGGTCTTGCCGCCGCGCTCCACATAGAGCACCAGTTCGCCGCCGACCAGCACCACCAGCGCCCCCGCTTTGCGGCCCGGCCGGTGACCACTGTCGGCGTCGCCCTTGGGCCACGGCAGGGCGGCGCCGTAGGGGTTGGCCGGGTCGCAGGCGGCCAGGGCCACGGCGACGCCTGCCCGGTTGTTGTCGCGGTCGGTGTCGAAGGAACGTAATCGGTCGACGGTGTCGGTGGTGGAGAACTGCGCGCCACCGAGGGTGTCGACGAAATAGCCGCGCCTGCACCTGCCACGGTCCTCGAACTCGGTGAGAACCCGGTACATCAGCGCGAACCCGCCCGGCACACCTTCGTTCTGCACAGAGCCGCGCGTCAGCACGCCGTATCGCTCGATGAGCTGATCGGCAGTGGCGTGGGCCCGAACAGTGTTGTCGCGCACCCGTTCCGGAAGGATCGACCACCTGCCTGCCAGGTTCGGTGGGCCGGACCGGGTCGGCATTGACGGGCGGGGGAGGTACGCGCGGGCGCGGGGAGCGCGGCGCGGGGTGCGATGGGCGGTGGTGCTGCGCGCGGTGCCCGACAGGAGTGCGCGCACCGGGGCGAAGGTGTCGCCGGAAACGTAACCGGCCCAGACCAGCTGCCACAGCGCGTCACCGACCGCCTTGTCGTCGAGCAGCCCGGTCGCATCGGACAGCTGGCGGAAGAAATACGCGCCACCGCCGCTGAGGTTCGCCGGGATTCGACGGCCTTCGCCGCCGATGTCACCGGGCCGGTCGAGGTCTATCACCTCGGCCTCGGGCTCGGTGCCGTTGGTTGGTTCACCTCGCCCGGATCGTAGGCGGGGCTCGATATCGGCGCCTAGAGCCAGGAGGAGGTCGAGTTGGATGTCGGTCGGGTCGATGTCGTCGGGCGGTGGCAGCGTGACCGGGGCCTGTTCGGCCAGGTGCAGGGCGATCCAGCCGTCGCGGGCGGTGATGGCGCCGTGCCCCGACCAGATCACCTCGCCGGTGGCCATGAGTTCGTCGAGCATGGCGGGGGAGTAGTCGCGCACCCGCATCGGCAGGATCAGCGACTCCCATGCCGAAGCCGGAACAGGCACGCCCGCAAGCTGTTCCACCACCGTGGCGACACCGTCGATGCCGCGCAACTCTCCCGAACCGACGTGTTGCCAGGCAGGCAGGAAACGAGCGAACGCGGCGGTGGACACCGGCTCGACCTCGTGCCGCGCCGCCGCGAGCGACCGACGCCGCAACCGCCGCAACACCTGCGCGTCACACCACTCACCACCGGCCGCACCCGGCGTGAATTCCCCCTCCACAACACGCTTTTCGGCAAGCAATCGATGCAGCGCGGTGACCGCGACCGCCGTTCCCAAGCCGAATCGCTCGGCAACGGCGGCGGTAGTGAACGGCGCGTGCGTGCGCGCATACCGCCCGACAAGATCACCGAGCGGATCCGGCACCGGCTCGATGAACGCCGCAGGCACCCCGATCGGTAACGGCACCCCCAGCGCATCCCGCAACCGAGCCGCGTCCTCCACCGCGACCCACCAGGTCCGCCCGGCGAACGAAACCTCCAGCGCCCGCCGCGAATCCCGCAACTCCACGAACCACGCCGGCGCGTCGGAGTCCGCGAGCAGCCGCGCCCCATCGCCGATCACTGCCGCACTCCCGTCGGCAACTGCATCGCCTTCGGCCGAGGTATCACTTCGGGTCGACGACCCGAAGTCCGACGAACCACCACCCGTCGACGTGTCGCCACTGACCGACGAGCTGACGTCAACCGAGCCGCCACCGGCATGCCCGTCCAATGGGCTTGTCGCCGACTCCCCTTCGATGGTGCGAGGTGCTCGGTCGTCCGCCGCGGCATAGCGAGCGGCTGACGGGGTTCCGGGGCGGGGAACGCAGCGTGCGGCGGCTTCGGTAGGGGTCAGAGGGCCGAGGAGGCGGAGGAGGTCGGCCAGGCCTTCCGCGTCGCGGGCGTGGCGTTCAGGAGTGAGGCGTTGGAGTTCGCGTTCGGTGAGGTCGAGGACGGCTGGGTCGAGGAGTTCGCGCAGTTCTACGCGGCCGAGGAGTTCGGCGAGCAGGCTCGAGTCGAGGGCGAGGGCGGCGGCGCGGCGTTCGGCCAGTGGGCTGTCGCCGTCGTAGAGGAACTGGCCGATGTAGGAGAACAGCAGGGCGTTGGCGAACGGTGAGGGGGTGGCGGTCTCCACCTCGACCAGGCGGATCTCCCGGCGTGCCACCCGGGTGAGCAGGTCGCGCAGGGCGGGCAGGTCGTACACATCGCGCAGGCATTCGCGCACGGTTTCCAGCAGGATCGGGAACTGCGGGAATTTCCTTGCCACGTCGAGCAATTGGGCCGACCGCTGCCGCTGCTGCCACAGCGGGGCCCGCTTACCCGGGTCGCGCCGCGGCAACAGCAGCGCGCGGGCGGCGCACTCCCGGAACCGGGACGCGAACAGCGCCGAACCACCGACCTGTTCGGTGACGATGTCGTCGATCTCGTCGGGTTCGAACGCGAACAGCTCCGCACCCGGCGGCTGATCCGTGGTGTCGGGCAACCGCACGACAATGCCGTCGTCGGACGCGGTAGGCGCCGCGTCGATTCCGAATTGCTCCTGCAAACGCGCACCGACGGCTAGTGCCCACGGTGCGTGCACCGGCGTGCCGTAGGGCGAGTGCAGCACGAGCCGCCAGTCACCGAGTTCGTCCCGGAACCGCTCGACCACCAGAGTGCGATCGGTAGGCAATTGCCCTGTCGCCGTGCGCTGTTCCTCGAGCAACCCGACAAGATTGGCCGTCGCGTTCTGATCGAGCCCAGCTGTGCGCACCAATTCCTCGAGCCGCGCCGCAGGCTTACTCAGCTCCGCCCCGGCCCGACTGGCACCGCGTGATCGCGCCCGGCTCGACTCGACGGCGGCTGGTTGGGCTCGGCTCGCCTCGGCCCCGCCGGACAAAGTCCCTCGGGTGGGTACCTCCGCAGTCTCTCGCCGGGATCGTGCGACCTGCGACCCGCCTTCCAGCGGAACGTCCTGTCCGGCGGTGACCTCCTTCGAATCGAGCTGGTCGCCGGGAGCCGAGACCGCTGTGCCCATGTTTGTCACGATCTGGGTCAGCTCATCGGCGGGAACCTGACCTGCCGTGCGCACGAATTCGCCTAGCGCCGCACCTAATTCGGCGGGACGGCCCAATCCGTCGCCATGCCAGAACGGCAATCGACCGGGCAACCCGAACGCGGGCGACACCAGCACCCGGTCGAAGGTGATCTCCTCGATCCGCCAGCTCGTCGCACCGAGCGCGAACACATCACCGACGCGGGACTCGTAGACCATCTCCTCGTCGAGTTCACCTACACGGGAAGCCTTCTCGCCCACCATGAACACCGCGAACATCCCGCGATCGGGAATCGCCCCACCCGAGGTGACCGCCAGGCGTTGCGCACCGGGGCGCCCGGTCAGCGTGCCCGCATCGCGATCCCACACCACGCGGGGCCGCAGCTCCGCGAACTCGTCGGACGGATACCGACCGGCGAGCAGATCGAGCACGGACTCATACGCCGAGCGGGGCAGCTGCGCGTAACTTCCGGTCGACCGGACGACATCGAACCAGGCATCGACATCGAGCGGTTCCAGCGCGCAGGCGGCAACGGTCTGCTGGGCGAGGATGTCGAGCGGATGCGCGGGAATCTGGAGCAGTTCGATCTGCCCGGACAGCATGCGCTGGGCGGCGACGGTGCAATGGATGACATCCGTGCGGTGCTTGGGGAACAGCACGCCCCGCGAGATCTCGCCCACCTGGTGCCCGGCCCGCCCGACCCGCTGCAACCCGCTCGCCACCGACGGCGGCGCCTCCACCTGAACGACCAGGTCGACCGCACCCATGTCGATGCCCAGCTCGAGGCTGCTCGTGGCAACCACGCACCGCAGCCGGCCGGTCTTGAGGTCGTCCTCGATGATCGCCCGCTGCTCCTTGCTCACCGACCCGTGATGGGCACGCGCCAGCAGGTGGTCGGCACCGTGGATCACCTCGGTGGACGGCCCGAGCTGGGCGGGCGGGGCGTGCTCGGTCTCGACCGGTTCGCCCAGCTTGGCGGCGTAGGCCTCGTTGAGCCGGGCGGTCAATCGTTCGGCCAGGCGTCGCGAGTTCGCGAACACGATCGAGGACCGATGCTCGAGCACCAGGTCGACGATGGCCTCGTCGACATGCGGCCAGATCGAACCCGGCTGGTCGGAGTCGCCGCCCGGATCGGTCATATCCGCCACCGGCACGCGAACCGACAGGTCGAAGGTCTTCGGCGCGGGTGGCCGGACGATGGTGATCGGCGCGTCGCCGACGAGGAATCGCCCGACCTCCTCGGGCGGGCGAACGGTGGCCGACAGCCCGATGCGCTGCGCGGGCCGTTCGGTGAGCTGATCGAGCCGGGCCAGCGACAGCGCCAGGTGCGCGCCGCGTTTGGAGCCGGCGATGGCGTGTACTTCGTCGACGATCACCGTCTCGACCTCGGCGAGAGTTTCGCGGGCCGCGGAGGTGAGCAGCAGGAACAGTGATTCGGGTGTGGTGATGAGAATGTCGGGTGGGGTGCGCTGCATCGCCCGGCGCTGCGCGGGGGTGGTGTCGCCGGATCGCACGCCCACCGAGATCTCCGGCGGGTCGAGCCCCAGCCGCTTCGCCGTCTGGGTGACCCCGACCAGCGGGGCTCGCAGGTTCCGCTCCACGTCCACTGCCAGTGCTTTCAGCGGTGAGACATAGAGCACGGACGTCCCTCGGCGGGTGCCGGGCTCGGCGGGCCCACGCTGGGCGAGCTGGTCGATCGCCCACAGGAACGCCGACAGCGTCTTGCCCGACCCGGTCGGCGCGACGACAAGGGTGTGCTGCCCGTCGGCGATGGCCTGCCACGCGCCGAGCTGGGCCGACGTCGCCTCGGGGAAGGCGCCGTCGAACCACTGCGCGGTAGCGGGGGAGAACCGGTCCATGAGATTCAGTGTGCACCCACCCACCGACAGGTTCCGCGATCCGCGCGCCGCCCGCGACCAGCGTCGATGGCCGGGCCGCCGACGATTCCCCGGTCGAGCCGGGGTGAGGGGGGTGGCCCGGAACACGCTCGCCGTACCCTGGTCCATCGTGCGAACGGTGCTGAGAGTCGACCTCGTCGGCCACGGCCTCACCGAGGCGGTACGCAAGGCGCGTTTCCCGGTCGACGAACCCCTGGACACAGCGGGCCTCACCGCGCTGGAGACGTGCTCGCCGCTGACCGGAGCCCAGGTGCGGACGGGCCCGGAACGTCGGGTGCGCGAGACCGCGGAGGCGCTCGGGCTGGTGGGCGAGCGGGACGAGCGACTACGTGACCTGGACGCGGGGGCGTGGCGGGGTACCGAAATGAGCAGGCTCCCGCAGGATCAGCTGTTCGCCTGGCTCACCGATCCGGAATTCCGTGGGCACGGTGGTGAGTCGGTGACCGACCTGGTGGAGCGGGTGCGGTTCTGGCTGGCCGAGATAGCGACGGCGGGTGTGGATACCGTCGCGGTGACACATCCCTCGGTGATCCGCGCGGCGCTGCTGGTCGTCCTCGACGCGCCGCCGAAGTCCTTCTGGCGCATCGATGTTCAGCCGGCGAGCGTCACCCGGCTGCATTTCCGCGGCAATTGGACATTGCGACTGGGATGAACGACGAAAGCCCCGGAGTCGAAACTCCGGGGCTTTCGGGTGGTAGCGGGAACAGGATTTGAACCTGCGACCTCTGGGTTATGAGCCCAGCGAGCTACCGAGCTGCTCCATCCCGCGTTGCATTCACTACTGTACACGCGGGGTGGCCGAAGGCGAAATCGCCGCTGTGATCAGCCGAAATGGATGCCCTGGGCGAGGGGGAGTTCGGTGGAGTAGTTGATCGTGTTGGTCGCCCGGCGCATGTAGGCCTTCCAGGAATCGGACCCGGATTCGCGCCCGCCGCCGGTGTTCTTCTCCCCGCCGAACGCGCCGCCGATCTCCGCGCCGGAGGTGCCGATATTGACATTGGCGATGCCGCAATCGGATCCGGCGATGAACTGTTCGGCTTCGCGTTGGTCGAGGGTGAAGATGGCCGAGGAAAGGCCCTGGGTCACACCGTTGTTCAGTGCGATGGCCTCGTCGAGGTCGTCGTAGGTGAGCACGTACAGGATCGGTGCGAAGGTCTCCTCGCGCACCAGTTCGGTCTGTGCGGGCATGCGCACCAGCGCGGGCCGCACGTAGTACGCCTCCGACCCGATCAGCTCCACCCGCTCACCGCCGCAGACGATTTCGCCACCCTCGTCCTTCGCGCGCAGCAGCGCCGCCTGCATGGCGGTGTAGGCGCGTTCGTTGATGAGCGGGCCGACGAGCACACCGTCGTCGAGTGGATTGCCCACGGGCAGTTGGCTGTACGCCGACGACAGCCGCTCGACGAGCTGATCGGCGACCGAGCTGTGCACGATCAACCTGCGCAGCGTGGTGCATCGCTGACCCGCCGTGCCCGCCGCCGCGAACACGATCCCGCGCACCGCGAGCTCCAGATCGGCACTCGGCGCCACGATCGCGGCATTGTTGCCACCGAGCTCGAGCAGGCACCGTCCGAACCTGGCCGCCACTCGTGGCGCGACGACGCCACCCATCCGCACCGACCCGGTCGCACTCAGCAGCGCCACCCGTGGGTCGTCGACGAGCGCCTCGCCGACGGTGGCGTCACCCTGGACCAGCTGGTGCACTTGCGGATCCGCGCCCACCTCGAGCGCGGCCCGGCGCAGCAGCGTGTGACAGGCCAGCGCGGTGAGCGGGGTCGTCTCCGACGGCTTCCACACCACCGTGTCACCACAGACCAGCGCGATGGCGGTGTTCCACGCCCACACCGCGACCGGGAAGTTGAACGCCGAGATCACCCCGACCACCCCGAGCGGATGCCAGGTCTCCATGAGCCGATGCCCGGGCCGCTCCGACGGCATGGTCGCGCCGTAGAGCTGGCGTGACAGGCCGATCGCGAACTCGCAGACGTCGATCATCTCCTGCACCTCGCCGAGTGCTTCGGCGCCGATCTTGCCCGCCTCGAGTGTGACCAGCTCGGCCAATTCGTCCTGATGGGCGACCAGCAACGCCGACAATCTGCGCACCAGCGCCGCGCGCACCGGGGCGGGGACCGTGCGCCACGATTCGAACGCCCCGGCCGCGCGACCGATCGCGGCATCCACGTCGGCTGTGGTGTCGGGAGTGAGCGGAAGCAGGACACCGCCGGAGATCGGGGTGCGCGCGAGCAGGACGCCCGGCTCGGGCACGTCGGCGCCGAGGCCGTGCAGCAGGGCCCGCGCGCGCAGCGAGAGCTGTTCGGAGAAATGCTCGGTCACGGTGTGCGTCATCACTGTTCACCTTCTGCTGTTGGTACGACTCACGGAAAAGTTCGCTCGGATTTCGGAGGAGAACAGAAAGAAGTCTTCCCCGCGCAACCCCCGGCCTGCGTTAGCCTTCGCTGATGGCGGATACACCGGCTAGACCCCAGCTCGACGATATCGACCGGCTCCTGATCAGGGAGCTGATGAACGACGGGCGCGCCACCCTGTCGAATCTGGCGGAGAAGGCCAGCCTCTCGGTGTCGGCGGTGCAGTCACGGGTGCGCAGGCTCGAGGCGCGCGGCGTGATCCGTGGATACACGGCCAACGTCGACCCCGAAGCGCTCGGGCACCTGCTGTCGGCATTCGTCGCGATCACTCCTCTCGACCCATCCCAGCCCGATGACGCGCCCGCGTTGCTGCAGCACGTTCCCGGCATCGAGGCGTGCCACTCGGTGGCGGGCGAGGAGAGCTACGTCCTGCTGGTGCGGGTGGCCTCACCCCGGCATCTCGAACAGCTGCTGCAGGAGATCCGGGCCACCGCCAACGTACGGACGCGCAGCACCATCATCCTGCAGACATTCTACGACAGGTAACGATTCTTCGTAATTAATCCGTCATTCCGTGGATGTTCCGTAAATAGTTGCGTACCCTCGGGTCGTGACCATCGAACTGGAGCGCCCCGGCGCGGCGGTCACCCCCGCCAACCGGGTCCACGAAATCCTGTCCTCGCACATCCTCGCGGACGGCTTCGACCTTGTGCTCGACCTGCACAAGTCCCACGGCCGCACGCTCATCGACGAACGCGACGGCACCGCCTATCTCGACATGTTCGGCTTCTTCGCCTCCAACGCCCTGGGCATGAACCACCCGGCGCTGGCTCGCGACGAGCGCTTCCGCGCCGAACTGGCCACCGCCGCGGTGAACAAGCCGAGCAATTCCGACGTCTACACCGTCGAGATGGCCCGCTTCGTCGACACTTTCGCCCGCGTGCTCGGTGATCCGCGGCTACCGCACCTGTTCTTCGTCGACGGTGGTGCGCTCGCGGTGGAGAACGCGCTCAAGGTGGCCTTCGACTGGAAGAGCAGGCACAACGAATCCCACGGCCGCTCACCGGAACTCGGCACCCAGGTGCTGCACCTGACCGGCGCCTTCCACGGGCGCAGCGGCTACACCATGTCGCTGACGAACACCGATCCGGTCAAGACCGCGCGCTTCCCCAAGTTCGACTGGCCACGCCTGGACACCCCGCACACCTTCGCGGGCGAGGACCTCGACGCGCTCGAAGCCGAAACCCTCGCTCAGGCCGCCCGCGCGTTCGCCGACCGTCCGCACGACATCGCCTGTTTCATCGCCGAGCCCATTCAGGGCGAGGGCGGTGACCGGCATCTGCGGCCGCGGTTCCTGGCCGCGATGCAGCGGTTGTGCCACGACAACGACGCCCTGTTCGTCCTCGACGAGGTGCAGACCGGTGTCGGGCTCACCGGAACCACCTGGGCCTACCAGCAATTGGATGTCGCTCCGGATGTGGTGGCGTTCGGGAAGAAGACGCAGGTCTGCGGCATCATGGCGGGCGGCCGGGTCGACGAGGTGCCCGACAATGTCTTCCGGGTGAGTTCGCGGCTCAACTCCACGTGGGGTGGCAACCTCACCGATATGGTGCGCGCGCGTCGCATTCTCGAAGTGCTGGAACAGGATCGGGTGATCGACAAGGTCGGCCCCCTCGGTCGGTACCTGCTCGATCAGCTGGGTCAGCTCGCCGCCGCGCACCCGGCGAAGGTGAGCGAGGTGCGTGGGCGCGGGCTGATGTGCGCGATCACCCTTGCCACGCCGCAGCTGCGGGACCGGGTGGTGACGGCCCTGCGCGAGCGCGAACACGTGCTGCTGCTGGGTACCGGCGAGCGCGGAATCCGGTTCCGTCCGGCACTCACCGTCACCGAAGCGGAACTGGGCAAGGTTGTGGACGCCCTCGACCGGGTACTCGCGACCATCATGGAATGACGGCAAACCTATTGGGAGAAACCCGATTCGGTGCCTCCGGGTATTTGACCGAACGGTCAGATATGCCAGACTCGTCATCCGAGCGAACAACTCGATCGACAACTACCGAACAGGACTCTCGATGAAGAAGCTCGTTGCTGTCAGCGCTGTGATCGCCGGCCTCGCCCTCCCCGTCACGACCGCGAACGCGGCCACCGGACCCGATAGCGCCCCGGCCGCGACCCAGGTCGGGTCCTCGACGGGCGACATCTTCTCGGCGGTATGCGAATTCCTCAACGGCGGCTGGGCGGGCCGGCCCAAGCCCTGCATCTACTGACGAGACCGAACGCCCTGGGGCTCAGCCCAATTCGGGGCTGAGCCGCGGGGTGAGGGCGAGGGCGCCTGCGACGAAACGAGTCACCGATTCGACGCCGGTGGCCAGGGCGTCGTCGAATCCCTCGCGCGCCCAACCGGTGATCAGGGCGGTGCCGTCCGCGTCGGGGGTGACCCCGATCTCGGCGATCATCTCCGCCGTGGTCGGCACGCACACCGCCCACGACAGATGCGATTCGTCCGCCCAGCCGGTGTCGCGGCGGGCGATGTAATCGGGGTCGACGATGCCTGCTTCGGCGAGCGCGGGCCGGTCATCGATCCGTTCGTCGGCGCGCAGGGCACGCAGATACCAGGAGCCTGCGTTGATCTCGATCGGTTCCACGGGCCGAGCCTAGCCGGGGCGTCACCGGTAGTACGGGGTGGCCTGAACCCAGTGGAAGCCGCGCGAGACGACGGGGAACTGGTCGAGGTCGACCTGGTCGAGCCGCATCCGCACCTGGCGGCCGCCTAGCTTGCCCTCGAGGATCAGCTGATTCTCCTGTGGGCGAAGATAGGTGAAGGACGCGATGGTCCACTGGTGGGTGGTGTCCTTGGACAAGGTGACGGTCTGCTTTCCGGTGTCGACGCGGGCGGGGAAGGACACCAGCGAATCGTCGAGGCGCTGGGCGGTCATGCCCTGCGGGATGTCGAAGATGATGCGGCGGAACCGTTCGGTCGCGTTCGGCAGGCCGGTTGCCGGTGCGTCGAAGCCGACCAGCGCGGGCACCTGCTCGCCGTCGACCGAGTACTCGGTGACATTCCAGATGCCGTAGAGCGGCGACTTCGGCCGGGCATTGCCGTAGGTGTGCCAGCCGTCGTAGGCCTCGACCGCCGTGGCCACGAGGAACCACAGCCCGAGCAGTGCCTGAGCACCGAGCATCAAGCGGTTGCCACGCGGTGAGGTGAGCAGGGTGGTCGGCGGGCTCGCTTCGACAGCACGGCCGAGCAGCGCCCGGACCAGACGTACGAGATCAGGTGCCGCGAGAAGCAGTGCGTACAGCAGCAGTTGGAGGGCGAACAGCTTCACCGGCACATCGAAGGTGAGGTTCATCAAGACCACTTGCAGCGCGACGATCACCGCGAGCACCGAACCGAGCCCGGCGGTGAGCGGCAGGATCAGCAGCACCGCCGCCGCTACCTCGGCCGCCCCGAGCGCCATCTCGTACGGTTCCGACAGCGACGACTGCGCCCACAGCACGGCCATCGGGCTCATGTGCCCGAACGGTTCGACCAGCCGCTCCAGATTGAACGACATCTGGGTCGGCATCAGCTTGATCATCCCGTACAGCATCAGCGCGCTCACCAGGGTGAACCGCACCAGCAACCGGAACCAGCCGTACAGGCGGGCATAGTCGGGGCGCCGCCGGTCGAGTACCGACCACACCGCGGTCACCGGAACCGCGACCAGGATCAGGGTGAGGACGCTGATCCACTTGGCGGCTGTGTCACCACTACCGGTGACCGTGTAGTCGACCCGGACATCGAAGAGCCGGGCGCCCACCCAGTCCGTGAGTGGATGCAGCGCAGTCCATTTGCCGATCTCGGCCACCACCTGCTGCGGTAGGCCGAGAGTGCGCAGCAGCGCGTGCAGCAACCACGCACCGGCCATCCCGATTCCGACGGTGACGAACGTGAACCGGAACAGTACCCGGACGGCCGGATGCCACCCCCGCTCCTGCGGCTCCTCATGACCGGCCGATTCCACCGGCGGTCGAGCCAGCACCTGCGTACCCATCCCGGTCTCCTCTGCTCATGCCCTCGCCGGTGAGACGCTATGGGAGCGGGCAGAACTGGGAAATCCGGCAAAACCGGTGCCCCGGAGTTCCGGGGGTCGCCTCAGGCCGGGCTCGGCCGGTCGCCGAGCAGGGCGTGGACGGCGGCGCGTCCGAGGTCGAGGGCCTGGGTGAGCAGGGTGGTGTCGCGGGCGGCGCTGTCGACCGGCGGGGCGTCGGCAGGGGGATGTACCTGCAGTACCCGGTCGCCGAGTCCGGCCAGATAGCTGTCTTCCACCGCCTGCTGACCGGGTCGCGCCGACCACGCGCGGAAAGCGCCGGGTGCGACCGCACGCAGATATCCGCCGCCGACCACCCGGTGCACGAGGGGGGCGGGGGGACGCAGCTCCCCGGTTCGTCGCGTGCGCAGGACGAGGGCGTGGGTGGCGCCCGCGCTCACCGCGCTCCGGATCGGCACGGTCTCGGAGAGACCACCGTCGAAATAACTGCGGCCTGCCAGCTCCACCGGCGGGCCCGCGAGCAACGGCAATCCCGCCGACGCGCGCAAAGCTGTGAGCAGCGTCGGCTTGTCGACGATGAACGGTGCGAGATCGACCGGCTGCCCGGTGCGGGTATCGGTGGCGATCGGATGGAAGCTGGTCGGATTGGCGAGAATCGCCGGGAAGTCCATCGGCTCGATCCCGTCGTACACCCGGTGCACCAGGTAGTGCAGATCGAAAACCGGTCGCCCGCGCACGATCCGCACCGGGTCGACCACTCGCCGCATGATGGTGCGATCCGTCCACGACCGCATCCCCGAGGCGGCCCGCCCGCACAGCAGCCACGCCCCGTTGATCGCCCCGGCCGACGTGCCGTACACGGCATCGAACACCGTCGACAGCCCGAGCTCCTCGAGCGCCTGCACCATGCCGCTGGAATACACGCCACGGCTGCCGCCGCCCTCGATCACCAGGGCCAGACGGTGGCCGTCGTCGCGATGCCCGGCGGCCTGCCTGCCGCGAATCACCTCGGCGACCGGCACCGGATCCGGTGTGGCTGCGGAATCCGGTTCGATGTGCGCACTGCTGGTCACCCGACCCACATTACGACAGGCCACGGACGCGGCGCCCGGCCGCGACCGCGATCTTCGCCGCCCGTTCACTCAGGGCAATCGCCCCTGAACGCGAACGGACGCCGGTCTACAAAGACCGGCGTCCGTTCGCGAAATGTCGTCTTACTTGATCTCGGCCAGGACGGTGCCCTGGGTGATGGCGGCACCCGCCTCGACGGCCAGCCCGGTGACGACACCGGCCTTGTGCGCGTTGACCGGGTTCTCCATCTTCATGGCCTCGAGCACCACGATCAGGTCGCCGGCCTCGACGGTCTGACCCTCTTCGACGGCGACCTTCACCACGGTGCCCTGCATGGGCGCGGTGACCGCGTCACCGGACGCGGCGCCGGCACCGCCGCCACCACGCTTGCGCGGCTTGGGCTTCTTGCGGACCACACCGTTACCGGCCGCACCGGCCGCGCCGCCACCGAGGGAGAACTGGCCGGGCAGCGAGACCTCGACGCGACGGCCACCGACCTCGACGACGACCTTCTGCCGGGGCAGTTCCTCGTCGTCGTCGGCCGGGGCACCGCCGCCGGTGTACGGCTCGACGGTGTTGTTCCACTCGTTCTCGATCCACTTGGTGTAGACGTCGAACTTCTCGCCGTCACCGATGAACGCCGGGTCCTCGACGATCGCGCGGTGGAACGGGATGACCGTCGCCAGGCCCTCGACCTCGTACTCGGCCAGCGCGCGACGGGCGCGCTGCAGCGCCTGCTCGCGGTTCTCGCCGGTGACGATCAGCTTGGCCAGCATCGAGTCGAACTGACCGCCGATGACGCTGCCTGCCACCACACCGGAATCCACGCGCACGCCGGGGCCCGAGGGCTCGCGGTACACGTTGACCGGGCCGGGGGCGGGCAGGAAGCCGCGACCGGCGTCCTCACCGTTGATGCGGAACTCGAAGGAGTGACCACGCGGGGCGGGGTCCTCGGTGATGCTCAGCTCGTGGCCCTCGGCGATGCGGAACTGCTGGCGCACCAGGTCGATACCCGCGGTCTCCTCGGTGACCGGGTGCTCCACCTGCAGGCGGGTGTTCACCTCGAGGAACGACACGGTCTCGCCCTGTACCAGGTACTCCACGGTGCCCGCGCCGTAGTAACCGGCCTCGCGGCAGATGCGCTTGGCGGAGTCGTGGATCTTGGCGCGGACCTCGTCGGACAGGAACGGCGCGGGCGCCTCCTCGACGAGCTTCTGGAAGCGACGCTGCAGCGAGCAGTCACGGGTACCGGCGACGACGACGTTGCCGTGCTGGTCGGCGATGACCTGGGCCTCGACGTGGCGGGCTTTGTCCAGGTACTGCTCGACGAAGCACTCACCACGGCCGAAGGCGGCGACGGCCTCACGGGTGGCCGACTCGAACAGCTCGGGGATCTCCTCGATGGTGTGGGCGACCTTCATGCCGCGGCCACCGCCACCGAAGGCCGCCTTGATCGCGACCGGGACGCCGTATTCCTTGGCGAACGCGACGACCTCGTCGGCGTTCTTGACCGGGTCCTTGGTGCCCGCGGCCATCGGGGCCTGCGCGCGCTCGGCGATGTGGCGGGCGGTGACCTTGTCACCCAGGTCGCGAATCGACTGCGGTGAGGGGCCGATCCAGATCAGCCCGGCGTCGATGACGGCCTGGGCGAAATCGGCGTTCTCGGAGAGGAAGCCGTAACCGGGGTGGATCGCGTCGGCGCCGGACTTGGCGGCGGCGTCGAGGATCTTGTCGAACACGAGGTACGACTCGGCCGAGGTCTGGCCACCGAGGGCGAACGCCTCGTCGGCGAGCTTCACGAAGGGAGCGTCGGCATCGGGCTCGGCGTACACCGCGACGCTGGTGATCCCCGCGTCCTTGGCAGCCCGGATCACGCGGACCGCGATCTCGCCGCGGTTAGCTACGAGTACCTTCGTGATCCGTGCGCTGGCATGGCTGGGCACTGAGCCTCCTGTGTGCAATCTTTGGTCGCTTCGGACGGGTCACCGTGTGGGCCCCGCGCCCGGTATCGACAACTTTCGTCTCGGGCGAGTGTAGGCAGTGTGCCAATTCGCCCCGAACTCGGCTAGCCCTACTGTTCAGTAGGTCGTAGGTCACACTACGCGGCGCGCCGACCTGTGAACCCGTTTCAATTCCGCTGATCGACGGTGCCCGGTTCGTGGCCCGCGGCGATCGGCAGGCGAACCGAGTTGCCCCATTCGATCCACGAACCGTCGTAATTGCGTACCGACCTGCGGCCGAGCAGGAAGGTCAGGACAAACCAGGTGTGGCTGGAGCGTTCGCCGACCCGGCTGTAGACCACGAGATCCTCGGCGGGCAGGGCGCCGTAGACCTCGTCGAGTTCGGCGCGCGAACGGAATCTTCCATCGGGTGAGCAGGCAAGTGTCCACGGGATGTTAACGGCGGTTGGCACATGACCCGCCCGTTGCGTTTCCGGTTCCTTGTCGCCGCCGGACTCGCCCGCGTACTCCTGCGGCGAGCGCACGTCCACGAGCGGGCGGCCCAGCCGCGCGAGAACCTCCTCGCGGAACGCGCGGGCGGTCGTGTCGTCACGCTCGACCGCCGGGTAGTCGCTGCGCTCGGGGACAGGCGTCTCGAAGGTGGTGTCGCGTTCCTCGGAGATCCAGGCGTCGCGGCCGCCGTCGAGCAGGCGCACGTCCTCGTGCCCGAACAGGGTGAAGATCCAGGCGGTGTGCGCGGCTTGGGCATTGCCGCGATCGCCATAAATCACCACGGTGTCCTCGCGCCGGATACCCTTGGCGCGCATCAGTTCGGTGAATCGGTGACCATCGATGTAATCGCGGGTCACCGGGTCGCTCAGATCACCACGCCAATCGATCTTGACCGCGCCGGGCACATGTCCGATGTCGTAGAGAAGAATGTCGTCGTTGGATTCGATGACCTTCACACCGGGCACCCCGATGTTTGCGGACAGCCATTCGGTGGTTACCAATCGATGCGGGACTGCGTAGGAACCGTAGGCGGGGTGCGGATCCGGGGCGACGGGCACAGTGTGGTCCTTCACGCGAGAGTTGGGCGGGTGCGGCAGTGTCGAGGCCGTAGCCGATGGTATGTCTGTGGTGGCACATCACGAATCGACGCAATGGGCGAATAAAGCGCAGAGCTGTCCGATAAAGTCTCTGGAGAGGAGGGGTGAGCTATGTCCGATTCATGGCCGCGACGGCGACTGCTCGCGATCCTACGTGGCGCCACCGAGCCCCTCGATGCCCAGGAACTGGCCCGCATCACCGGACAGCACGTCACCACCGTCCGTTTCCACCTCGACGTTCTCACCCGCGAATCGCTCGTGCGCCAGTTCCAGCAACCCCCGCGCGGACGTGGCCGACCTCGCATCGGTTATCGCGCGGTGCAGCGGTCGGTCGGCTATCAGGAACTGGCCCAGGTGCTGGCCGACCACCTCGGACCCGACCCGCTCAGTCGCTCCGCCGCCGCCATCGAGGCGGGCCGCGCGTGGGGCCGTCGCATGGATATCGGCTCCCACCAGGTGGAAACTCTCGCCGACGCCCGTGACATCACCATGTCGCTGATGTCGGAACTCGGCTTCGCGCCGGAGAAGGACCCGGTCGGCGAGACCGACGAGCACGTCGGGATCAACCTCACCGCCTGCCCGCTGCGCGAACTGGCTCGCTCGCACGCCGAAGTGGTGTGCGGAGTGCATGTTGGTCTGATGCGCGAAGTGCTGGAACGCAACGGTGCGCGCGGCCGGGTGGAGGTGCGGCTGCATCCGTTCACCGAACCGGAACTGTGCCACGCCCGGCTCGAACTCACCCTCGGTGCGGAAGCCGTCGAGCACGCGGCCGAGGAGCACGGCGAGCGGCCCGCCCGGCCGGCGATCGGTGCGGACCAGGCCGCTCAGCGCATGATCACGCCGTCAGGACCGCGCGTCCCGCCACAGTTGCGTGACACCGACGCCGACGTCTTCGAGCAGCCTGCGCAGCAGTGGTAGCCCGATGCCGATGACACTCGACGGATCGCCCTCGATCCGGTCGACGAACCAGCCGCCGAGACCGTCGAGCGTGAACGCGCCCGCCACCTGAAGCGGCTCGCCGGTGGCGATGTAGGCCTCGAGTTCGTCCGGGCCGGGTTTGGCGAAATGCACGGTGGTGGAACTGCATTCGGCCGATTCGGCGACGACCTCGCCGTCGCGCAGGCGGAGCACACAGTGACCGGTGAGCAGATCGGCGCTGCGCCCGGCCATGCTCGCCCAGCGCTCGCGCGCCACCTCGGGGGTGTGCGGTTTGCCTTGCAGCCGCCCGTCGACGAGCAGCATGGAATCGCAGCCGACGACGACACAGTCGGCGGCGAGTTCGGGAATGGAGCCCGCCACGTCGAGCGCCTTGGCACGGGCCAGGGCGACAACGACATCCTCGGCGGAGGTATCAGCGGGAAGCGCGGCCGAGACCGCGTCCTCGTCGACGCCGGAGACGCGGACGACGGGATCGATACCCGCCGTCCGGAGCACCCCGAGCCGGGCGGGGGACGCGGAGGCCAAGACCAGCCGGGTCACCCTCAGCGCAGGTGCGACAGCAGCGGGTACACGTACGGCGAGAACGGGGACGAACCCCGGTGCATCAGCGTCGCCTGACCCCAGCCGTCGACCGGCTGCGGAGCGGTCGGCGCCGGTGCGCTCGCGGCGGCGGCACTGAACACCGCGACCAGCGCGGCGACGTCCTCGTCGGTGGGCGAGCCCTTGAGAATGCGCAACAGCGGCTCACCGGCGGGTTCTGCCGGGGCCTCGGTCAGTGTGTCGGTAGACAGTTCGACCTCGTCGACGAGTGGTTCGACAGCGAGCTCGAGCTCGGCGGCGGTCAGCACGTCTTCTTCTGCCACAGTGGTCACAGTGCCAGATCCTTCCTGCGCGTACTTCGGTTCACGGCGCGGTGTCCGCGATCATTCCCGGTGCAACAGCGCCGGGCAATAGTTGATTTCCCCAACAAGTGTGCGCGGCACACGAGGAATATCGCGTTTTCAGAGCGGAATGTTGCCGTGTTTCTTGGGGGGAAGGGTCACCATTTTGCGTTCGAGCAGTCGCAGCGCCGACACGATCTGGCCTCGCGTGTGCGACGGCGGGATGACCGCGTCGACGTAGCCACGCTCGGCGGCCACGTACGGGTTCACGAGGGTGTCCTCGTACTCGTTCTGCAGCTCGAGGCGCAAAGCGTCGACATCGGCGCCGTTCTGGGCGGCCTCTGCCAGCTGTTTGCGGTAGACGAACCCGACGGCGCCCGAGGCGCCCATCACGGCGATCTGCGCGGTCGGCCACGCGAGGTTCACATCGGCACCCATGTGCTTGGAACCCATCACGTCGTAGGCACCGCCGTAAGCCTTGCGGGTGATGATCGTGATCTTGCCCACAGTGGCCTCGCCGTAGGCATAGAGCAGCTTGGCGCCGCGGCGGATGATGCCGTTGTATTCCTGGCCGGTGCCGGGCAGGAAGCCGGGCACGTCGACCAGGGTGATGATCGGGATGTTGAAGGCGTCGCAGGTGCGAACGAAGCGCGCGGCCTTCTCCGAGGCGTCGATGTCGAGGCAGCCGGCGAACTGGGTTGGCTGGTTGGCGACGATGCCGACGCTGCGCCCGTCGACCCGGCCGAAGCCGACGATGATGTTCATCGCGCGCTCGGCCTGCACCTCGAGGAACTCGTCGTCGTCGAGCAGACGACGGATCACCTCGTGCATGTCGTAGGGCTGGTTCGGCGAATCCGGGATGATCGTGTCGAGCTCGAGGTCTTCCTCGGTGAGCGAGTCCTCGATGGCGCCGAAGATCGGGTCGGTCGGCTCGGTGCGCGGTGCCTCGGCGCGGTTGTTGCTCGGCAGGTAGCTCAGCAGGTCCTTGACGTAGTCCAGCGCGTCCTGCTCGCCGGAGGCCACGTAGTGGGCGACACCGGACTTCACCATGTGGGTGTGCGCGCCGCCGAGGTCTTCCATGCTGACCTCTTCACCGGTGACGGTCTTGATCACGTCGGGACCGGTGACGAACATCTGCGAGGTCTGATCGACCATCACCACGAAGTCGGTGAGCGCGGGGGAGTACACGTGCCCACCGGCGGCGGCACCCATGATCAGCGAGATCTGCGGGATCACGCCGGAGGCCTGCACGTTGCGGTGGAAGATCTCGCCGTAGAGGCCGAGGGAGACGACGCCCTCCTGGATGCGCGCGCCCGCGCCCTCGTTGATGCCGACCAGCGGACGACCGGTCTTGATGGCCAGGTCCATCACCTTGACGATCTTCTCGCCGTAGACCTCGCCGAGGGAGCCGCCGAAGACGGTGACGTCCTGGGAGAACAGGCACACGTCGCGGCCGTCGATGGTGCCGTAACCGGTGACCACGCCGTCGCCGGTGGGACGGTTGTTCTCCAGCCCGAAGTTCACGCTGCGGTGCTTGGCCAGGGCGTCGAGCTCGACGAAGGAGCCCTCGTCGACCAGTGCGAGGATGCGCTCGCGGGCGGTCATCTTGCCCTTGGCGTGCACCTTGTCGACGGCGGCCTCACCCATCGGGTGTTGCGCTTCTTCCAGCCGATTCCGCAGATCAGCCAGCTTCCCGGCGGTGGTGTGGATGTCGGGGGCGCCCGCCGATTCCGACGCGGGCTGCTGCTGGACACTCGTCATGGGTTGCGAGTGTAACTAGTGACACCGCCCCGCACTACGGCAGTACGCCTACCGGCCAGTACAGAAACCGCAGCTAGGTGTGGTGATGCCCCATAGCACGCGGCGGCAGGTAGCGTGCCAGGAATGAACAGGGCACCGATCGACGCGCACCGTCTGCGCAGCTCTCTCGTCTCCCCGGCACCGGTGTTCTTCGACCGGATCGATGTCGTCGAATCGACCGGTTCGACCAATGCCGATCTGGTGGCCCGCGCGGCCGATCCCGCTGTCGACCGGCAGGCACTGCTCGCCGAGGAGCAGGTCGCGGGTCGCGGTCGGCACGCGCGCGAGTGGGTGAGCCCGCCGCGGGCCCAGATCTCGCTGTCGATCCTGGTCCGGTTGCCGGGGATCGACCCGGTGGCGCTGGGCTGGCTGCCGTTGCTCACCGGTATCGCGGTGGTCGACGCGCTGCGTGGCATCGCGGGTCTCTCCCCGGAATTGAAGTGGCCCAACGACGTTCTGCTCGACAACCGCAAGCTCGCGGGCATCCTCGCGGAGGTCGCCGCCACCGGCATCGCGCCAGCCGTGGTGGTCGGTGTCGGCCTCAATGTCGACCTGGACGAGTCGGAACTGCCTGTGCCGCATGCGACTTCGCTGGCGTTGGCCGGTGCGCAGACCACCGATCGCACCGCGCTCGCCGCCGCGATCCTCAGCGAATTCGCCCGCCGGTTCACCGATTGGGAGCGGGCGGGGTGGGCCACCGACGAACTCGCGGCGGCCTACCGCGAGCGTTGCGCGACCATCGGGGTGAACGTGCGGGCGGAGCTGCCGGGTGGGAAGGTGCTCACCGGTGTGGCCACCGGGGTAGACGCCACCGGGCGACTGCTGATCGGCGACGAAGCGGTGTCGGCGGGAGATGTGACCCACCTGCGCGGGCAGTACTGACCGCGACGCGATCGCGGCCGCCGGTCAGGCGCTGTGGTCGTCACGACGCCTGACCGAACGGCCGCTGCCGATCAGCGCGCCGCTACGCCCGCCCCCTTGCGTTCGGCGACCTCCCGCTCGCGCGCCAGCAACCTGTCGCGCTGCTCCTCGAACTTCAGCACGTCCTTCTCCAGCTTGGCCAGGAACTGCGCCAGTTCGTCGCGGGCGGCCTCGCCGCGTGGCCCGAAGTCGTCGCGGCCGAAGATGTTCCACTGCTTGAGCACCGGAAGCACCACCTCGTCGAGATGCTGGCGCAGGTCGTAGATGCCGTGCTTGGCCATCAGCACGCCGTTGCGCCGCCAGTTCGGCATGCCCGCGCCGGGCATCTGGAAGTTGGTGAGCACCTTGGTGATCGCGGGCATCGCCTGATCGGGGACCAGGTCGAGGGCGGCGGCGCACAGGTTGCGGTAGAAGATCATGTGCAGGTTCTCGTCGGTGGCCACCCGCGCGAGCATGCGGTCGGCGACGGCGTCGTCGCAGACGCGGCCGGTGTTGCGGTGGCTCACCCGGGTGGCCAGCTCCTGGAACGTCACGTACGCGACGTTGACCAGGAACCCGCCCCAGTTCGCCGGTGCGTGCGCGCCCTGGGTCATGTGGACCATCCTGGCGTTCTCCAGCGCGACCGGGTCGACCCCTCGGGTCACGACCAGATAGTCGCGGATGACGATGCCGTGCCGGTTCTCCTCGGCGGTCCAGCGACCGACCCAGGTACCCCACGCGCCGTCCTGGGAGAAGTTCTCGGCGATCTCGCGGTGATAGGAGGGCAGGTTGTCCTCGGTGAGCAGGTTGGTGAT